>NZ_JH600070.1:2899510-3083151 GCF_000245015.1 Beggiatoa alba B18LD | reverse complement strand
AAAATGATTCATCAATTTACGCATTTGTGGGGTGAACCGCGTTATTGGGTTGATGAACAAGAAGCTAGAAAGGTTTTACTGGGAAAAGAAACAGATACAGGGCAAAAACTGGATTATCAGGGGTTTCGGATAGGATTTCGTGATGTTGCGAGTAGTACGAATGAAAGAACAATGATTGCAACTGTTTTGCCTAAAAATATTTTTTTAGGAAATACGCTAATTAACTCTATACAACCTAAAGAAAACAAAATGTTGTTATTTATAGTTGCACTGTTTAATAGTTTTGTTATTGATTGGTTAATTCGCCAAAAAGTGACTGCACATTGCAATATGTTTTATGTCTATCAACTGGTTATTCCTCGCCTAACCGCAACCGACCCGATATTTAACGAAATCGTCCGCCGAACCGCGCAACTTATCTGCACCACACCCGACTACGACGACTTACGCGCCGAACTAAACGCGACAGGGTTTAAAGACCTGCAAGGACAAACCGACCCCACCCAACGCGCCCAACTCCGCGCCGAACTCGATGCCTTAATCGCCCATCTTTATGGTTTAACTGACGAAGAATTAACTCATATTTTAAACACTTTCCCGTTAGTCGCGGAGGAAGTGAAACGGGGCGTGCTGGAGAAATTTAGGGATTAAACGCTGTCTGAATCAGGATTAAAGACTGTCTGAATCAGAATTCACAGAATTTCCAGAATTAGCAGAATTAAAAACAATTAAAAACATAATTTTTTATTCTTTTAATTTTCTTATCTTTTTAATTCTGGAAATTCTGTTAATTCTGAAAATTCTGATTCAGACAGTGTTTTAAATCCTGATTCTGATAAACCAACGCTCAAAACTCAAGCACTAACTTATTCATTCCCAATGCTTTAACTATTTTATAAATAACATCAATACCTGCTGAAACTTGGGCGTTTTCTATACGACTAATCACGGCGGGCGTTGTGTGTGCTTTCTCTGCCAACTCTTTCATACTTAAATGATGTGCAACCCGTGCATTGTGAATGATTTCCGCTAAATGAAGACGTGCTCGATTCTCATCAACATACGCTTGATATTTAGGATGTTGTTTAACTTCGTCTAAAGTTACCAAAACGGCAGAATAATCTTTTACTTTCATAATCAAGAATCTCTCTTGTTAAGCCATAGCCCCACAACATCTCATTGTAGGGCTGAAAAAGTATTCTCTAAGAGATTGCTTTTTCTGTGATGTCAATACTATGACGGTTTTTTAAATAAAAGGCTAAATATTGCTCTGCATCATCTAAAAATAGTTGAATTTCTTTGTCAATTTTCGCTTTTAGTGCTTTTTCATAACGTTTTGGTTTCTCAACCACATTTAACAATAAAATTTCATTTTCAATAGTTTTAAATGCAATTCTGACTAATTTATCAGCAAGACTAATTTTAATAATGCTAACTTCACAGTTTTTATAAGGTTATACTAACGGAGGAAGATTCATTGCCCCGTTATGCTCCCAAAGAAATTTAATCGTATCTTGTATCTGTGCAACTTGCTTTGTACGCTGTTTTTCTTGTTCTTTCGTTTCACCATCTAATTTATTATAAAGAATCATGTACTCTAAAAACGGTGCAATCATATTATTGTCAACATCAGAAACTAAACAAGCGAGTATCTTCATGAAATAACCTTTTTTCATTTGACCATCTATTATGTATTATGAGGACAGTTTATTATCTAATTAGATAATGTCAAATTGAGCGTTTGAAGATTGTAAAGACTGTCTGAATCAGAATTCACAGAATTTCCAGAATTAGCAGAATTAAAAACAATTAAAAACATAATTTTTTATTCTTTTAATTTTCTTGTCTTTTTAATTCTGGAAATTCTGTTAATTCTGAAAATTCTGATTCAGACAATCTTTTAATCCTGAAAATTCTGATTCAGACAGTGTTTAATACAGGATTAAAAACATAATTTTTTTATTCTTTTAATTTTCTTATCTTTTTAATTCTGGAAATTCTGTTAATTCTGAAAATTCTGGTTCAGACAATCTTTTAATCCTGAAAATTCTGGTTCAGACAGTCTTTTTTAAAAAATCAATGAGATACCCCTATGACAACTCTATTCGACAATATCAATGAAAAACTTCTCCCGATTTTGCAAAAAAGCCTTGCGGTTGCTTATCGGGCTGATTTCTGTATCGGTTATTTTAATCTAGGCGGTTGGGCGCATCTTGCGGATTATGTGGATAAATTAGAGGGTGGCGAGGGGAAATGTTGCCGTGTTTTAATCGGTATGGCTCAGGCTCAGGCAAATATCCCCAGTTGGCGCGTGCGTTACGGGTTAAGAGATGAGGAAACGCCCGACCCGTCAGAAAGAAAAAAATTATTAAATGTCGTCATGACTGAATTTTATGAACAGTTAATCCGTTCTATTCCTTCCAATCGGCTCGAAAAGCAATTAAAACAGTTGGTCGAGCAGTTAAAAACAGAAAAATTAAAAATCCGCTTATTTCTGAAACATTCCCTACACGCAAAATTATATTTATTGTTCCGTGAAGATGATTTTAAGCCATTAATCAGTTATTTAGGCAGTAGCAATTTAACCCATTCAGGGTTATCAGGGCAGGGAGAATTAAACGTTGATGTTGAAGGCTCTGAAGTCGGAGAAAAATTAATTGCGTGGTTTAATGAACGTTGGGAAACAAGGTATTGTGAAGATATTTCACAACGTTTGATTGAATTAATTGAACAAAGTTGGGTTGAACAAGCGGTAACGCCTTACGAGGTTTATTTAAAAATTGCTTATCATTTATCACAAGAAGCGCGAATTAGTTTAAATGAGTTCGAAATCCCGCGCGATTTTCGTAAAAAATTATTTCCTTATCAAGTCACTGCCGTTAAGTTAGCCGCACGTCATTTGGCACAGCGGGGCGGGGTATTGTTGGCGGATGTGGTCGGCTTGGGTAAAACCATGATGGCGACGGTCTTGGCGAAAATTTTTGAGGAAGTGCATCGTTTAGAAACGTTAATCATTTGTCCTAAAAATCTCGTGAGTATGTGGAAAACAGGCTATTGTGACCGTTTTTTAAAAATGAGTCATGTTTTATCCCTTTCTGAAGTGATTAACGCCTTGCCTGATTTAAAGCGTTATCATTTGGTGATTATTGATGAAAGCCATAATTTACGGAATAAAGAAGGCAAACGTTATAAAGCAATTCGTGAGTATTTGGCGAAAAATGATAGTAAGGTTATTTTACTGTCTGCAACCCCTTATAATAAGACTTATGAAGACCTTGCCAATCAGTTGGGGTTATTTGTTCCTGTGGATAAGAATTTAGGGATTCGCCCTGAAGTTTTATTAAAAAAGGCGACTAAGGATGAAAAACGGCGTTTAAAAGAACATGGTGAATATTCTTTAGCGGCATTTACGCTGAGTCCTTATCCTGATGATTGGCGGGAGTTAATGCGTCTTTATATGGTACGTCGTACCCGTAGTTTTATCCAAGAAAATTACACGTTATTCGACACGGAGAGACAGCTTTCTTATTTATTGTTAGAAAATCAAGAACGGGCTTATTTTCCAATACGGAAGCCGAAAACGCTAACTTTTTCTGTGGGTTCGCATACGGCTTATGGGCATTTGTATGCACAGGAAACCGTTGATTTATTAAGTCAGTTGTATTTGCCACGTTATGGGTTGGGGGATGTAAAATATTTAGTGCCTACGGTAGATATGACAACGGAAGAAGAGAAAATTATCCGTGACTTAAATCGGGGTGGTAAGCGTTTAATGGGGTTTTGCCGTACTAATTTATTTAAACGTTTAGAAAGTAGTGAATCAGCATTTTTGTATTCGGTTGAACGGCATGTCTTACGTAATTTTGTGATGTTGCACGCGCTAGAAAATCAATTGCCTGTGCCGTTGGGAACTGAGCCGTTAGCGGTGACAAATTTTGATGCACAAGTGGCTGATAATGATGTTGATTTTTTGCATAAATCAGCGGGAGATATTGAAAATGATGGCGATACCGTTGTTGAAAATGAGTTAGTCGATACGTGGTCATTAAGTGCGTTAAAACAGCGGGCAGTGGCGTTATATGGGGATTATCAGCAGGTAAAAGGGCGGTTTCGTTGGTTAGCCGCAAAGCATTTTTCGGGTTTGTTAAGTGAGCATTTAAACGCGGATGCGATGCAGTTATTAAGTATTTTACAGCGTTGTGGGCAGGTGAATTATCAGCAAGATGCTAAATTAGCAACGTTAGTGCATTTAATCACTGAATTGCATCCAACAGAAAAGATTTTAGTATTTACGCAGTTTGCAGATACAGCACTTTATCTCGCCCAATTTTTTAAAAATAAAGGGGTTTTAGGTGTTGAAGCTGTGACAGGACAGAGTGATAACCCGAGTGAGTTTGCGCGTCGATTTAGTCCTGTTAGTCATGGTAAGACGGATAAAATAGAAAATGAAATCAGGGTATTAATTGCAACCGATGTGTTATCGGAGGGGCAAAATTTACAAGATGCGTCGATTGTAGTGAATTATGATTTGCCGTGGGCAATTGTGCGATTAATTCAGCGGGTTGGGCGGGTGGATAGAATTGGACAGCAGAATAGTGAAATTTTGTGTTATTCGTTTTTGCCTGCCGAAGGGGTAGAGAGTTTGATTAATTTGCGCCAGCGTTTGCGTTTACGGTTACAGGAAAATGCGGAAGTGATTGGCACAGATGAAGCCTTTTTTGAGGATGAGACGCAATCAACGCTGTTAGTGAATTTGTATCATGAAAAAGCAGGCAGTTTAGATGATGAGGTTGACCACGAGGTCGATTTAATTTCTGAGGCTTATGCGATTTGGACAAAAGCGATTAAGGATAATCCTGATTTAAAATATAAAATTCCGCGTTTACCGCCTCATATTCATACGGCTAAAGCGCATACAGAAGCGGGGGCGGTTGTGTATTTAAATACGCCGATGGGGGGCGATGCGTTGGCGTTTATTGATGCGTCGGGCAAGATTGTGACGGATTCGCCAAAAGCAATTTTAACAATTGCCAGTTGTCGCCCTGATACGCCTGCACTTGCACGTCCTGAAGCTCATTTTGAGTTAGTTAAAACCACGGTTCAGACATTAATGGGGGATGATGATGATAACGCAGGCAGTGGCGCGGGGAATTTAAGAGGAATTAAGTTTAAAGTTTACAATCAGTTAAAAGCATTAGTGAGTGAACAATTGTTGTTATTTTATCCTGAATTGCCTGAAATTTTAGAGTTATTAAATAGTTATCCTTTGTATCCTGAAATAAAAGAAGAGTTACATTATAAGTATCGTCATCAGGTGAGTGATGAGGAGTTAATCGAGTATTTAATATTGCGGTTTCATGAAAAGCGTTTATGTATTGTGCATGAGTCAGTTAGTTTGCAAGAACCGCAGGTTATTTGCTCGTTAGGCTTGGTAGGACGTTAATTTGTGATTAAACTGAGTTTGGCGAGGTAATCGCGTTTTAAGCATAATTTGCGCAATTAATTAACCCAACGACATAACCCATAGGCGGTCAATGAGCAATGAGCACAGAATCTACCCCTCAAGTGACAGAATCTAGTCAAGAAACCCGTTTAGCGATTACGGCGTTAGTTGATGGTTTGCAACAAGCCTTTACACGTCTTGAAGAGCAAAATCAACGGCGAGACATTCGGCAAGCGCAAGCCATGCGGTTGCAGGAAAAGAAACACCGTGCACAGGTTGAACGACATGAAGCCAGTGAAAAACGCCATCGGTTGATTATGTTTTTATTGATTCCAATTACTATCATAGCGGTTTTGATTGGTATCAATTTGTATCGCACGATTAATGTAATGGAAAATGCCATGCAAAGTATGTCGTTGAATATGGGAAAAATGGAAACTTATATGAATTCTATGCATAGCAATATGGCGACAATGGCAAATAATATGTCTGTCATGAGTGTTAATATGCAACAGATGTCAACGGATATGAGTACGATGTCGGTGAATATGGCGGCGATGCAAGGCGATATGCATGGCATGTCAGGAAATATGCAAACAATGTCTGGCAACATGGGACTAATGTCGGGCGATATGCACACGATGTCGGAAGATATGCGAGTTATGCGTAATGCAACTGTTTCAATGGATTATGGTGTGCGTTATATGAGTCGTGATGTCGGTGCGATGTCACACACAGTTTCACCAGTCATGCAGGGAATGCGGCAAATAATGCCGTGGGCACCTTAGTAGGCACGCGCTTTTGAATCCTGATTCACAAAAAAATGTAGGGTGGAATAGCAAAGCGTATTCCACCATACGATTTATAATCAGTTTTTGCTCAGTTTTTGCAGAATTTCAAGGTGGAATACGCTTCGCTATTCCACCCTACAACATTCAATCTGTTGTCTTTTTAAAAGAAACTCGCCGAACTCAGATTAATTTAGGATTTAAAAAGCTCTTCTAGTTGTTGAATTTCTAAAAGTTTATCTGTCCAACCTTCCAATTGTTGCGCTGAGGCTTGCGCTAATTTTTCTTGAATGTGTTGCGGTAATTGACCGAAACGCTTTTCTAGTAATTTGCGTAATAAGTTGACCTCGCCTTGCGTTATCCCTTCGACTAACCCCTCCGCCTTGCCATCTTCAAAAGCGGTGTTTATCACTGCATTGTTCGACCAGTAATTCATTAAACTACGGCGATATTGTTGCGCTTGTCGCGGTTTTAAATTCGATAGCTCCGCAATTTCAAACGCTTTCTTAAAAACAGGTTCGTTTAATATTCTCGGTATCTCTTCTAAATTCGCTAGGTTTTTTAAAAAGTAAATCCATTTTTCAAAGTGATTTTCTAACTCCTCCGCCTTTTTATTGAATAAAGGCATTTGTAAAAAGCAGAAATGAAGTTTGTCGTAGAAAATTTGTCCGTGTTGGTTTTTTAAGCTGACATCTTGGCGAAAGTCAGTTGCTTCAGGAGCTTCTTCAATAAAGCAGTCTAAGATAGCGATGAAGTAAACCGCAGAAAGTTTAAAGTTCCATACGCCTTTTTTGGCTTGTTCTTGAATGGGGAAAGTGACGTAAAACAAGGCGCGGTCTTTGAAGTAATCCATGCGGGCGCGTTGCATTTCAACGATGAATTTTTCGCCGTTAGGACTGGTGCAGTAAACATCAAAGAAGGCTTTGCGGTCTTCGGCGTAGAGGGGGAGTTTTTCGGTATTTTTAAATTGTAGGGTTTGAATTTGGTGGTGGGCGGGGAGTAGTTGGTTTAAGAAGTCGATTAATAAGTCTTTGTTTGCTTCTTCGCCAAAGAGTTTTTTAAAACCAAAATCAGTATAAGGATTGATATAACGGGACATTGTGATTTCTCGGATTGCGTCAAAGCTAAAACTGGCGGTTATTTTAATAAATATAGGCATTTTCTACATTATCACTATTCTTGTGTTCAGCTTGTTTAAATTTAGTTGTTATAAAACCCCTTGAAAATGAAGTGTTATTTTGTCATGATTCATGCCTAACTAAAAAACTTTAATAATCAAGGTAGTGAACTTATGGAAAAAGCAGAATTTAACGCCCTCGTCGAGCGGTTAACGGTTTTTGCAAAGGAATATCCGCAGAAATATAAGTTGCGGGTCGCGTTGTTGGCGGGTTTAGGTTATGCCTATGTGTTTTTGATAATTGCCTTGTTATTTCTTGGTTTAGGCGCGTTGATTTATTTAGCTATTGTTAGCCATCACGCTGCATTATTTGCCAAATTTATTATCGGGCTTTTCATTGTTATTGTGTTTGTCTTTCAAGCCTTGTGGGTACGTTTGCCTCCCCCTGATGGTATTCCTTTAAAACGTCAGCAAGTTCCTGCTTTATTTGACGTATTAGATGATATTCGTCAGCAGTTAAAAGGGCCTAAGATTCATCAAGTTTTGGTCGATAATCGGTTTAATGCGGGCATTATGCAACGTCCGCGTCTTGGGATTTTTGGCTGGCAAAAGAATTATTTATTGATTGGTTTACCATTTATGCACGCGCTGTCGCCTGAACAATTTACGGCGGTCTTAGCGCATGAATATGGGCATTTGTCAGGCGCACATAATAAATTTGGTTCGTGGATTTATCGTATTCGGCAATCGTGGTATCGCTTGATGGATGTCCTTGCACAAAATGATAGTTGGGGCATGGTTTTATTTCGGCGATTTTTTAATTGGTATATTCCATTTTTTTCTGCGTATAGTTTTGTGTTAGCACGGGCGAATGAGTATGAAGCCGACCGCGCATCGGCGGATGTGGTGGGGTCTCGCACAACAGCAGAAGCATTGATTAATAGTTCTATTCAAGGGCAATTTTTAGAAGAAAAGTTTTGGAAAAATTTGTATAAATTGGCGGATAAAAAGCCTACACCTCCCGCGTTATATCCTTTACTCCCCAAGGCATTAACACAAAGTTATAGCCAATCTGCGTTAGTTTCGCAGTGGTTGGAGGATGAGTTAGACATTGAAACAGGGATAGAAGACACGCATCCCGCGTTAAAAGACCGTTTAGCCGCACTGGGTGAAACCGCCGTGATTCCTAAGCCTGTTACGGAAACCGCTGCGGATGTATTACTTAAATCACATTTGGCAGTTTTACAAACACAATTTAATCAACAATGGCAGGAGAATATCAGCGAGCAGTGGCAAGCACGCCATTTGCATTTGCAGGAATCTGCACAATTATTAGAAATTTTACAGGCTCAGGAAAAGCAAGACCCTTTGCAATCAAGGGAGTTATGGCTATTAGCACAGACAACCGCAGAAATTGAAGGCGATAAACAAGCATTTCCTTTATATAAACGCTTGTTAAATGACGCTGAATTTTCTACAGCGGCTTATTATCAAGTTGGGCGGATTCTTTTAGAGAATCAACAAGAAAAAGGCGTTACTTGTATTGAAAAAGCGGTTGAGCAAGAGCCACGTTGGTTAATTGATGGTTATGGCTTGATTGCACAATTTTTCGAAAAACAACAGCAAAAAGACAAGGCAGTACGTTATCAGCAGTTGGCAGAAGAGCGAGCCTTATTAGAACAACGAGCGTATGCAGAACGGCAATTTGTACGACAAAATGAGGTTTTACTTGCACATCATTTAACAGAGGAACAAATCCAAGCCCTTGCGGAACAATTTGCGCAAGAGCCAACCATTAAGCGGGTTTATATTGGGCGGAAAAATGTACAGTATTTGCCTGAACATCCTTTATATGTGATTGGGATTAAAAGGACTTTTGGATTGCGTTCCGCGTCGTCTGATAAGCAATTGCGGGATAAATTAATCAATCAGTTAAATATTCCATCGAATTTCGTTTTAGAAATTTTAAATAGTGATTTCCATTTATTAGCCAAACGGTTACGTAAGATTAGAACCAATTTGGTTTATGACAAGCGGTCTTACGCTAAAGGTTTAAGCCTGCCGACTCAAACCGTGAAAACGGTAACGTCAAGCGACGCAACGCCCACCCCAACAAGGGCTTTTCGTGTCCATCCTGTTTGGTTGATATTATTGACTTTAATCGGCTTATTCGCAGGTTTGGTGACCATTGATAATCCGTATAAAAATCAAATAACGGCTTATATCGAGTCAATAGTAGTGCCTTATCTGCCCTTTGATGCCCCACAAAAAACATCTAACTTGCCAACATTAGCGGTTGCTAAAACGCCTGATGAGATAATTGCAGATTTTCAGTTGTCTTATGCCTTGCCATTTGATGCCCGCTTTGTGCAAGGGGGGATTATTGCCGTTTTGCAATACAGTAAGTTGTTTTTAAAAGAGGATTTGTTACAAATTCGCTATGACAGTAAGCAGTTAGATGAATGGCGTTATTTGATTACTTATCAAGTGAAACAAGGGAATACGTCGAATATTAAATCGTATCAAGCAACGCTTTCGACAAAAGCAGAGGAAATTGATAAAAATCTCAGTGAATTAACTAACGTTATGGTGGGAGTTACGCGCGATTTTCCTGCTGTTTTACAGCTTGGCAGTGAATCGTATGATTTTCAGTTAGATAATCTCTTTAAAGATTTTGATTATGAAAAAATTTTTACCACCATGCAGACCGTAGAACAGCAAATGCTCGCGGGTAAAGCATCGCCCGCTAATTTGTTGACGATTAGTGAGTTATGGTCATGGTTAGCATTTTTTAAATCGACGCAAAATAATTTGCAGTTGTCGGATGAATTTGCGACGCAGGCGACTGCAAGTTATTTATTAGCACAAGCTTTTAAGGCGAGTTTGCCCCGTGATAGTTATCAGCGCGGTTTGTTATTGTTTGCCTTAGATTATCCTGCAATGGCATTAAATGCGTGGCAAGCGCAAACAGTGACTGATAAACGCGAAATGAGCCGAATGACTCAGTTACAAGCGTTTATCCGTCATGAAACAGAAATCTTAAAAAAACAGCCGAATGATGCATTAAATCTTTATTTATTAATGCGTTATTATAGCAAGCATGGCGAGGGTAACGTATCGCATCAATATCTGCTTGCCTTTTTGGAAAATAGCGAGCCTTCATTTTTAATCGGCTTAGAATATGCCATTGCAATAGGTTCTGTAGGGATACAACGACACTTTACGCCAGAATATTTTCGCCGTTTGTTAGAACAGCAATCCGCTTTATTGCAGACTTTTTTTGGTGTCCCGCCGTCAACGTTGTTCGATAAGATGCTTGCCTTATTTAAGATAGCAAGCAACGAACAGCCCGCATTATCAAACATAATTGAGATTCAACAACAACAGCTTAAAAAAGCCAGCGCGTTACAAAAAGAAACCGCCTTTTTCTCTGCGGATTTATTAAGAAAAATCATTGAACTAGACATGCAAAATGCAGCGACTAAATGGCTCAATTTAGAATCTAATATGTTAGGGCGACCTGATGAAGCGATGCGCGTTTATAAGGTGATTACAACTTATTATCCTGATTCGCCACTTGCTTATTCTTTGCAATTTAGCATGACCAGCGAATTTCCCAAAATCAATGAGCTGTTTGAAAAAGCGTATCAGGCAAAATTAGATCGTTATGGTCTTTATGCCGTTGTCGCTACAACTTCATATTTACGTCAATTTTGGCAGTATTACCCAAATTTAATCGCATGGTTAAATAAATACCGTCAGCAAAGTATTACTAATGCACGAGGATTGTTATCAAATATTATTTTTTATCAGGTATTTATGTACGAGCCTGTTATACAGCGTTATTTCGATAACTTAAAGAAAATAGACCCTTATAATCCTGATGTATGGCGATTAGCCCTTGTGTTAAATAAAAAAGACAGTGTTATCGAAGAGGCACATGCTGTACTAGGGGATAGTTATGCCTTTTTTAACCTCGTGGGGGATTATTGGGCATCATCGGAGAAAAACGATACAGCCTCTGCGTTACGCTTTTATGAGCAAGCACTGGCGGCTTCACCAAGCAGCTTTTCAGCCTATAACAAAGTCACTGAGTTATATATTCAAAACAAAACTTATGAAAAAGCAATTGCGCTTTCGAAACAGTTTTTAACACAAGATATTGAACCGCTTTCAAGGTACTCTGTTATTAATCGAATGGGTAAAGTCCAATTACTACAAAAGGACTATCAAGGCGCGTATAAAAGTTATTTAATTTCTGCCAAAGATGGTGGGCAGGCAGCTGCGTTAGTTGGTATTGCCAAAGCCAGTGAACAGCTTAAAAAAGCAAATGCAGAAACTTTATATCAACAAGCGGTTGAGCGTTATCCGCAAGGTTTTGCAGTTACTGAATTAGGCTTATTTTATTTACGTCATCAGGAAGTAGATAAGGCGGTAGCAACGTTTAAAAAGTATCTTTCTTATCAAGAACCTTGTTACTTTTGTAGTGAGTTAATTGATTATTATCAAGCGGAAGGTAAACCTGAACAAGCCATTGATATAGCGATGCGGACTAAAGGAAAAGACAAAGGTAAAGACAGTGAAAATACGATTTTGTCATTCCTTGCAGACTATTATCGTCAAAAAGGGTTACATCAACTCGAAATTAGTCTGTTAAAACGTTTGTCTTCTCGGATGCAAGGGGAATTAAAAAAGGATATGCCGTTTTATTATGCGGGTCAGTATATTGATGCGTTAGTAAAAAGTGGCGCGCCAGATGTAGAGGAACGGTTAGCGGATTTGATTAAAACTTATAAATTGGTGCATTTCCGTATGTTGGAATTAGTCGGTGCAGATTTGATTAAATTTGGACATTACGATTTAGCTTTTACCGTGAATAAAGCCTTGCATCAGAGTTATAACGGCAGTCGCGCAGGGGGAACGAGTTTAGTGATGTTAGCCATTGCGTGGCGATTTGGTTCAAAACACAGTGAGGCGGATAAAGCCTTTATTCTGGAGTCTTTTAAAAATTTAGAGGATCAAGATGAATGGGTAGGGAAAAAAGTCCGTGCGTTGCTAGGCGATGAACCGATAGAGAGTCTTACCGCTTATATGACTAGCGATTTACGCCGTAATGAAATTTATTATTTCTTAGCGGGTGCGGCGGCTGCCGACGGACAACGCGAAAAAGCCATTATTCTCTTGCTATTAGCCCTTGAACTTCATGCAACAGATAATGCGGAATATTTGATGGCTTATGGCTTATTAAAGCAGTTGATAAAATGGGAAGAGGATATTTAACAGTCAGAATCAAAACTGGCAGTCCTTTTCGTATTCTCAACTTTTGCAGAGTTTCATGGTGGAAATGGTGGAATACGCTACGCTAACCTGAGTTCGGCGAGTTTTATAAAGTAAAACAGAGACCTACTAGGTTTTCAAAACTTAGTAGGTCTTTTTTTGTCTGAATCAGAATTAACAGAATTTTCAGAATTAAAAACAATTAAAAACATAATTTTTTATTCTTTTAATTTTCTTGTCTTTTTAATTCTGAAAATTCTGTTAATTCTGAAAATTCTGATTCAGACAATCTTTTAATCCTGAAAATCCTGATTCAGACAAGCTGTTGTCTTTTTAAAAGAAATTCGCCGAACTCAGGTTATTGAACTAAACCCCCACCCAGCTAAATATCACGGAAAAGATTGCTTCAGCGAGCATGACTAGAAAAATCGCTTGTACAACGCTGATAGTCACTTGTCGCCCGACGCTGTCCGCGCCGCCTTTGGTTTGAAAACCTTGATAACAGCCAACAATCGCAATAATCATCGCGTAAACAACCGTTTTTCCAATTCCAATGAGGTAGTGATGAATAGGAACAGCTTTCGGTAAACGTTCTAAAAAGTCGCTGAAACTGACATCTAGCGTTAATTGTGAAATTAACATTCCACCGAATAAGCCCATAATATCCGCATATGCTGTAAGGAGTGGCAGGGCGATGACAAGGGCAATAATTTTCGGAATTACTAATAAATCTAGGGGGGCAATGCCTAAGGTTCTTAGCGCGTCGATTTCATCGGTGACGTGCATCGTACCAATTTGAGCCGTGTAGGCAGAACCACTACGCCCTGCGACCATGATAGCGGTGAGTAGGGGGGATAAAACTCGTAATAGTGTCACGCCGACCAGATTAACAACAAGGATATTCGCACCATAGATTTTTAGCTGTTGTCCGCCTTGGTAGGCAATCACAATGCCCATGAGAAACGACATTAAGCCGACAATGGGTAGCGCGGTTACACCTGAGCTGTAGAGGGTGGCAAAAACCGCTTGCCAGCGGATGCGGTGCGGTTGTAGTAAGGCAACCCATAAGCCGATACTGACTTCTCCAACAAAGGCGAGAAAATGGTAAATCTCGTTTAAACCCCGCCAGACTTGTCGCCCGATGTCTTCTAGGAATAATCCTTGCTCAGGCGGTGGCAGGGGGGCGATGTTATCGGCATAATCTTGTGCGAGATTAATCAGTTGTTGTTGTTCTGAGTTGAAGCGGGTGAATTCTACGGCTTTTCCTTGTGCTTGTAGGCGTTGATGCAGGCTACAGAGGAGACACGCGCCCGCTGTGTCTAGGGCTTGCACGGCTTGCCCGTCGATGCGGAGATGGGTCAGCATGGGAAAGGTGAGTTTATTCAGCGCGTTTTCTAGTTTGCCGAGTCCGTTTAGCGTCCAATCTCCTTGACAAATAAGGGTTTCTCCGGTCAATAGAATATTGGCATTGCTATTGATTTCTGGGGTTGTCATCATGGTTTTAAACGTTCAAAAAAGTGAATAACCCGTTCATCAACAATAACATCACTCATGCGGATAGGTTTGCGGAGAATTAAACCGTCTAGGGTACGACAACGGCTAAGTGCTACGTAGAGTTGTCCATGTGCAAATGCGCCACGTCCGAGTTCTATAACGACGTTGTTAAAGGTTTTTCCCTGACTTTTGTGTATGGTCATTGCCCATGCAAGGCGGAGCGGGTATTGCGTAAATGAGCCTATCACGTTGGTTGTTAAACGGGCGGTTTTTGAATCAAATTCGTATTTGAGAATTTCCCATTTTGCAGGCTCTACTTGATAAATATCGCCTGCATTGGTTTCTACCTGAATGCAGTCAGAAAAGAGCGCGATGACACGCCCTAGTGTGCCGTTTACCCAACGTTGTCCACTGTCGTTTTTAACAAACATGACTTGTGCACCAACTTTTAGGGTTAATTCAAGGTCAGTTGGGGTGTTTTTCGCATCAAATTCCCCTGTGAGTTTGCCTGTATAAATATGTTCAGGGGTAGTCAGTTGTGCTAAGTGGTTGTTATTAATCTCCATTGCGAGTTTATTTGTGGTAGCAAGGGTGATGTAATAGGCTAATTCGGGGGCTTTAAATTCGGGTAAATGGCGGGTGTTGAGTAAATTTAATTCGTTCGCTGTGATTGCGTTGTGGCGAATGGCATTTAAGAGTTGGGTAAAAGTGGCTTCTTGTTGACGGTAAATTTTTTCTAGGGAAATCAGGGTTAAATCTAGGATTTCCATCACATTCGCACTGAAAAAAAACGGGCTAGGATAGACGGTTTTAAAGAGGTCTTCTTCTTGGGTGGTCACGACGGGCGGTAATTGGAATAAATCGCCAATGAAAACGATTTGTACACCGCCAAAGGGTTGCAGGGGGTCGCGTCCATTAAGGCGCATAAATCGGTCAACAACATCGAGTAAATCGGCTCTAACCATCGAAATTTCATCAATCACGAGGGTATCGATAGATTGGTATAACTCGCGTCGTTTGCCTGATATAGCTTTGATTTCGCTTGGATGAATAGGGCGAGAGGGCAGGCGAAAGAATGAATGGAGGGTCATTCCATCCACATTGAGCGCGGCGATGCCTGTCGGTGCGAGGACAATCACTTTTTTGCGGGTATGACAGCGAAAATAGTTTAATAAAGTCGATTTGCCTGTGCCTGCTTTGCCCGTAATAAAAACCGATAAACTAGTGTTTTCTAATAAATGTAAAGCCTGTTCAAACTCTGGGCTTAAGTCTAGCGGTTGTGGCGTTAATAGCGCGTCAGTCATGTTATTATCACCTTCACGTTATGGGCATAATGGGCTACGGGTTTAAAATCATGCACATCATGCATAGTTTTTAAGCTATTCGGCTTATAATAAACGGTTTTCGTGTTAATCATTGGGTATAGAGTATCTGCTTATGAACTGGATACAAAAAAACATCACACTATTTTTAGACTTGTTAAAACAAGGTCTTACGCCGACACAACTGGCATTATGTGTTGCATGGGGCGTGTTATTAGGCATTATGCCTATGCTAGGCGTTGCGACGGTTTTATGCGTGGTGATTGCCTACTTTTTTGGGCTTAATCAAGTTGCTATCCAATTAGCCAATTATTTGGCTTATCCGTTACAAATTACAGGGTTTTATGTCTTTAATTTATTAGGCGCACAGATTATTTTTACCAATAATCATTTAACCCTAGAATTACTTTACCGTTTATTAGAAAGCAATTTTTATTTTTTAATCGAACAATTTGGCGTTTTCATTTTACAAGCCTTTATTGGTTGGATTATTAGCGCGCCCTTTGTTTTTCTGATTATTTATCTTTTCTTTTTATGGCTTTTCTCCCGCCTGATTGTGCGTAAACCCCACCCCGATACACTTCAAAAAGCGGATTGATATAAAAGGATAATTCATGCGTCATTGGTTCAAACAAGCAGGCTTTGTTATTTTTAGTCTTATCAACATCCCCCCCGTTTTCGCGGTTAATGTGGTAGAACAACGGCTACAATTTCAACAAGCCTATGAAGCCATTCAAGCTAAAGATAACCAACGTTATCAAAGTCTCATCGCAGAATTACAAGATTATCCGATTGTTCAATATTTAGAATATTATTGGCTGAGTGACCATCTGAACGATAATCTTAAAATGCAAGCCTTTTTTGGGCGTTATGCCGATAGTCCTGTCGCCCCGCGTTTACGTCGCGCATGGCTGAATCAACTGATTAAAGATAAAAATTGGTCGCAATATCTCCGCGCATATACCCCTCAAAATAATAGCCTACTTGCTTGCCATTACCTCAATGCTGTTTTAACTCAACAAAATGCCTTAAATGCAGAACAATTGAGCGAGGCTAAAAATTTATGGGTGGTCGGTAAATCACAACCCAATGCCTGTGACCCTGTTTTTAAATACCTTGCTGATAAACAAGAGATTACGAAAGAGTTACGCTGGCAACGTATTCGCAATGCGATTGCTGAGAATGATTTCAAACTAGCTCAAGGCATTGCCAAAGGCTTAAGTAAAGACGAACTTGAATGGGTCAATCGCTGGGCAACCATGCAAGCGAATCCCACGGCAACGCTTGCAACATTTAACTATCCTGACACCCCGTTGACCCGTGAAATTATCCGCTACGGCATCAAACAACTCGCCCGCACGGAAGCCGACAGTGCTTATCAATTCTGGCAAACCCTAAAAGACCGCTATCAATTTTCTGCTGAAGAACAAAGCGATGTTGCTTATACACTTGCGTTACGCAGTAGTTGGCAAGAATCGCCCAACGCCATTACTCGCTTATTAGCCGTTAATAAAGCCAGCGTTGACGATACCTTACGTCAAGTCGCGCTACAAGCCAGTCTTGCCACTTTAGACTGGGATTCTTTACTGCAACTCGCGCCACTGTACTCACCAGTTGATAGCGATGATAACGCATGGGAATATTGGCAAGCCCGCGCCTTTGCTGAACAAGGCAATGTCCAACAAGCCGAAGCCATTTATCGCAAACTCGCCCAACATCGTGACTATTACGGCTTTCTCTCAGCCAACCAGCTAAAACAACCCTACGCGCTGAATGATGAACCGTTAAATGTCAGCGCGAATGAATTATTAGCACTGCAAAAAAATCTGAATATTATTAAAGCCAGAGAACTCTACTATGTCGGACAAGAAGAATTTGCCCGCTTAGAATGGCGACTTGCCACCGAAAACATGACGCAAGCGCAATTAAAAGTTGCGACCGCGTTGGCAAATCAATGGAGTTGGTATTTTGAAACCATTGTAACTGCGGCTAAAGCCAAAGCCTTTAATGCTTTAACCGCGCGTTTTCCAACGCCACATTATGATGCAGTAATCCGTTATGCATCTGAACAAGATTTAAACCCTGCTTGGGTTTATGCTGTTATCCGCCAAGAAAGCGCGTTTAACGTGAATGCGCGTTCATCAGCTAATGCTTTAGGCTTAATGCAACTTTTGCCCACAACCGCCGCAGAACAAGCCAAACGGTTAAAAGTGAGTTTTAACAACCAAGCAGAGATTTATCAACCTGAATTAAACATTCAATTAGGCACAGGCTATTTAAGACATTTATTAGGACGTTTAGATAATAATGTTGTTTTAACCACAGCTGCTTATAACGCTGGATTATCCCGTGCTCGCAAATGGGCGGATAAATACGGCTGTTTACCAACAGATGTTTGGATTGAATTAATTCCCTTTAAAGAAACAAGAAGTTATGTAGAAAGCATTATGAGTTATACGCCAATTTATGAATGGCGATTACTTGGCAATCAAACGCCTACGCCAATGCCATTACAAGCTATTGAACGGGAAGGGGGATGTTAGTTAATTTGAGTTTTGCGAGTTTTATAAAATAAAACAGAGACCTGCTAGGTTTTCAAAACCTAACAGGTCTTTTTTTGTCTGAATCAGAATTCACAGAATTTTCAGAATTAGCAGAATTAAAAACAATTAAAAACATAATTTTTTTATTCTTTTAATTTTCTTGTCTTTTTAATTCTGAAAATTCTGTTAATTCTGAAAATTCTGATTCAGACAATCTTTTAATCCTGAAAATCCTGATTCAGACAAGCTGTTGTCTTTTTAAAAATCTCGCCGAACTCAGGTTAATTTAACGCGAGTACGGCGAGTTTTATAAAACAAAACAGAGACCTGCTAGGTTTTGAAAACCTAGCAGGTCTCTGTTTTGTCTGAATCAGAATTCACAGAATTTTCAGAATTAGCAGAATTAAAAACAATTAAAAACATAATTTTTTATTCTTTTAATTTTCTTGTCTTTTTAATCCTGAAAATTCTGTTTCATGGTTTTGATTTTTACTAGGGACATTGAGTAAATTTAAAAATACACTGGTGTCAATAATACAAACTGTACTCAACTTTGTCCCCCTTGCATTTTTGCCAGCCAGTCAAGTGCTTTTTGTTTTTTCTGTTCAGGCGTTGTGGGGGATTTTACAAAGCGATCAACCACGCCATTTGTTACTAATTCTCCTAAGGGGGCTTGTACTACTAAACCGATATAATCTGGTAAATCTGCCAATCGTACTAATTGGCTTTCTCCCGTTTTGGGATTACGGTAACAAAATACGACATCAGCAAGTGCGCTCTCTGGTAAAGCATCCATTAAAGCGGGGTTATGGGTTGAGAGTAGCAGGCGCACATCGCGTCGTTTAGCTTGTTCATACATAGTGGCGAGTAGTTGTTTAGCACGGGATGGATGTACACCATTGTCAATCTCTTCAATAACAACGGTAGAACCGCTCGGCGCAGATAGCAAAGCAGCAGCAATGGCTAAAACGCGCAGTGTGCCATCAGATAGTAATTCGACCGACCATTTACGCTCAATATTGCCAAAATTCTCCACTAATTCTAAAGCAACTTGTCCGCGTCCATCTTGGAAAAACGTTAAATTTTTAATGTCTTGTTCAGGCAGGCTTTTAATAAAATCAATGATAATAGACTTTTTCTGTTTATCTTGGCATAAGGTGTACAACACGCCAGATAAGTTGGCACAATTGCCACGCATCCGTGAGGGGATAGGATCAAGGAATAGTGTATTTGCTAGTAATTCTTGAAATTTTTTGGTAATTCGTGGGATTTCTATTTGTGCTTTTTTATGACCTGATTCAAATAATGCTGAACTTGCGAGTTGATTTAAAATAGTGATTTGGTCTGTGCAATTAATTTGTGGTTTTTTACCACCTCGGGCAAAGTTGTTATATGCCACGCGCACATCATGACTTGTACCAGATGAAGCTTGCTCTATTCGGTATAAAGGAAAATTTTTATTCGGAGCGGTAATACTTTCTTGTGCAATATGTAACTCATCATCCCGTAATACGATGGTAATATCTAATCTATTCCACTCAGTGTCATCTGTTTGGCAACCTAGGGTAAAACTTAATCCGCCTATATTATCGTGATTAATCCCTTGATAGCCAAAGTCTTTATATGTCCACGTAAAATTTGTTCAGAGTCTTCTATACGATATTTTAAAGTAGATAGTTTTTGTCCTTGACTTAACCAACATAGAAAACGAAAGGCTTCAAGCGCATTACTTTTGCCTGACGCATTTGCACCAATCATTAAGGTTAATGGGGATAAATGTAGGGTTTGGTCTTGGTAACTTTTGAAGTTTTTAATATGAATCTCTGTGAGCATGTTATTGCCTAATTCCTGTCTGACGACGTTAATAAACAAAGAAAAGTAGGCAATACCTTCGCTGTGAGCCAAACACCATTATCTGATTGAAAAAATTCAATCTGTTGCGCTCGCATCGCTTGCGTATCGATGAGAAAAATTACAGGGTTGCCATGACGGATGCCAACTTTATGCGCGGTTTCAATATCAGCGGATAAATGCACATGATGGCGTTGCATCGGTAATAAACCTTGTTCCAAAATCGAAGCCACAAAGCGTGTAGCCGTCCCGTGATATAACGCGGTAGGGGGTTCAACAGGTCTGAGTTGTAAATCAACTGCAGTACTGTGTCCTTGATTTGCCCGAATCAATAAGCCTGTTTCATCAAATGCAAAGCGTTGTTTATCATTGCTTTCTACCACTTCACGTAATTCTTCAAGACTAAAAGTCACGCCTGCAATAGTCGCTTGATGTAATAAGGTATCAACAGATACCCATCCACCCACTTGTAGCACTAAATTTAAGGCTTCAGGGGTGTGACGGAGATGTTTTGAAAGGAATTTACTTAAAAAAACCTGACGTTTTTTATCCATTTTCTAAAGTCTCAAACACGATAAATGACAAGTGTTTAAGCAGGTGGCACGCAACTTTCCATTTCTACCAAAAAGCCAGAATTTACCCAGCCTTTTACTTCATTAAACTGGACTAACACCCACACCGAATTTTTAAAAATATAGAATGTATCTAAATATAAAACACATTCACTCGCAGGCGGAATAATCCCGACAATGCCTGCGCGGGGGTTAGGGAATTGGCGCACATTTAAGACATCATCGTCAGCAACTTTTGCACTGACTTTAAAATAATGAGATGTGGGCGCAGGCGCGCTACTCGCATTATTGGGTAAAGGTTCACCGCTTTCTATGTCTTTAATAAAGCCATCCATTGCGGTTTGAACGCCAAATTTGCTTAATTGCGAAATTGTATTTTCTAATTGCTTGATATTAAAATCCATTTCGCTAATAACTTTTGCTTGCTCGGCTAATTTTGTCGTGGTGCGGGTGCGTTCTGCGTCTAATTGACGATTATATTCATTTTGTTGTTTTTCTAAAATGTTATTAAGTTCTTGATTTTTATCCATCAATACGCCAACGGTTAATGCGAGTCCGACGATAATCACCCCTGCTATGCTTGCAACATAACGTTGTTTTTGATTTAAACGTAATAATTGGTCAGTTTTTGAAGGAATAACCGTTTGTGTCGATGGGGTATCGGTTAGTGGTAGGATAATTTTCTCGCGCCATGCGACGATACTACGCGGGCGGTCTTCTTCGCTCAATGCTAACGCCCAATCTACTGCTTGTAATAACGTCGGATTATAACGACCTTTGCCGATTTCGCTGGCGGGTATCATCGGGTCTTTAATCACGCGACGCGTTGCGGCGGGTGGGTCTTCGCCACTGATGGCGCGGTACATGACTGCCCCTAACGCATAAATGTCTGTCCACGCGCCTTGAATGTCTAAAACATTATCGTATTGTTCTAACGGTGCATAACCAGGGCTGACAATACTGGTGACGCTACGACTGCGTTGGCTCACGGCATACCGCGCTGAGCCAAAATCTAATAAAACTGGGGATTGGTCATGACGGATATAAATATTATTGGGTTTTATATCGCGGTGTAATAAACCCATCTCATGTACTAATTGCAGACCATCCATGAGTGGCAACGCGATATTTAATAGTTCTTGCTCGCTTAATTTACTTTTTTCTTTTAAATAATCAGCTAAACAATAACCTTCTTGGTATTCCATGACCATGTAAGCGGTGCCGTTTTCTTCAAAAAAACGCAGTACACGGACGATATTTGAGTGCTTAAACTTCGCTAAAATGCGTGCTTCGTCTAAAAAGCATTGTAAGCCCCATTTAAAAGAAGATTCATCCATCTGCGAGCGGACGCAAACGCTACTCACGCCATCACGCACGGCAAAGTCACCGGGCATATATTCTTTAATGGCAACTGATTGATGTAAGTTTGTATCTAAGGCAAGATAGGTGACACCAAATCCACCGGGTTTTCCTAATACCCTTTCTATTTGATATTCCTGAAGTTTAAAGCCTTTTGGTAAGGTGTGGCGGTGTTCTTGCGTGTCCAAGCGAAAGCCCATTCCTAAAAGTGGCGAAAAAAGAGCGGAAAAGTTTAACGATAGCGCATTATCTTCGACAAGCAATCATTTTACTAAGCATAGAACGATTCGCAACTGCGTTATATCACAAAATACGGATGATAAATGGTAAGCACATCTTTGAGCGTGAGGGAGAAAGTTTGTCGACTTAGTTATTTTCTTCAAATAAAGAAAAATAAAACGAAATAGAGATGATTTACCCACATCATAAATTAATTCACGGCGTTCAATATTTCTTTTCAGACTTTTTTATGACTTAATAAAGTTAAGCAACTTTAATCAAACAAATTAAACGATATTTTCATGTCCATAAATACTTTGCAGGATGACCCTTTATTAGCGTGTTTAGTGATTTTAACGCAATTAAATCATAAACCCTTTTCCGCAGAGGCATTGCGGGCAGGTTTACCGTTAGACAATCAGCGTTTTTCGCCCGATACCTTTGCTCGTGCTGCGGAACGGGCGGGGTTTTCTGTGCGTGTTGCAACGCAAGCATTAGATAAACTCACCGCGCTACATTTGCCCGCTGTTTTACTATTAGCCGATGGGCAAGCCTGTCTTGTGTTAAAAAAGTGGGATAAAAAACGCTTACAAGTGATATTCCCCAGTGTGGGGGAAGGGGTGACGGAAATCACCGCGCATGAATTAGCGCAACAATATACAGGCACAGCGTTATTTGTTCGCCCTGTTTATCCATTTGACCAACGCACCGAGGCACACGCACCCGCGCCAAAAAGTTGGTTTTGGGGCACATTGTGGCAATCGTGGGGCTTATATGGTGAGGTGTTATTAGCCTCTTTATTAATCAATCTGTTCGCGCTGGCTTCACCGTTATTTGTCATGAATGTGTATGACCGCGTTGTCCCAAATACCGCGCTAGAAACTTTATGGGCGTTAGCTTTAGGCATGTTGTTAGTGCTGGTTTTTGATTTTTTAATGCGCAATTTACGCGGTTATTTTATCGATACCGCAGGAAAACGTGCGGATATTGTCTTATCCAGTCGCGTTTTTGAACACGTGCTAGGCTCGCAACGTTGCACACATCCCGCTTCTGTTGGCGCATTTGCCAATCAACTGCACGAATTTGAAACATTCAGAGACTTTTTTACGTCTGCTACGTTAACCGCCGTTATCGATTTACCCTTTGCATTACTCTTTATCGCGGTGATTTGGGGTTTATTACATCCACAACTTGCCCTTTTTCCCTTGTTTGCCATGCCGTTAATTATCATTTTTAGCTTACTGATTCAATTACCACTACGGCGCATTATTCAGCAAAACACGCAAGCAGGTGCACAAAAACAAGCCTTGTTAGTTGAAAGTTTAAGCGGTTTAGAAACCTTAAAAACAATCCGTGCAGAAGGCACAATGCAACGTCGTTGGGAGTTATTAATTGGGCAATTAGCACAAGGAGGATTAAAAATCCGCTATTTATCTGCATTGTCCGTTAATTTTTCCGTTTTTATTCAACAATTAACCAGTATTGCCGTTGTCGTTTATGGTGTGTATTTAATTGCGGATAAAGAAATAACCACAGGGACATTAATCGCAACGACGATTTTAACAGGACGGGCTTTAGCCCCGATGGCACAAGTCGTGAGTTTAATCACCCGTTATCATCAGTCGCTACAAGCCTTTAAAGTCTTAAATAATTTAATGCGTTTACCCTTAGAACGTCCGATAAATCATCCCTTTGTACATCGCCCCGTGTTACAAGGTAACTTAAACTTACAACACGTTAAATTTACCTATCCACAACAAACACAAGCGGTTTTACAAGAAATTACTTGCCAAATTCAAGCAGGGGAACGGGTCGGCATTATTGGGCGAATTGGTTCAGGTAAAAGCACTATTGCTAAGTTATTACTGGGTTTATACCTGCCTGAATCGGGTAGTATTTTGCTGGATGGGGTGGACAGTCGGCAAATAGACCCTGAAGATTTACGGCGCAATATGGGCTATGTCGCGCAAGACCCAACTTTGTTTTATGGCACTGTGCGAGAAAATATTGTCTTAGGTGCACCTTATGTGGACGATGCACAACTGTTACGAGTGGCGGAATTAGCGGGCGTAACCGATTTTGTCAACCGTCATCCATTAGGTTTTGACATGCCTATCGGTGAGCGGGGGGAAGGCTTATCAGGTGGACAGCGTCAAGCAATCGTTTTAGCGAGAGCCTTTTTATTAAATCCGCCCATTTTATTACTGGATGAGCCTAGTAATGCAATGGATAACAGCACTGAGGAGGCTTTAAAAGCGCGTTTATTGCCGTTTTTAACGGATAAAACCTTGATTTTAATTACACACCGTCAGTCATTATTATCGTTAGTTGAGCGGTTAATCGTCGTTGATAATGGTCAGGTGGTTGCCATGGGCGGGCGTGAACAAGTGATTCAGGCGTTGCGGAGTGGGGAAATTCGGGTGGGGTAGAAGATAAGATTACTTAATAACTTTCCCTAAAATAACCAGCTAATACTGCTAGTTGCTCTAATCTTGCAAAATCTAATAGTTTCTTATGTCCCTCAGGTCTTAAAATATCGAGAAGCAAATAAGCGTTTTCGTTTTGAATACCTGTTGTATAAATAAGGATGTGGTCTGATGTCGGTATTTTTCCATCTAATACCGC
Organism: Beggiatoa alba B18LD; assembly: GCF_000245015.1. Classification (NCBI taxonomy): domain Bacteria; kingdom Pseudomonadati; phylum Pseudomonadota; class Gammaproteobacteria; order Thiotrichales; family Thiotrichaceae; genus Beggiatoa; species Beggiatoa alba. The sequence continues at coordinate 3,058,541 of NZ_JH600070.1, read as the reverse complement.
ACGATTCCAACGTTTTACATCTGCTTTAGGATAACGTGGTTTAATATGAACTTTATACAAAATATTACGCACAGTGGGCGGTTGCGTAAGACGTTCATCTTTACCAAAATAACTATTTCCCAAGCAAAAGCCCAATATAGCAAGAACACGATTTGATTTATACGACTTAAATGCTTCTATCAGTGTGTCTAATTCCGTATTGTCAACAAACTGCTTGATTGTTTGCTCAATATATACTTTACCTGTTTTACCAAGATAATCAGTCCAAATTTAACAAGTTAAGCAACTTTAATAAAGATAGGTTTATAGGTTGTTTCGCTCATTTTATCAGTGATGCTAACAGATGCTTGGTGAAAATCTTGACAAAAAGATTCTGATATCAGCAGTCTTTTTTGTGTCGACTTACGAGACTCTTGTTTATAAGAGCCGCTTTTATTAATTACAGTGTAGTGCATCATTAAAATCCTTTATTTATAACATATTATTAATATAATAGAGCATAATAGACTAATAATGAATTAGCAAGCTCTGCTTGCCGAGTACAAGCGTACTTGAACCTTAGTTCTGCGAGATTCCTTTAAAAAGATAAGCGTTTGTCTGAATCAGGATTTTCAGGATTTAAAAACATCATTTACCTTGTTTTTTTATCAAATTTTTTTGTCGAATATGCCTCACTGACACGTTCAATCAGAATAGTTGTAAAACGATTACAATATTTGCCCCGTTATCACCTTCCAAAACACCATGCCCGCCCATCTCAATTGGACACTCATCGATCAAGCGATGGTTAGCCTTGTTAATTTCCTTACAGGCGTTTTAGTAGCGCGTTTACTTGGTATTGAATCATTTGGCTTTTTTGCCTTGTTGTGGACGATTTTATTCTTTTTCAGTGGGCTACAAATTGCGTTTGTTTTATCACCGTTATTGAGCTTAGGCACACAGCAAGCCACTGAGCAGGCTGATAGTTATTACAGCGTTGTCCTCGTGCAACAATTATTATTCGCCATATTAAGCAGTTTGTGCATTTTTGCGGGTTTATGGTTTAGCAATTGGTTATTTCCTGCTTGGCATACCGCGCCTTACGCGCTTTTACTCGCGCTGACAAGTTTTACTTATCAGTTACAAGATTTTATCCGCCGTTACTTTTTTACATTAGGCAATACGCACAGCGCGTTTACTAACGATGTCATTAGTTATTTAGGACAACTTGCGGGCTTATTGGGGTTGTATTATTGGCAAATTATCAGCATTCATGCGGTGTTATGGGTGACAATGCTGAGTTCATTACTGGCGATTGTTATCGGATTAAAGCGATTTCGGTGGCAAGCGTGGGAAACCCATTTTTTCTACCAAGTTACGCAACGTCATTGGCTTTATGCCCGTTGGCTTTGTGTTTCTGTGTTATTAGAGCGTTCTCATGATGCCATGATGAAAGCAGTGATAACGGCTGTTTTAGGCGTGCAAGCGGTTGGGGTGTTTCGCGCTTGTCAAAATGTGCTGGGTGTTACGCATGTGTTATTACTGGCATTAGAAAATTTTGCCCCTCCCAGAGCAGGGCGCGTTTATATTCATACAGGCAAAGCCAGCTTGCAACAGTATTTAGTGAAATTAACTCGTTATGGTGGCGCAGTGATGGCGGTGATTGTGTTGTTGCTGGGTGGGTTTCCTGATAGCTGGCTATATTGGTTTTACGGGGATGAATTCGAAGGCTATGGGGCAATTCTCAGTAGTTACGCCCTCGTTTATTTTCTGGTTTTCTTTCTCTCACCGCTTAAAATCGGCTTACGGGTTTTAGAAAATACACGCCCGTTGTTTTACGCTTTACTTTGGGCAACGGTGGTGAGTCTGGCAATACTTTACCCACTCACGGTGTGGCTAGGCTTGCAAGGGACGCTTTTACAATTATGTTTATTCAATGCAATACAAGTTGCTTATTTGTTTGTAGCATTACGGTTACAATTAAAAAGTTAGGCAAGTATATGATGAATCGTTTTTTCAATCTCTTGATACTCAGTTATCTTTTTTTAAGCATCACTGCTTGCACTCGCTTGCCTAATACCGACACTGTACCGCCAATCAGTCCAGTTTCTACTAAACCCGCTTATCTGGGGGTTGCTTATGAACCTGTGCAAGGTATTCGCCAAACGATTCCTGATGCTCCTGCTAATAATGGGCTACAAATTACAGGCATACTCCCCAATTCGCCCGCTGAAAAAAGTGGGCTACGTCTCCGCGACATTATTTTGCAGTTTGACCAACAGATTTTAGATAACTTGCCCGCCACTGAACTTGCGCAAGCCTTCAGCACGTATATAGACCAACACAAACATGCAGGCGATATGCTTAATTTACGTATTTTACGCATGGAAACCTTGATTAATGGGCAACGGAATCAAGAGCCTATTGCGTTACCCAATCGCAATGCATTAGATGAATTGATGCGCTCGCAAAAAATCGGCGAAACGCTTCATATTGAAATTAAAGAACAATGGCAAGCCTTAGACCTCGTTGCAACTTTAGCCACCCGTCAAGAACAACCCAGCGTAACTTTACCCAGCAATGCCGAATTATTCCCAGAATATCAATCGATAAATACAGTTTATGACCTACTGATTCAGCAATTATTCAATGATGATAATAACTTGAATATGGCGTATCAAGATTTACTCAAACGTTATGCGGAAGATGAATATTGGGATGATGGATTGCGCCTGCGTTATATTCGCTATTTACACCGCGACCCGCTAAAAATGCCTGTTATTGTGGAAAAAGTAACCGATACGTTATTAACACAAGCAATGGCTTATGATACGCAAGCCCTCATTCAACAAGGAACTGATTTGCTCGATATCACGGCTAAACTAGCATCTGACCTTCCGCACGCACCGACGACTTTAGACCCACAAGTTCACTTGATTTATTTACAAAAAATCCTCTATCACGCGACTCAATATCAACGCCAAGCCTTTCAAGCACTCAACGCCGAAGAACGCCAATTTATACAAGAAACAATCCCCCAATTACTTGAGTATTACACCACATTCAACGCGCCCGAAGCCGTGCAAGCGCAATTTCCCCAACTGTTTGCTCTTGCACATAAAATTGACTTTTCTGCTCTGTTTCAAGCAGCACTTACACTAAACCAACTAGCAGACCCAACATGGCGCGATACGGCAAGACGTGCATTTCAACAATTGTCCATTAATCCCACTTTGCAACACCCCAATGTCACGGGCGGATTACTCGCTATTGCGGACAGTGTCGCGGGTAAAATTATTATCGGTAGCGATGAAATTAACCGTTATAACGCAAATATCGCCCTGATTTTTGATATTGGTGGCAATGATTTTTATATCGGTGAAACAGGGTTAAGTGATTGGCAACGTCCGACCGTTATGATTGATATGGCAGGCAATGACGAATACACCGCTACCCGCTTAGGGGGACAAGGAGCGGGCATTTTTGGGGTTGCTCTACTCCTAGACACTGCGGGCAATGACCACTACCAAGGTGTCCAGTTTGTGCAAGGGGCGGGCTTAATGGGGATAGGACTACTTTACGACCTCGCTGGTGATGACGAATATACAGCCCACACTTACGCGCAAGGGATTGGCTTATGGGGTTATGGCTTGCTCTTAGATACACAAGGTAATGACCACTATCGAGCCACACTTTACGGGCAAGGTGTTGGCAGTGCGAAAGGTTTAGGATTACTTTTAGACTCACAAGGCGACGACACTTATTTAGCCCTTGGTGCTTATGAAAGCACTTATGGCACATTGGGCATTTTTCATGGCAGTTCGCAAGGCTCAGGTTTTGGCTTTCGCAACAACACTTCTGGCGGTATCGGCATTTTGCTAGATGGACAAGGTAAAGACCAATTTAAAGCGGGCAATTTCTCCCAAGGCGGTGGCTATTTTTTCGCGCTGGGTATTTTGCGTAATGCAGGCAATGGCGACGATAATTATATTGGTTCACGCTATGGACAAGGTTTTTCCGCTCACTCGGCACTGGGTATCCTCATCGACGACGGGGGCGACGACCACTATCAAGGTTATCAAGGCGCGCTACAATCGGCTGCATGGGATTTAGGCACAGCCATGCTTATCGATAAAGGTGGCGATGATATTTACGACAGTCGAGACTTATTTTTTTCCATCGCCGCCGCTGCACATAACGGATTTTCGCTCTTCATAGACCACAGCGGACGCGACCAGTATTTTTATTCAGCAGAGCCCCGCGTTGGTAAAAATGACTATCACGGGGGTTTAAGCCTGTCTTTGTGGATAGATGCAGGGGGAGCGCAAGATTTTTATAACAACAGTGTGGAGGCGAATAACCGTACACATGCAACAGGGGGAGAATTTGGGGTGTTGAAGGATTTTTAACCTGCTAGGTTTTGAAAACCTAGCAGGGCTTTTTTTGTCTGAATCAGAATTCACATAATTTCAGGAATGATTGAATAGTCCTTTAAAATCAAGAAGAGAGTTCTACTTTTCGAGGGTCGTAAAATGGGTAGTTTTTTTGAAAAGGAGTGTTTATATTTTATTGATTTAATTATATATTTTCTTACGCAAGAAATATGCAAAAGAGTTCTACTTTTTTGGGTGATTTTTCGTGAAAATTTTGGCTTGCAAGCAAGTGAAAAATATGCGATTATTTTGACCGTCGGGGTTACAGCTGATTCGCCAAAGCAGGCGGTTGAAACTTGTCGTTGCCTCTTCTTGTGGTTCCATATTTGTTACAGCTGATTCGCCAAAGCAGGCGGTTGAAACGTTTTTTTTACAACATCCAATAATCTCGGATGTGTTACAGCTGATTCGCCAAAGCAGGCGGTTGAAACGCGACCAGATATTTTACTTGCAAGCAAACGGCAGGTTACAGCTGATTCGCCAAAGCAGGCGGTTGAAACTTTATAGAGTCAAACCCTAGTACCTCCCTGACCCGTTACAGCTGATTCGCCAAAGCAGGCGGTTGAAACCTGCCATTTTTTGTAGCTAAATTCCATGCGGCGTTACAGCTGATTCGCCAAAGTAGGCGGTTTATTGAAGACGATAGAAATAAAAAAGCCTCAGTATCAACATACTGAGGCTTTTTTATTTACGCTTTAACCTGAGTTCGGCGAGATTCTTTTAATTCTGATTCAGACAAAAAAAGACCTGCTAGGTTTTGAAAACCTAGCAGGTCTGTCGGAACATGCGAAAAGGGTTGACCTCACTTTAACCAGCAAGATTAAAACATTGTCTGAATCCTGATTCAGACAAACTGTTGTCTTTTTTAAAAGAAACTTGCCGAACTCAAGTTAAGCTAAATTGTGTTGAACCCGTTTTAATAACAAGGTTATATACATAATGATAAAAACTAAACCAAGTAAACAACTTAAATAAGCTATCCATCCCCAATTTTTATAAATAAATACGGGTAAATAAGAACCTGTGCTTCCACCTGCATAATAAGAAGCAATGTATAACCCGTTAATAATTCCCTTATTTTCCACTGCTAAATGATTTAAATAGCCTGAAAGTACGCTATGCATTAAAAACATACCCGCACAAAATAAAAAAAGCGTTAGACTGATAACGATTAAACTAGGAATTGCCAGTAAAATAAGGGAAAGCATATAAAAAGCTAATCCCAATAAAATGGCATTCATTTCCCCGCTACACCAGCGAATAATCCGTAGTGCATTCAATGCCATCATAATTCCAACTAAATATCCTGTATAAGTCAATGCAATGCGTAATGAGGAGACTTGCGAATCTAATTCAGTCATCCGAAATGGTAAAAAATTTAATACCGATGCAAAGCAGAAAAAAACAAGAAAAATAATTAAATAAACTTTATTATAAATAGGGTGTTGTAACGCTTTATATAATAATCCCCATGTTGGACGTACTAATTGTAAACGGGTATCACTTTGTAATCGGTATAACAAACCAAAGCCCAGTAATAACCCCAACATGATAATTAAAAATGCATCTGTCCAATGAAAATAAGTTGCCATTACCCCACTTAACATACGTCCGAGAAATCCCCCCAAGACAGTAGCAGCAACATATAACGCAATATTACGTTTAATTGTTTCCAATGTGCTCACTGTTGAAATATAAGTGACTAACGCGGTAAAAATGGCAGGAAACAATAAGCCCTCTAACGTTCTAAAACCAACCAATACCCAGAAATTATCGATAAGGATAAAGGGAAGTTGTCCCAATGCCAGCAAGAAAATGGTAATCTTTAATAATCGAGTTGCCGCCATAGATTCCAAAATAAATCCGTACAAAATAGGCGCAACGCCTAAAGGAATCAGCGCAACACTAATGAGCAATGAAACTTGATCCGTTGAAATTTGAAAATGTTGACTAAGTAAAGGGAGTAGTGGCTGGGGGGCGTATAAAGCGCAAAAGGATAAAACAGTAATATAAAAAATAATCAATATGTTCTGAAATTGCATGATAAAGCATCTTAAAAAACTTAAAGCCTAATCATAGCCCGAAATCTTCATACTTAGACGATGTACAATAAAATATATAAATACTTTATGTACAAAAGATAATTTTCACCTGCTTACTTCTATCAGCATCCTTGAGGAGGCTATATCATGTTAAACCGATTAAAAACACATTTATTTTTTGTTTGCCTTATTAGTAGTGTCACTTTATCCAGCAGTTCAATTGCGCTAGCGACAGAGCAAAACCCAGCCCCACCAACAACGACCGCAACCAGCGACACGGATAAACCAAAAACCCAATTTCCAGAAGGTAAAGCGTTACATGATACAAATTGTGTTAAATGTCACCAATCAATGACTTTTGAAAAAGCTGACGATATTTATACACGTCCTGAACGTTTTGTTAAAAGCTATGACAGCTTAAAAACCCAAATTCAACGTTGCGTTACAAACACGGATTTAATGTGGTTTGATGAAGAAATAGAAAAAGTTGCTAATTATTTAAATGAGCAATACTATCACTTTGAAATAAAGGAATAAGTTTGTCATGGATGTTAAAATTGCACCCTCATGGAAAGCCTTATTAGCCAATGAATTTGAACAAGCCTATTTTCAACAGCTTGCCCAATTTGTCCGTCAAGAGTATCAAACTCAAACCATTTACCCACCCGCTAAACTTATTTTTAATGCGTTTGAACAATGTGCTGTTGACGAGGTGAAAGTCGTGATTTTAGGACAAGACCCTTATCACGGCGCAGGACAAGCGCATGGACTATGTTTTTCTGTCAATGACGGCATTGCAATTCCGCCTTCACTGATTAATATTTTTAAAGAAATTCAACAAGATTTAGGTCAACCGTTTCCGCAAAATGGCAATTTAGAACGTTGGGCAAAACAAGGCGTATTACTGCTCAATGCGATTTTAACCGTGCGGGCAAATGAGGCCGCCTCACATCGCAATCAGGGCTGGGAACAATTTACCGATGCCGTTATTCGCCAACTTGCCCAAACCCGTGAAAATATTGTTTTTCTATTATGGGGTAAATACGCACAGGATAAAGGAAAAGTCATTGATAAAACTAAACATCTTGTGTTGACCTCAGCACATCCTTCCCCGCTTTCTGCACGTAGTTTTTTTGGCAACCGTCATTTTAGCCAAACTAACGATTATTTAACCCGTATGGGTAAAACGCCGATTATTTGGTAGAAATATGACTTTTACTTGTCCTGCACCTGCAAAACTCAATTTATTTCTACACATTACGAGTCGTCGTCCTGATGGCTATCATAATTTGCAAACAATTTTCCAATTCCTAGATTATGGGGATGATTTACATTTTAATTTGCGAACAGATGGAAAAATCAATTGTGAACTTGCCAATAATATTGAAATCCCTGTCGAACAAAATTTAATTTATAAAGCAGCACTCTATTTACAACACTATACCAATACCCATTATGGCGTTGATATTAAAGTTGATAAACGCATTCCATTGGGGGGAGGATTAGGGGGAGGAAGTTCTAATGCGGCAACCACTTTATTGGTGCTTAACCAATTATGGGAATGTCATTTAGATGCAACAACCTTAATGCAGCTCGGACTCCGTTTAGGGGCAGATATTCCCGTCTTTATCCAAGGGCAAGCGGCATGGGCGGAGGGGGTTGGCGAAAAATTAACGCCTGTTACATTACCTGAGCCTTGGTTTCTTGTAATACATCCGAATTGTCATGTACCAACGGCTGAAATTTTTACCGCACCAGACTTGACAAGAAATCAAGAAATCGTCACAATAGACGACTTTCTTGCAGGGCGAACCATTAATGTTTGTGAAAGCGTTGTAATACAACGTTATCCTGAAGTAAAACAAGCATTAAGTTGGTTAAATCGTTATAGTATTGCACGCTTAACAGGTACAGGTGCTTGCCTATTTGCCTGTTTTTCAGAAAAAGACCAAGCACAAGCTGTTCTCAATATAGTACCTCAATCGTGGCAAGCCTTTTTAGCACAAGGTAAAAATATATCCCCTGTGATAAAAAAGTTGGCAACATTAAAGTAAATTGTTACAATACTGTAATTCTGCAATTCAAAATTTTTGGGGTGTAGCCAAGTGGTAAGGCAGCGGGTTTTGATCCCGCCATCCCTAGGTTCGAATCCTAGCACCCCAGCCATTCCCTCATCATTCTTGCGCTAGACGCAAATCCCTTTGGAATCTGCCCTTTTGGAGTTTGGTTGTGTCAAACCGAATGGTTGTCTTTACAGGCAATGCTAACCCTGCTTTAGCTTCTGCTGTTACCAATAACTTGAATATTGCATTAGGAAAAGCCGTTGTTGGACGTTTCAGCGATGGTGAAATTATGGTTGAAATTCAAGAGCATATTCGCGGTAAAGATGTGTTCATTATTCAACCAACCTGCGCCCCAACCAATGACAACCTCATGGAATTACTCGTGATGGTTGATGCTGTGCGTCGTTCTTCAGCGGGTCGGGTGACAACTGTCGTTCCTTATTTTGGTTATTCCCGTCAAGACCGCCGTACTCGCTCTGCTCGAGTACCCATTACGGCGAAAGTCGTTGCCAATATGATTACCTCCGTCGGTGCTGACCGTGTTTTGACGGTTGATTTACATGCTGATCAAATACAAGGCTTTTTTGACTTACCTGTTGACAATGTCTATGCCTCGCCCGTTCTTTTAAATGATATTTGGGCGCATAAATATCCTAATTTAATAGTTGTATCTCCTGATGTGGGCGGTGTAGTCCGTGCGCGTGCCTTAGCCAAACAATTAGATGATGCCGACCTTGCCATTATCGACAAACGTCGCCCTCGCCCAAATGTTGCTACTGTGATGAATATCATTGGTGATGTAGAGGGACGCACTTGTATTATTGTTGACGACTTAGTTGATACCGCAGGCACGCTATGTGAAGCCGCTGCCGCCTTAAAACGTCACGGTGCAACCAAAGTGATTGCTTATTGCACACACGCAGTTTTATCAGGAAAAGCAATTACTAATCTTGAATCTTCTCAATTAGATGAGTTAGTTGTCACAAATACGATTCCTTTACGAGCTGAAGCCCAAGCCTGCTCACGAATTCGTCAACTTAGCATTGCTGAATTGCTTGCTGAGACTATTCGTCGGATTAACGAAGAAGAATCTGTCAGTTCCTTATTTATGGATTAAGTTACTGATTATCACCTCTGGTCGCGGGGGTGATAACACAATAGCCCCGTTAAGGGGATTTTTTATTTAAGTGGAGTCACTTTTCATGAGTATTGTTGAAAATTTTGAAGTTATTGCCCAAAGTCGTGCGGACATTGGCAAAGGTGCGAGCCGCCGCCTCCGTCGTGATAATAAAGTACCTGCTGTTTTATACGGTGCAACACAAGAACCTATTTCTTTAACCTTATCACAAAAAGAAATCTCTAAGCATTTAGAGCATGAATCTTTCTATTCTCATGTGTTGACCATTCAAATTGATGGCAATAAAACTGAAAAAGCCGTTTTAAAAGCCGTACAACGCCATCCTTACCGTCCTATCGTCATGCACGTTGATTTCCAACGGATTAACGAATCTGAAAAGATTCACATGCATGTGCCTTTGCACTTCATCAATGAAGAATCTTGTGCCGCCGTGAAGACCCAAGGTGGCGTGATTTCTCATCATTTATCAGAAGTAGAAATCTACTGCTTACCAAAAGACTTGCCTGAATATATTGCTATTGATTTAGAAAAAGTTGAATTAGGTCAAACCATTCATTTATCTGATTTAGTTTGCCCTGCAGGGGTTGAAATTGCGGGTTTAGCGCATGGTGATGAAGAACATAACGCCGCTGTTGTGTCTATTCATAAACCCCGTGGTGCTGCTGACGAAGAAGTGACGGCTGAATAAGTTGTAAAGGGTTTATCGTGCCAATCGCATTAATTGTGGGTTTGGGAAATGTAGGTGCTGAATACGAGGCAACGCGCCATAATGCGGGTTTTTGGTTTGTTAATAACTTAGCAAAACAAACAAATGCAACGTTTCGGCAAGAAACAAAATTTCACGGAGAGGTGGCACGCCTAGAAAAATCCGATTGGAAAGGCTGGTTACTCAAACCCACAACTTTTATGAACCGTAGCGGACAATCTGTTATCGCATTGGCAAACTTTTATAAAATTTCGCCTGAACAGATTTTAGTGGTTCATGATGAATTAGATTTACCCGTCGGCACTGCTCGCTTAAAACAAGGGGGTGGGCATGGCGGGCATAACGGTTTAAAAGATATTATTGCCAACTTAGGGGCAAATTTTTACCGTTTACGGATTGGGATAGGACATCCGGGTAATCGGGCGGAAGTCGTGAATTATGTTCTACACGCGCCTAGTCGTGACGAACAAATTTCGATTGATACGTCAATTGATGCCGCTTTAAAAATCTTACCTTTTCTTTTTAAAGATGAAATGGCTAAGGCAATGCAGGTTTTACATAGTTAGATAATATCCAATCGTTATACTTTTCTTCTAATACTTTCATATCATTATCAAAAGATACTATCTCTAAGCTGTAATGTTTAGCGGTCATAAAATGGAGATAATCTATTGCTTCACATTTTCCAAGGCTAATACCTTTACTTTTACAAAATCTAGAAAAACTAACGCTTTTATCATATATCTCTTGAGTCGTTTCAAGTTTTATAAAACTTTCTAGCGTTTCTTTTGTCGCGTCATAAAGTTTTTTATGTGTTAATGGAATAGCTCTTAATGACTCCATAAAAACTAATCCGTTTATATAAAATTCATTTTCTTCATTTGACGCTAATTCTTGAAGTTTTGCGATTGCTTCATCATCTTCTTTAACCAAACGACTAACGACATTTGTATCAAAAAAATACTTCATTACTCATTGCCCTTGAGAGATTTCGTAAGATTGAGTAATAATGCTCTTGCTTTTTTCTGCTTCTCTAAATTTGGGTTCTCAACTTTTTCTTGATTTAAATCCACCCCAAAAAACTCATTGACTATATCGTTTAAAGCGTAATGCTCCACATGAGTAATTGCTTTTGCTTTTACAAAATTATCTGCTTTATATAATTCGTAAGCCTCACCATCTTTTAGTCCAGCCAATACTAACGGCGAATGTGTTGTAATATAAAAAGTTGTGTTTGAAAAGTAATCTTTTAAAATATTGATAATTTTTGTTTGCCAACTAATATGCAAATGCGCTTCTATCTCATCAATAAATACCACTCCATCCACTAAACTTAAATCATCAAGACTACTCCATCCCCCATATCCCGCAACAATTTCTTGAAATATTTTTACAATAGAAACAAACCCCGTTGACAGTTTATTGAGTGGAATGCCATTAAATAATAACTGTCCTTCATGAAATAGCATGGATATGCTGTTTTCACCGTTTTCATTTGCTACAATAAGTTTTAATGTTGGCTCAAGTTTTTCAATCAGTTGTAAAACAGTGATTACTTCATTTGTTTTGTTTTGCCCTTTTAAAACAAAATTTGGATTTACGATGAGTCTTGAGACAAACCAATTTGCGACTTCTTCACGTTCTAATCCATCACCATTGATATAACTCATGGTTCTTTCAATAGATTCTACAAATCTATCTTGCACATTCCCTAAAATTTTAATATTTTCAGGATTTATATTCTTTGTAAAACCTCTATTTTTAGCCCCTATAAAAACAATTGGTTTATCAAAAATAAAGGTATTATTTCTATTTAGTCCAATATTTTCAAAAGTTGAGTAACCCCAAGCTTGTTTAACTTTATCTTTTACTTTAACGCTATTAATGTCTATCTCTAATGGTAATTTTAATGCTAGCTCTTTTGTCTTTTCCCTTATATTCTTTTGTTCAAAGATGTTTTTATATTGATAATCTCCAGTTACTGAAAATATAGAATGCGTATAAATTAGACTTTTAGCTATATTTTCCAAAAGTTGAGTTTTACCAATACCATTTTTTCCTATAATACAATTTATTTTCTGATTTTCTTGAAACGCTACATCAAAATCAAATCCAATATCTAGTCCTTCTGTTTTAAATTCTAGTCCTTCTGCTTTAAGTCTATTTATCATTTTTTCCTCACAAACTCAAAAATTATCAATATTATATTTGCATTAGTAACGCGGAATAAGCAAAAAACTCACCCCGCATCCTTTTCTGCTTACTTCTTCACTTCAAACGTTGTCGCCAATTTCTTCGGCACGGCAACATTTTTTAATTCTACATAATCAGGCAAGCCGTTTTTATACGGGGGATAATCTTCGCCAGCAATTAAGGGTTGTAAATATTCCCGACAGGCAGGCGTAATGCCGAATCCATCTTCACTGATAAACTCGCGGGGCATTTTCTTCTCTACGTTTGCCACATCTGCCAAATTCGCCGAACCAATTTCCCATTGATACGGTTGGCTAGATTTACGCACGATGACAGGCATCACCGCTGTTTTACCCGCAACCGCAAATTCAACCGCCGCTTTACCCACTGCATAAGCTTGTTCTACATCGGTTTTAGATGCAATATGGCGAGCTGCACGCTGTAAATAATCGGCAACAGCCCAATGGTATTTATAGCCAAATTTGTCTTTCACGATATTGGCAATCACAGGCGCAACCCCGCCTAATTGCACATGTCCAAACGCATCGCGTGTACCCGCTTCAGAAATAAATTTACCGTCTTGGTTTTTTGCACCCTCAGAAACAATAATGGAGCAATAGCCATATTTTTTAACGCAAAAATCAACTTTTGCGAGAAATTTTTCAGGGTCGAAAATGACTTCGGGGAAAATAATAATGTGAGGACCATCACTTTCTTTTTCAGCCGCTAAACCACCCGCCGCCGCAATCCAGCCCGCGTGTCGTCCCATCACTTCCATAATAAAAACTTTAGTAGAAGTCTTTGCCATAGAAAGCACATCGAAACTGGCTTCGCGAATAGAAACCGCGACATATTTAGCAACAGAACCAAAACCGGGGCAGGTATCTGTAATCGGTAAATCATTATCAACCGTTTTAGGAATACCAATACACGTAATGGGATAGCCCAAGGTATCGCCTAATTGCGACACTTTATAAGAAGTATCTTGAGAGTCTCCACCGCCATTATAAAAAAAGTAACCAATATCATGCGCTTTAAAGACTTCAATTAAGCGTTCATATTCTGCTTTATTCTGTTCTAAACCCTTAAGCTTAAAACGGCAAGAACCAAATGCCCCTGAAGGGGTATAACGCAGTGCTGCAATTGCCTCTGCTGATTCTTGGCTAGTATCAATTAAATCCTCTGTTAACGCGCCAATAATGCCATTGCGTCCCGCATAAACTTTACCAATTTTATCGGGATATTGCTTCGCAGTTTCTAAAACACCGCAAGCGGTTGCATTAATGACAGCGGTCACTCCACCCGATTGGGCATAAAATGCGTTTTTAGGCATAATTCGGACTTAACTCCTTTGAATTTTTTGAATGTGTTTTAATGAGACTTTGCTAAAGTCAATAATACGGTTTTTACCGTCATTATCTTAACAAATTCCCTATTTCCTTTACTATTTCTGAACCGCTATACTGCTTAACTTGCTATTCATCACAGTTAATTATTGTTGCGTTGTATCATACAGGTTAAAATATCACATATAAAAGTGGCTTATTGATATAATTAACCTTCGCTAATATGTTGTTTAGCCGTTTTTATGTCTAGCTGTTTTATAGCGTCTTTCGGTCGTTTTTATTAACTGCTTGATTTAGTAAAAATGACTTTACCTTCACTTGTTAGTTTGTTGTTAGCTCTAGGAAGACCAGCCTAAAGGGGAAAACATGAGCAAAGAAACCGTCACTATTACCGATAATAGAACAGGAAAATCCTTTGAGTGCGCCATTAAAAATGGAACACATGGGCAACCCGTGATTGATTGTCAAGCATTGCCAAAAGAAGTGGGCATGTTTACCTTTGATCCAGCCTTTATGACCACCGCAAGTTGTGAAAGTGCCATTACTTTCATTGATGGCGACCAAGGTATTTTGCTACATCGTGGCTACCCTATTGAACAATTGGCTGAAAATAGCAGTTATTTAGAAGTCTGCTATTTACTGTTATACGGAGAATTACCCAAAAAAGGCGAATTAGATCAGTTCAATGCTGAAATCAAAAGCCACACCATGTTGCATGAAGGCTTACGCAATGTATTCAGTGGCTTCCGTCGTGATGCACACCCAATGGCAATGTTATTGGGGGTTGTTGGTGCGATGTCAGCTTATTATCATGATTCTATGGATATTTATAATCCAACGCACCGCAATTTATGCGCTATGCGTTTGATTGCCAAATTGCCTACTATTGCAGCAAACAGCTACAAATATACAATGGGCTTCCCCTACGCTTACCCGCGTAACGATTTAGGATATACAGAGAACTTCTTACAAATGATGTTCTCCATGCCCTCTGAAGAATACAAAATCAGTCCGACGGCAGCTAAAGCCTTAGAAACCATGCTGATTCTACACGCTGACCACGAACAAAACGCCAGCACATCCACTGTGCGTTTAGCGGGTAGTTCACAAGCCAATCCGTTCGCATGTATCGCCGCAGGCATTGCGACCCTTTGGGGACCTGCTCACGGTGGTGCTAACGAAGCCGTGATTAAGATGCTGGATGAAATCAAAGATGTGAAGAACATCCCCAGCTTCTTAGCAAAAGTCAAAGACAAAGACTCCGCAACCCGCTTAATGGGCTTCGGACACCGCGTTTACAAAAACCATGACCCACGCGCTAAAATCATTCGCGGTATTTGCCACGAACTGCTGAACGAACTTGATACAGCAAAAACCCCCGCTTTTGAAATTGCATTAGAATTAGAACGTATTGCGTTAGAAGATGAATACTTCATTCAACGCAAGCTCTATCCTAATGTCGATTTCTACTCAGGTATCATCCTCAGTGCTTTAGGCATTCCAACCAACATGTTTACCGTCATGTTTGCTGTTGCTCGGACAGTTGGCTGGATTTCCCAATGGAAAGAAATGTTAGAAGAACCTAGCATGAAAATTGGTCGTCCTCGTCAGCTTTACGTCGGTGCGGCAAATCGTAACTTTATCCCCATGGATAAACGTTAAATAATCCATAAAAAAGGGGTTAGCAATAACCCCTTTTTTTTTATAATAAGAACAAGCATTTTTTCCTATCATTGCGGTAAAATCTAAGACGCAAAACACCAAACACTACAACATATAGAAATTCGGAGGACTTAAAGAATGGCAAATACCCGCGAAGTCGTTTTTTTAAGTGGAGTCAGAACCGCAATCGGTGACTACGGTGGCACACTCAAAGACATTCCCGCAACCACGCTCGCCGCTAATGTATTACGTGAAGCGGTCAAACGCGCCAGCATAGACCCCAAACAAGTTGGGCAAGTCGTATTTGGCAACGTTATCCACACCGATAAACGCGACATGTATTTATCCCGTGTTGCCACCATTGAAGGCGGTTTGCCGATTGAAACCCCTGCTTACACCCTCAACCGTCTTTGTGGGAGTGGTTTACAATCCATCGTCTGCGCAGCCCAAAGCATTGCAATGGGAGACACCGATGCCGCTGTTGCTGGCGGTGCAGAAAGCATGAGCCGTGGACAATACTGGATGCCTGGCTTACGCTGGGGACAACGCATGAATGATGCCCAAGTGGTCGATGCCATGGTCGGCGCATTAACCGACCCCTTTGACGATTGTCACATGGGCGTAACTGCTGAAAATGTTGCCGAAAAATGGCAAATTTCCCGCGCTGACCAAGACGCACTTGCCGTCATGAGTCACCAACGCGCCGCTGCGGCTACCGAAAAAGGTCATTTTAAAGAACAAATTCTACCGACCGAAATTGTCACCCGTAAAGGCACAACCCTGTTTGAAAAAGACGAACATATTCGCGGTGATGTCACGGTTGAAAGCCTTGGCAAACTCAAAACCGTCTTTAACAAAACAGGGTCAGTGACCGCAGGCAATGCTTCAGGGATTAATGATGCCGCTGCTGCTGTCGTCCTAATGGAAAAAGAAGCCGCGATTAAACAAGGCTTAAAACCTATGGCTCGCCTCGTTGCCTATGCACACTCAGGCGTAGAACCTAAATATATGGGTATTGGTCCTGTGCCTGCGATTCAAAAAGCCTTAGCCAAAGCGGGCTTAACCATTGAACAAATGGATGTCATTGAGCTTAATGAAGCCTTTGCCGCGCAAGCATTAGCCGTTTGCCGTGATTTAAACCTCAACATGGACAAAACCAATCCTAACGGTAGCGGTATTTCCTTAGGACATCCTATCGGTGCAACAGGTTGTATTGTCACAGTTAAAGCCTTATACGAGTTACAACGCACAGGCGGACGCTACGGCTTAATTTCCATGTGTATTGGTGGCGGACAAGGCATTGCAGCGATTGTAGAACGGTTGTAATTATTAAAGTCGTGTAAAGATAAACGCTTATTAAGCGACTTTAATCTATCAAAAAAATCAAAACCCCGTCAGTTTCTCAAAACCGACGGGGTTTTATTCATGTATAATGCTAAAATTTGTTCGCTAATTCATTACAAGACATCTCATCGAGACATGGAAAAAACCTACGCGCCTCAAGACATAGAAAAACATTGGTATCAACAATGGGAACAAGCAGGCTATTTTGCGCCCAATGGACAGGGTGAACCCTATTGCATCATGATTCCTCCGCCCAATGTCACGGGAACGTTACATATGGGTCATGCATTTCAAGATACCTTAATGGACATCTTAACCCGCTACCATCGGATGCAAGGGCATAATACCCTTTGGCAAGTGGGCACTGACCACGCAGGCATTGCCACGCAAATGGTCGTAGAACGGCAATTAGCCCAACAAGGCAAAAGTCGGCATGATTTAGGGCGTGAAGCGTTTGTCGAAAAAGTCTGGGAATGGAAAGAACAATCAGGCGGAACAATTACTCGTCAATTGCGTTCTATGGGGGCATCTGTTGATTGGGCAACGGAACGCTTTACCATGGATGATGGTTTATCCGACGCGGTTAAAGCAGTCTTTATTCAACTGTATGAAGAAGGCTTAATTTATCGCGGCAAACGCTTAGTTAATTGGGACCCTGTTTTTCACACCGCGTTATCCGATTTAGAAGTGAATGCTGAAGAAGAAAACGGCTTTTTATGGCATTTACGTTACCCCTTCGCGGATGGTAGCGGTAGTCTCGTGGTTGCAACTACGCGACCTGAAACCATGCTCGGCGATACGGCTGTCGCGGTACATCCCGAAGATGAACGTTACAAACATTTAATCGGTAAAATGATTGATTTACCGTTAACAGACCGTAAAATCCCTATTATTGCCGATGAATATGTTGACCCTAGTTTTGGTTCGGGTTGCGTAAAAATTACGCCTGCTCATGACTTTAACGACTATCGTATCGGGCAACGGCATCAGCTCCCCATGATTAATATTTTAACCATTGATGCCAAAATTAATGAAAATGCCCCGAAAGCTTATCAAGGCTTAGACCGTTTTGTTGCTCGTAAGCAAGTCGTTGCTGATTTTGAAAAATTAGGTTTATTAGTTGAAGTAAAACCGCATAAATTACCGATTCCACGTGGCGACCGTAGCGGTGCGGTTTTAGAGCCTTTTTTAACTGACCAATGGTATGTAAAAGCTGCGCCACTGGCAGAGCCTGCCATTAAAGCGGTTGAAGACGGACGAATTAAATTTATTCCCGAAAATTGGAATAAAACCTATTACGATTGGATGTATAAAATTGAAGATTGGTGCATCAGTCGGCAAATTTGGTGGGGGCATCGTATTCCTGCATGGTATGACGCAAACGGCAAGGAATATGTTGGCAATTCAGAGGCGGATGTACGGAAAAAATATAATATCCCTGCTGAAACAGTTTTAACCCAAGATGAAGACGTTTTAGACACATGGTTTTCCTCAGCACTCTGGCCATTTAGTACCTTAGGATTTCCAGAAAAAACCGAGCGATTAGCAACGTTTTACCCAACCAGCGTTTTAGTGACCGGCTTTGATATTATTTTCTTCTGGGTTGCACGGATGATTATGATGGGTATGAAGTTTATGGATGGTCAAGTGCCATTCCGTGAAGTTTATATTCATGGCTTAATTCGGGACTCCGAAGGACAAAAAATGTCTAAATCAAAAGGCAACGTATTAGACCCTTTAGATTTAATTAACGGCATTGATTTAGAAACTTTAGTTAAAAAACGCACAACGGGCTTAATGCAGCCTGAAATGGCACCTAAGATTGAAAAACGTACCCGCCAAGAGTACGCCAATGGTATTTCTGCCTTTGGAACGGATGCCTTACGTTTTACCTTTGCGGCGTTAGCCTCCACAGGGCGCGATATCCGCTTTGATATGGGACGCATTGAAGGCTATCGCAATTTCTGTAATAAATTATGGAATGCAACCCGTTATGTGTGGATGAATACTGATGGTAAAGATACAGGCTTAAGCGATGCTCCTGTTGAATTATCCTTCGCTGACCGTTGGGTTATTTCTCGTTTACAAGCCTTAGAAACAGAAGTTCAGCAACATTTTACAAGCTATCGGTTTGATTTAGCGGCAAATGCTGTTTATGACTTTACATGGAATGAATATTGCGACTGGTATCTGGAGTTTTCTAAAGCTGTGTTGCAAGGTGCTGATGCCAGCGAAGCCGCACAACGGGGAACACGTCGCACGTTAGTCCGTGCACTAGAAACATTATTACGATTGTTACATCCCTTTATCCCGTTTATTACTGAAGAATTGTGGCAAAAAATCGCCCCCTTAGCAGGAAAAACAGGCAACACCATCATGTTGCAACCTTATCCCCAAGCGCAAGCGGAGAAAGTGGACACGCAAGCGGAGCAGGATATTGAATGGGTTAAACAATTTATTCTCGGTGTGCGTCGGATTCGTGCAGAAATGGACATAGCACCCAGCAAGTTGTTACCTGTTTTACTACAAAACGGCACAGCCAACGACCAAACCCGTTTGAACACACATCAAGGCTTAATCAGCAGTCTTGCCCGTTTAGAAAAAACGACATGGTTAGCGAGCACTGACAACGCGCCAGAATCAGCAATGACATTAGTGGGCGATATGCGAATTTTAATTCCCTTAGCGGGCTTAATTGATAAGGATGCGGAATTAAAACGCTTGGCGAAGGAAATTGAAAAAATCGCCAAAGAATTGGATAAATTAACGACTAAGTTAAATAATCCACAATTCACTGAACGTGCTCCTGCGGATATTGTGGCGAAAGAACGCCAACGGGTTGCAGAAATGCAAAGCGCGGTGCAGGAGTTAGAAGCACAGATGGAGAAGATTCGGGCGATTTAGCCCTATAATCATCCACGAAAGGCACGAAAAACACGAAAAAACAAGGTTCGTGCTTTTCGTGCCTTTCGTGGACACAGTTTTTATATCTTAACTTAGGACTTTCCCTTGACTCGTCAAGAAAAACGCTTATTAACCTTCTTTCTTGTCATGCTGTTAGGTTATGCTGTCCCCTTTGAAATAGCACCTAGACTTTATGCAATGTATCAAGCCCGTCAAGTGCGGATGGAATCTTTGCAGACAGAAATTGACCGCTATCAACGGCTAGATGTCGGCACACAATACTGGCAAGAACAACATGTTAAAGCGATTCAAGAGCGGGATAAATTTAACGCCGCCTTGTTACAAGGCAATAACCGCGAATTAGTCGCCGCACGGATGCAAGGCGTACTCCGCGAAATTGCACAACGAACCAGTTTAACCGTTAGAGCCTTAGACTTGCCCGAATTTTCCCGCACAGGCGAATGGGTACTGGTGACGCAAGGCGTGCAGTTTGAAGCTGATTCACAAACACTCTTTAATTTCATTCAAGCCATAGAAACCGCTCATGAATATTTAGCCGTCGTATTTGTTGATGCACGGGTTGGACGAGGAAATAATTTATTAACTGGCACAGTCAAAGCCACAGGATTTAGTCGCATTCCGCTGACAGAAGCAGAACAGGCAGCAGCCCCGAAATAAGGCAAATGAATATGACAACAACCGCCCTCAGTCTCCCCATTTTTACTCAATTACTTGCTAAAAAAGGCATTGCCCCCGTCGAAAACTTTCCCGAACAACCCTGCTTATTATTCAGTACCCCACCAGATATTGAAGACCGCGCAAAAATTCGGTTTTTATTAGGGCAATACGTCCGCTTTGAACGCGGAGCAGCTGACCAAGTCGCCCGCTTAATTAAACATTGGCGGGCAAAATTATCCCCCGAATTAGACGGCGCAGGCGATGGCGGACGAGCAGACCAATTAGACAATGAGTATTTAAAAGATTTAGCCTCTGACGCGCCTGTTATTCGCATGGTCAACCATTTAATGGAACGGGCTTTAGACTTAAATGCGAGCGATATTCACTTTGAACCCGAAGAAAAATATTTAATGGTGCGTTGTCGGGTGGATGGTGTGATGGTCAACATCGAACGCCTACCCGCAAATGTTCAAGCTGCTGTATCCTCACGGGTGAAACTCATGGCACGGCTGGACATTGGGGAAAAACGCTTGCCCCAAGACGGACGGATTCAGTACCAAATGGGTGAGCGAACCCTAGATATGCGGGTTTCTACCTTACCCGGTGTACATGGTGAATCTATCGTATTACGGCTTTTAGACCGTAGTGATATATCCGTGAGTTTGGATAAATTAGGGATGCCTGCGGACATTTTAAAACCGTTTGCCCACGTCATCCAACAACCACACGGCATGATTTTAGTCACTGGCCCAACAGGAAGCGGAAAAACGACAACGTTGTACGGCACACTGGAAAAAATCAACACAGGTTCGCAAAAAATCATTACGATTGAAGACCCTGTCGAATATCAATTAGAAGGCATTACCCAGATTCATGTTAATGCGAAAATTGGCTTAACCTTCGCGGCGGGCTTGCGCTCTATTGTACGGCAAGACCCTGATATCATCATGGTCGGGGAAATTCGTGACCACGAAACCGCAGAAATTGCCATTGAATCTGCTTTAACAGGTCACTTAGTATTTTCCACACTACACACTAACGACGCGGCTGGTGCAATTACCCGTTTGCAAGATATGGGCGTGGACACGTATTTAATTAGCTCCAGCGTCATGGCAATTATGGCGCAACGCTTAGTGCGTAAAATTTGCCAAAATTGTGCTGAAGACCATGAATTAACTGAAGATGAGGCGGAATTACTAGGTATTAGCCGTGCAGACCATCCCATTATCAAACGCGGTCATGGTTGTGAACGTTGCGCCAATACAGGCTACCGTGGACGCTTAGGTTTATATGAATTACTCATTATTTCCGACAGTGTCCGCGCCGTGATTACCAGCGGTGGTGATGCGAATAAAATCCGTGAACAAGCACAACGAGAAGGCTTAAGACTGTTACGCCAAGACGCTTTAGAAAAACTTTACCAAGGGATTACAACGCCTGAGGAAATCGTGCGCGTAACGCGGGCGATTTAATTATTTGACATTGAACTTTTGCATTTAAAACTAAGTTATCACTCATAATGCACGCCTACACCTATCAAGCCTGTGACAATGAAGGAAATATTCACACAGGAAAACTCAATGCAGAAAACGAGCAAGAAATTGTCATGACTTTGCAAAGTCGGCAACTTGTCGCGTTAAAAATTGAATTGAGCAGTGAAAGCGGGAGTTTGTTTGGACAGCGAAAAATCTCCAATCGAGATTTAATCGATTTTACAAACGGCTTATGCACATTAGTAGAGGCACGTGTTCCTTTAGATAAAGCCTTAGTTTTATTAGAAGGGTTAAATGAAAAACCTGTTGTACAACAATTGATTGCTGATTTACACCGCGATGTTAAAGAAGGTAAAAGCCTAGCCGATGCCTTGCAAGCCCATCCTGATGTTTTTTCAAAGATGTATATCAATATGGTACATGCGGGGGAAGAAGGCGGGATTTTAGAACATTTATTGCCAAAAGTTGCCGATTTTCTCGCTGCAGCGGATGATGCCAAACGAACAGTTATATCTGCGATGATTTACCCTGTTATTTTATTAATCACAGGGGTATTAAGCGTTATTTTATTAATGATTTTTGTGATTCCGCAATTTGCGGATTTATTTAAAAATATGGGGACAAAAACCCCCGATTCTGCGGCTTTTTTACTCGCAACCAGTACATGGTTAAAAACTTATTGGTGGTCATTGCCTTTTGTGCCTGTGCTGGCATGGGTCGGTTGGCGACAATTAGATACGACCCCTGAAAAACGTTTACAACGTGACCAATTTATTTTACAGATTCCCATCTTAGGCAATTTATTGTTGCAAGCAGAATCTTCTCGTTTTTCTAGGACGTTAGGTGCATTACTTGGTGCAGGAATTCCTCTGTTAAAAGCCTTAAGCATCGTGCGGGGGGTGATGACGAATGAAGTCCTTGCGGATAGTTTAAAACGGGTGGAGGAAGCTGTGCGTAGTGGGGTAAGTCTCGGGAAAGCCCTTGTTAATGAGGGAAAATTTCCCGTTTTATTAGCACAATTGGTAATTGTGGGAGAAGAGTCAGGACGCACAGGACTGATTTTAGACCGTTTAGCTGAAACTTTTGATACCAATGTGAAACAACAAACTGCGCGTTTAGTGGCGGCTGTTGAACCTATTTTGATTTTAGTGTTAGGGATTATTGTCGGGACAATTGTCATTATTATGTTGTCAGCAATTTTCAGTATTACTTCACTAAGTCAGTAACTTAACTATTTAATCACTTTATTCAATCATCCTTCATGTTTGCCATTTTGATGAAAAAAACCAGTCTTATCCTCTGTTGTGCCAGCCTTGTCGTGTCATGTGGTACTCAGCCTGAACGCCCTTCTATGGGGGCGATGGAGTTAGCAACGACTCAATTACCCACTTATGGGGATAATCCGACCATTGCTGAGTTGCCTCAAACGCCTCCTGCTGTTTTAAAAGAGATTAATCATGTGGGTCAACTCCCTAATGTTTCCACGCTATCCAGTAAAAGCCCTAGCACGGGTGATAGTAGCGGTGCGGGTACGTTTGAGCTGAATTTCGAACAAGCAGAATTACGTCAAGTTATTGAAGTTATTTCGGACGAGTTGGGGGTTAGTATGGTAATAGACCCCACGATTGGTGATAAAGTCACCATTCGCACCCCAAGAGAAAAACCCTTACGTAAAGCAGATTTATGGCCACTGATGCAATTATTGCTCACGGATGCAGGCATCAGCATGGAGAAAAAAGGCGGCATTTATCATCTCAAGAAAACAGGACAAAATACAGGATTACCCTCCAGTATTGGTGATGCTTCAGGTTTAGCCCGTAGTGACGCATCCGAAGCCATGCAAATCACCCCTTTACGCTATATCACCGCCGATGCTGCACTAGCCGCACTCACGCCGTTAGTTCAACCGCAAGGGCGGATTATTAGCTTACCGAGCCTAAACGTGATGGGCATTATTGCCTCGCCTGACCGTTTAGAGCGAATTAACAGCTTATTAGAAGTCATCGACGCTGACCCTTTCCAACATCGGGGAATGCGTTTATTTAGACTCACAAATTCAAAAGCAGAAGAAGTACAAGCGGAATTACAAAAAATTTTACAAGCAATTTCTGGCAATGCACCTGCTTATCAAGTCATTGCATTAGCAAGAATTAATTCGGTTTTAGTCATTGCACCGCCACAAGGTTCATTTACGGAAGTTGCCTCATGGATTGAAGTATTAGACGAGCGAAGCGAAGACAGCGCGGAGCAAGTTTTTATCTATCGAGTTAAAAACTTAGAAGCGAAAGAGTTAGCGACGACGTTGGCGGAAGTCTTTAAGAGCGAAGATGCAAAAAATAAAGACCAAACCACAAAACGTAATGATGAAGATTTACCCCCTGTCGCAACCATTCCACCACAACAGGCGAATCAACAAAATCAACAACAGCCTACAGCAACCCCCGAACCAAAATCCACAGGTCCTGTTAGTAGCACTTTAGCGGTTTCTGCTAAGTTAAAAGTAAACTTGGTTGCGGATGAAAAAACCAATAGTTTAATTGTGCGGGCAACTCCCCGCGATTATAAACAACTCCTAACCACAATCGCCCAATTAGACCGTGTCGCTAAAGAAGTGATGGTGAATGTGGTCATTGCTGAAGTCACCTTGACTGAAGAGAGCCAATTTGGAATTGACTGGCGTGGATTATTTGGAAAACATGATAGTTCTTATGGATATAATACGGGACAAACAACAGCTGGTTTACCAGGTGCAGATTTAAGTAGTAACACTAAAATCGGCTCATTCACTGGTTTTAGCGTTAACTTGCTATCAGGCGATATTTTCGCCATGCTCAACCTTGTCGCATCAACGAATAAAGTGAGTCTCTTATCCCGTCCATCTATCCTCATTCGGGATAATGAAGATGCTACATTTAATGTCGGCAGTAATGAACCCTATTTAGGCGATGTTTCTCGTGCTACTGTTTCAGGACAAAGTGATATCCAATCCATACAATATCGTGATACAGGGATTACTTTAAAGGTAACGCCTCGTATCAGTGAAGATGGCATCGTTAATTTAAAACTGTCTCAAGAATTAACCCAACTTGGTGCAGAACGTACCTCGCAAAAACTACAATCCTTCGACCAACGTAAATTAGAAACAGTAGTTGCAGTGCGGGATAGAACCCCTATTGTATTAGGCGGTTTAATTCAAACTAAGAACACAAATAACCGCCAAGAAATTCCTGGTGTGAGTAAAATTCCTTTAGTCGGCGAAACCTTATTTTCATCTCGTGATGATAATGAAATTCGGACTGAATTAGTTCTAATTATTGTGCCCGAAGTGGTTAACCCTGATTTAGATAACAGTGTGATAGTGCAGAACTTCCGTTTAAGAATGCAACGAGTAGAAGAGTTATTAACCAGCGATTATGATGCTTTACTCGAAGATGGGCGAAAATATGTGCCTGCTAAGAAAACCACAAACGCAACCCCATAAGCGTTAATCACTGCGTAGGAAGTACAAGCAGTTGTGCTTCCTATTGCAACACGACCCCTATACAAAAATAACGTTCGCGAAAGACAATAGAAAAAGAAAAGGGAAGACAGTGAAGAAGGGAAAAGGGGAAATTATCAAGAAGTTGGTGCCGAGAAAAGGACTTGAACCTTCACGGTGTTGCCACCACTGATACCTGAAACCAGCGCGTCTACCAATTCCGCCACCTCGGCAGGTGCAAGAATGAAGCGAACATAATACAAAGAGAGAAAAGTTTTGTCAATGCAACGTCGTAAAAAGAAAAACCCGCGTAAAACGGCAGATATGCCCAAATCAGACCCCTACGCAGAACGCGAAAAACAGAAATATCAAGACCCCATCGCCAGCCGTGAATTTATCATGGCGTATCTTGCAGATGCAGGGCAGCCGCTTAATTTTCAAGCAATTGCTGAATACTTAAAAATCACCCATGATGAAATTAAATTAGAAGCCTTACGCCGTCGTTTACGTGCGATGGAACGCGACGGGCAAATTATCCGCAATCGTCGAGATGGTTACGGATTAGCGAAAAAAATGGATTTAATTTGCGGGCGAGTTTCCGCAAACGCAGACGGCGCAGGCTTTTTAATTCCTGATACAGGCGGAGAAGATTTATTTTTACCGCCTAAACAAATGCGTACCCTATTCCACGGCGATAGAGCAATGGTGAGCATTGGCGGGATTAATCAACGGGGTAAGCGTGAAGGTATTCTCGTTGAAGTCTTAGAACGCAACACGCAAGAAATTGTCGGACATTTTTTCCGTCAAAAAGGACTTGCCTTTGTCGCCTCAAAAAATCGCCGAATTACCCACGACATTTTAATCCCGCCTGCCGACGAAAATAACGCCGAAGAGGGACAAATTGTCGTTGTTAAAATCATCGAACAACCCAGCAAACACCATCCACCAATTGGGCAGATTACTGAAATTATTGGAAAAAATGAAGCCCCTGGTCTGGAGATTGATATCGCCATTCGTTCTTACAGCCTACCGTATGAATGGAATGATGACGTTTTAGCAGAAATCAAACCACTGAAAGAAAAAGTGCCCGCTGCTGCGATTAAAGAACGAGAAGATTTTCGCGCTTTACCCTTTGTAACCATAGACGGCGAAGACGCAAAAGATTTTGACGATGCCGTTTACTGCGAACCGCGTGGCAAAGGTTGGCGGTTACTAGTCGCTATTGCTGACGTAGCAGCTTATGTCAAACCCAACACCGCACTGGATGCAGAAGCCCAACAACGGGGCAACTCCGTTTATTTTCCCAATCGAGTTGTGCCCATGTTGCCCGAAATTTTATCGAATGGGCTTTGCTCGCTAAAACCGCAAGTTGACCGCTTAAGCATGGTCTGCGAACTCTACATTGATATGTACGGACGCACCCGCCGCACGCGCTTTTATGAAGGTGTTATCTGCTCACACGCCCGCTTAACCTATACTGAAGTGGGCAAAGTGTTAACGGGTGAAACTAACGAATTTCGCTACCCTGAACTGTTACCCTATCTACAAAACCTACATAAGCTCTATCAAATTTTACTCAAACGGCGACAAAAACGGGGCGCGATAGAGTTTGAAACCGTAGAAACAAAAATTCTATTCGACGACCACAAAAAAATTGAAAAAATTGTGGCAGTTACCCGCAATGATGCCCATCGCTTAATTGAAGAAATGATGCTTGCGGCAAATGTTGCAACAGCAGAATGGTTAGAACAACACGAAATGCCTGCCTTGTATCGCAACCACGAAGGACCAACGCCTGATAAGCTCAAAGATTTACACAGCTTTTTAGGGACATTGGGGCTACGTTTAGGCGGTAAAGATATGCCTAGCGCGTTAGATTACGCCAAACTCACGGAAAAAATAAAAGACCGCCCTGATGTTCGCCTGATTCAAACCGTACTCCTGCGTAGCCTACGTATGGCAGTTTATAGCCCTGAAAATAAAGGACATTTCGGGCTTGCTTATCCTAGCTATACCCATTTCACGTCACCGATTCGACGCTATCCAGACCTTTTAATTCACCGCGCGTTAAAACACCTGTTAAAAAAACAAGATCCGAAAAAGTTTTTTTACAATCAAGGGGAATTAGAAAGACTGGGCGAATTATGCTCGATGACCGAACGACGTGCTGATGAAGCTACCCGCGACGTAGTCAGCTGGTTAAAATGCGAATACATGCGCAACAAAGTGGGTGATGTTTATGAGGGCTTAGTCACGGCTGTTACCTCATTTGGGCTATTCGTTGAACTAGAAGGCATTTATGTAGAGGGATTAGTACACGTTACCGCTTTACGCAATGACTACTACCACTATGACCTAGCAGGACAACGACTGCGTGGAGAACGCACAGGCACAGTTTACCGTTTATCTGACCGCTTAAAAGTGCGGGTGATGCGTGTGGACTTAAACGACCGCAAAATTGATTTTGAATTAGTCAATTAAAACACACACCACAACTGGCAATCCCCCATTACCTTGATTGCCAGTTGCGAAAAAATTCTACCTTACTTCACAACCCCGCACGCCATCCGTGCACCACCACCGCCTAACGCCGCAGGATTATCCGAAAAATTATCTCCACCCACATGCACCATTAAAGAATGACCTTTTAAATCCGCCACTTTTAAACGCGGAGCTAAAATAGGCGTAGTTGCTGTGCCATCTTTCCCCACAATCAACGGCGGTAAATCGCCTAAATGCCCTGTTTTGTCATAAGGACCCATATGTTTTGCGGTTTTTTCAGGGTCAAAATGTCCGCCAGCTGCTAACCCTGCAACCGCTTTGCCGTCTTTTTCCCCTGCATTACAATCAGGTTTTTCATGCACATGGAAACCATGCACCCCAGTGGTTAAATTTTTTAAATTTGGTGTGAGTAATAAACCATATTCGCTGTCAGTCGCGCTAATCGTGCCGACTTCTTCACCGATACCCGTTTCAGAAATCAAATTCATTGTAATGCTTAAGCCTTCATCTGCATAAGCAACTGACCCTAAACCTAAACCCACCAATAACAATGCGTTTTTTAATGATTTTTGCATCATAGACTCCTTGTGATTGATAAAAAATTAAAGACTATCCTTTAATTGATAAACTATCCTTAAATTTCAAGAGCAAACTATCATTAAGATTTCTTGAGCGAAACAGGCAACATTCTCCTTAAGGTATTATCTTTTAAAATAAAATGATGCTTAATAACCCCTGCAATATGCAGAAAAAACAAACCATAAAACAGGTAAGAACCATAGACATGCACCATTAACGCGACAGATTCACCCCATTCGCTCCGCTTCTCCGCTTTCGGTAACAAACCAAGACCAAAAAAGTCCATTTTATAACCACCCGCATAAGAATCAATAACGCCCGAAATCGGCATAATCAGCATGATGCCATATAAACCAATATGCACCGCATGGGCTAAAAACTTTTCATACGCTTTTAACGTCTCAGGCAACAACGGCACAGGATTGGTAAACCGCCAAAAAATCCGCAAAACTACTAATAAAGCCAATGTCAGCCCAAAAGACTTATGCAAACTGTACAACTGCCACTTTTCCGCACTGTCTTCCATATTCGTCATGGTTAAGCCTAAAACCACTAAGATAAGGAATAACAACATAATCACCCAATGAAAAAACATTGCCACACTGCCATAACGCTCTTCTGTATTGTGTAAAGGTATCATGATATTTTCCCCAATAATACAAAGTAAAAGCAGTTAAAATAATCAATAAAACCCGCTTTAAAACGGCAATTTCAAATTGCTATCAATTGCCATAAATTGGCGACGGAAATCCGCTTGAATTTTCTCTAACGCCTCTTGTGTATCCGCCTCAAAACGAATGACTAAACAAGGAGTTGTATTTGAAGAACGCACTAACCCCCAACCATCTTTAAAATCGGCTCGAACACCGTCAATCGTTGACACTTCCGCGCCTTCAAAATGAAATGTCTGACTAACTTTTTCCATCAATTGAAAATGTTCGCCATAATGCGCCAACTCTAATTTTAGCTCTGGTGTACTCACGGCATTGGGTAACGCGCTTAAAACGGCTGTCGGTGTGCGGGGGTCGCTTGCCAAAATTTCCAATAAACGTGCAGCCGTATAAATCGCATCATCAAAACCATACCAACGCTCTTTAAAGAAAATATGTCCGCTCATTTCCCCCGCGAGTGGTGAACCCGTTTCTTTTAACTTAGATTTAATTAAAGAATGTCCTGTTTTCCACATCACAGGCTCGCCTCCATGCTCCCGAATCACACGGCTTAAATGACGGCTACATTTCACGTCATAAATAATTTTAGCCCCTTGATTACGTTTTAAAACATCCATCGCATACAGCATCATTTGACGGTCGGGGAACACAATTTGCCCGTTGACATCGACCACACCTAAGCGGTCTGCATCGCCATCAAATGCCAGTCCGATATCCGCTTGATGGGTTTTTACTGCCTTGATTAAATCCTGTAAATTTTCGGGTAAGCTCGGGTCAGGATGGTGATTCGGGAAATTACCATCAATTTCACAAAATAATTCAATCACTTCACAACCTAAAGCGCGTAATAATTTTGGCGCGATTTCACCCGCAACGCCGTTACCACTGTCAACGACAACTTTAAACGGTCGCTTTAACGTCACGTCATTAACAATACGTTGAATATAAATATCTTCAATTGCAAACTGAGAAATTGAGCCTTGTGCTTGCTGAATAAAATCGCCATTTTCAACCCGTTCACGTAAGCTTTGAATACTCCCGCCTGACAAAGTTTCTCCGTCCAACATGATTTTTAAACCATTGTATTCAGGTGGATTATGACTACCTGTTACCATCACGCCTGTGCCTGTTTGTAAATGATACGTGGTGAAGTATAAAACAGGTGTTGGAACACGTCCGACGTTAATCACATCGCGCCCCGTGCTGATAATCCCTTGTGCGAGTGCGTTTTGCAGTTGTTCGCCTGATAAACGCCCATCGCGGGCAATCACGACTTGTTTGATGCCTTTTTGTACGGCTTTTGTGCCGATAGCCTTGCCAATTTTTTCTACTAATTCAACGGTTAAATCATCGCCGACAATACCACGCACATCATAGGCACGGAAAACTGACATAGTTATAGTTCCTCGTTTTTTGATTGTTTATTGAAGAGTAAAGCCTATTCTGGCTTATGTTAGCGGTATTGTGACAGGAAATAAGGCGTTATCAAATAAGTGGGGTTTCTTGTATTTTATCGGTTTTTCCATTGTATTCGGTTTTTACTCATTGGATAATCAGCATAATTTTTAAGCGATGGAAAATTATCATGCCTGATTTTAGTCACGCAATGCGCCCAACCTTTACCGCAGGTTTATATCAGCGTTTGGAAAAAGGGGAAGCAATTAATTTAGTTACGCCGTCTATAGCAGATGGTTCTCGTACTTTGTCCGATATTCAAGAAATAAGTCCAAACGATAAGTTTTTAATTATCAAAGTTAGCCTTAAAGCTTATCGAAATGATTTTAATGGTTTTTTAATAGATATTTGGCAGCAGTTACCCAAAGAACAACGCGGGGAAAAACCGCAAGATTTTGCGCAATTGGTGGAGAGATTGGAGGCAATTTCTGTACAAAAATGGCTTTTTATCGAGGCTATGCAGGCAATTTTTGATAATGAACTGATAGACCCTTTATATAATCAGCGATTTCTTAGCAGTCTGAATAGTTTGAAAAATAATAGAAACTATGCTGTTGTTGGTGTGAGTGAACAACCTTTAGACCGCTACACCATTTTTATTGATAAATCACCTAAAAATGCGTCTGTATTGGAATTGAAACCCTTAGTTTTACCGCTTTTATCACAAGTGGATATTGAAGCGGAGTTACAACGTCATCCTGATATTGTTCGTCATGAACAAAGCATTATTCGTGAAGCTGTTTATAAACATCCTCATGCTTATGATTTTTTACAATTTGTCATACAACGGATAGAAAACGGAGAACGGGCAGGCGAAGAAATTGAAAATAAATTAAAGGTTTGGGGGAAAGATTTTAACAAAAAACCGTTTTTGACCTTGCGTTATATTGTCGGCTTACGTCAAAAAATTGTCTGTTGGTTACGGGAAGGGCAACGCTGGCTATTAGTGCCTATTCTTGGTTCTGCATTGGTATGGCTCTTTAAATTACTTTTCTAAAAAATTTTAAGGTTTTTTTATGACTGCTCCGCGTTCCCCATTTCAACCTGATTTAGAACCAAAAAATGGCTTAACACTTTTACGGTGGCTGATTTTTGAGCCTGTGATTTTAAAATATTTTAATAGTATGATTTTAAATAAAAAAGAAGCGGTTCTTTGGTTTTATAGAGCTTATGCTTGGTCGACTCTTTTTACCATAGGAATTGCATTAATATTACGCACTTGTACAGTTTGGATAATGATTCAAACCGATTTACCAATATTTTACCCAACTGAATTTAGACCAGAAGTAGTCGAATTTTGGCAAAAGACATATTATTTTTCTGAGAAATTTTATTTTTTATTTTTTTTTGATTTAGATTTATATTTATTGTTATACAGCCTAGTATTAGGCTTATCAGCAGGATCAATATTCTATATAGCATTAGATTTAAACTTAACAGCTAGTTTGATATTCAGCTTGGCAGGGGGCTTGAGGTTTGGTTTAACGGAAGGCTTGGCATTCAGCTTGGCATTCAGCTTGGTATTCGGCTTGACAAAAGGCTTGATAGTGGGGCTAGTATTCAGATTGTGGATAGGAGGCTTAATATTAGGCTTAATATTAGTCTTGGCAGGAGGAGGCTTGGCAGTAGGTTTGGCATTTATTCCCAGTTTTTATCTTATGTATTTTCGCATCCCTTTCTACCCCTTTCATTGGTTAAGCAGTCTTTTTCACGCGAGCTTAACCCGAAATCCTTATCTTTCTGATGGCGTTATCTGGTTGCCTATTTGGGGTTTAACCGCTCGTTTAACCCAACAAGCACAGCAACAACCCGAATTAGCAAGCCAATTCATCGAATTTTTATTACTCTATCGTCCTTTGCAACGCAATTTAGCCTTGCATTTAAGTCATGCAGTACAAGTAGGATTATGGCAACAGCATTTATTGTCTGCGGATGTTTTAACCCCGCCATTAACAATAGAAAAAACAAAAAAATCACTTCAACCGTCGGAAGATTGGGAAACCGCATTAAAAGCACTACAAACCCAATTAAAAGACTATGAACAACAAAATAATCTTGGGCAAAAAAACTCATTTTTTAACCAATTTGCGCAACAACTTCAGCAGTTTTATGAACTGACTTTGCGCGAATCTCCGCACTGGAATCATTATTATATTCCTGTAATAAAACAATGGCTCACGGCAACTGAAGATAAACAGCACGAATTAGCCGAGCAAATGCGCCAGCTTGAGCCGATTACGCCTAATGTTTATTTAGCGGGTAATCCTCTCTCTCCACATAAAAATCAAACAGTTTTCTTCGGGCGCGAAGATTTACGCGATACGATTACAACTAAATTACTCACTGCACAAGAATTGCCCTTCTTTCTGATTCGGGGACAACGGCGCGTCGGAAAAACCAGTTTATTAAACTTTTTGCCCGATTTACTGGGCAGTCGGTTTTTAGTGATTACGCAAGATTTACAAAATGCAAAATTTGCAACGGTAGAAAGTTGGCTTACTAATTTATATCAGCAATTTAACGAAAAAATGCACCTAACAATAACGGAGGCGTGGCAACCAACAGGCAACTGGTTAGATGATTGGGCAACGTTAGAAGCCTATTTATTCCGTGAAAGCGAACACCAAGCGAAAAAAATCATTTTCGCGCTGGATGAATATGAAATGTTGCACACTGATATTTTTCGCAAATCCCCAGATACTGGCGGGCGATTATTAGCCGCTATACGGAGCTTTTTACAACGACAAAACCGTATTGTTTTTTTATTGATTGGTTCAGCTTATTTAGATGAGTTAGAGAATCCGCGCTGGAGTGATTATTTTGTTCAAGCGCAAACGCTAACAGTAGATTATTTAAGCGAAACAGACAGTAAACGCTTAATTACTGAACCTGTTAAAAACTTGCAATATCCTGCTGAAGTAGTGCAACAACTTTATGATTTAACACAAGGACATCCGCATTTATTACAACTTATTTGTCAAAATTTAGTTGATTATGCAAATCGTGATAATCGTCGCCAAATGACGCAAACGGATTTAGATAAGGCGGTAGAAATTGCCTTAGATTCTGGCGTAATGCCTCAATCAGTCTTTTGGACGCAATTTTGTGAGCAAGAAACCTGTCGCGAAACCGTGCGCCAACTTATTAACCAAGAACCACCCAGTCATCGCGAGGCGTTACGCCGTTTAAAGCGTCATGCGTATATCGTGCAGGATAATGAGAAACACTGGAAAATCCGCGTTCCTTTATTTGCTGAATGGGTACGATTGCATGATATTGATTTATAATAATGGTGTTATTATTCATCATAATTTTATGGCTTATGCGTTGTCTTTTTTAAAGACTTAACGTTACCTGTATTTTCCAACAATAACTTTAATTATGGTAAAAATCATGACAATATCTGATAAATTTCAAGCTGAAACCGCACTAGATGATGGCGAATTGACGATGGAAGAATTGGAAAGAATGGCGGGGGGAGTGGATACATTGCCTGCTGTTAATGTGCCCATTAGTGATGCCTTTATGAAAGATTTGCTTATTGGTGATGTAAAAATTCAAGCGAATATTGATTCTTCCTACACCAGTCATTTAGGTGCGATAGGTGCAAATAATAACGAAGCCAGTAATCATTACCCCCTTCTTCCCATGAACATGACAGCATTTTTTCCATAACACGCTTATAAAAAAACTTGCTTCATGCCTACTATCGTCATTACTACAATAGGAACATTGGGCGACCATTTGCCTTATGTTGAATTGGGTAAATATTTACAGCGACGCGGGCATCAGGTGAGAATGGCAATTAATGAGGCTATGATGCCTTTGGCAATTCGCGCTGGTTTAGCAACCGTGCTTTGTGGCGTTAGAATGGGGGAGCAAGAGGCACAGCAAAATGCAAGAGATTGGAATCATTGGGATTCATCTTTATATCAAGCGCAAATTTTAGGCTGGCAAACTTATTTAAAGCGTGAAACTCCTTTAGCATTTAAGCAATTACTTGAAGCTTGTGTAGATGCTGATTTGTTAATTTGTGGTTATCAACGGCAAAGTTTAGGGGCGTTGATTGGACAGAAAACGGGAATTGCTTGGATTGCAACCTCATTAATGCCTGCAATACACAATTATCTGTCAGAAACTAACTTAGTTACGCAAGCTTTTGAGCGGACATTAAATGAAATTGCTGAGGAACTAGGCTTACAACCTCGTTGGGAAATCCCTAAAAATCATGCAATCCTCGCTTCAAGTCCTCATTTTTCCTCAGTCAATCCAATAAACGCTTTTTATCAGCAAACAGGTTTTTGGTTTTATGAAGAACAGGACTGGCAAACGTGGCAAGCTGATAGCGCATTACAGCACTTTTTAAACCGTTTTCATTCTCCTTTATTATTATCTTTCAGTAGTTTACCGTTACAAGATGCACGCTCAGTGCTTGCGCTTCATGTCCGTGCGGCGGCTAAGTTGGGCTGTGGTTTGTTGGTGCAACGGGGTTGGGCAGATTTTAATGTCAGTTTGTTGCCTGATGATTGTGACCCCGATGCGGTATTTTTTACTGATTTTATTCCGCATGATTGGTTATTTTCTCGCATTTCGGCAATTATTCATCATGGTGGGATTGGTACACTTGCTCGTGCTATTCGTAACAATTGCCCCATGTTGGTTGAGCCTTATGGTAATGACCAGTTTTTTAATGCTAAACAAGTTCTTGTGCATGAAATTGGTGCAGTAGCGCATCCGCAGAAGGTGACGGTTGAGGGTTTGGTGCGGTTGTTGACGCAGAAAGTGTTGACGGAATCTTGTCGACATAATGTGCGACAATTGGGCGAGAAAATACGGGCGGAGAATGGTTTGGAAAGGGCAAGTCAATTCATCGAAGCTGTCCACGAAAGGCACGAAAAACACGAAAGATAGGTAGTGTGTTCGTGCTTTTCGTGTTTTTCGTGGATTAAAATATGGCTATTATTGTTATTTCTAGTTCGGGTACGCATGGCGACCATTTGCCTTATATCGCGCTCGGCGTGGCTTTGCAACAACGCGGTCATTGTGTGCGAATGGCAGTTCGTAAGTCTATGCACGATTATGTTATAGGCGCAGGACTTGAGGCTGTCGATTGTGGTGCGGAGTTGTCTGAAGAGCTGGCGCGAGAAAAAGCAAGCGATTGGGATGAGTGGCAAATGCCCCAGATTTCTTCTGTGGCACATTTCGAGTCGACAAAAGCGCGTTTTCAAACAGAGTTTCCTATTGTTTTTCGAACGCTTGTGGAAATTTGTGTTGATGCTGATTTATTCATTTGCGGTTTGCAACGGCATTTGTTTGGGGCAATGTTGGCGCAAAAGTTTCAATTGCCTTGGCTTGCTGCTTCCGTTACGCCATTTTTTCAGTGTAGCGAGCAAAATACGCAAGAAACGCAGGCAATCAGAAAACTTTTTATTCCTACTTTAAACGAAATCAGCGCGCAATTAGGGATTAAGCAGGCACTTAATTGGTTGGAATATGAAAAAAATGAATGGGCTTTATTAGGCTCAAGTTCGCATTTTGCTCAAACAATCTCCCGTTTTGCCCATTATCGACAAACAGGATTTTGGTTTTATCAAGCACCGAGTTGGTCAACATGGCAACCTGATGAAACTTTGCGCCAATTTGTTGAAGGAAGTGATAAACCGTTATATCTCACTTTTAGTAGTATTCCTGTGGTTGACCCGCAAAAATTATTAATGGTGCATGTGCGAGCGGCGGAAAAATTGGGGCGACGTTTAATCGTGCAACGAGGTTGTGCTAATTTTAATGAAAGTTTATTGTCTGATAATTGTGATGCTCATAATGTGAAATTCGTTGATTTTATGCCACAAGATTGGTTACTTACACGAACAGCGGTGATTTTGCATCATGGTGGTATTGGAACGATTGCGCGGGCGTTACATCATGATTGTCCGATGGTGATAGAGCCATTAGGCAATGACCAATTTTTTAATGCACAACGGGTTTTAAGTTTAGGGATTGGTGCGGCGATGCATCCGCATAAAATAACGGTTGATGGATTAGCACGGGTTTTAGAAACAAAGGTTTTAACAGAAGAAACGCGCTATAAAACTCAATTATTAGGCGAAAAAATTCGTGCAGAAAAGGGCTTAGTGAACGCCTGTCAATTCATTGAATCTATCCACGAAAGGCACTAAAAACACGAAAGAAAGAATTATTTTTCGTGCCTTTCGTGTTTTTCGTGGACAATAATGATGAATAGAGAACTTTTATATAGAGAAGAATGCTATAAAATACAAGGTGCAGTATTTGAAGTTTATCGAGAAATGGGATGCGGTTTTTTAGAAGCCGTTTATCAAGAGTGTATGATGAAAGAATTATTAGCGCGTCATATTCCTTTTGTCGCTCAACCTGAACTTCAACTTTTTTATAAAGGCAATAAATTACAAAAAACCTATATACCTGATTTTATTTGTTATGATACTATCATTGTTGAACTTAAAGCCCTTTCTGCCATCACGGGCGCAAATAAAGCGCAAGTCATCAATTATCTAAAAGCCACTGGAATGCGTTTAGGCTTACTCGTCAACTTTGGCGACTACCCCAAAGCCAGTATAGAACGCATCATCCTATAACGCCCCCTTTTGCCTTTTCGTGTTTTTCGTGACTTTCGTGGACAATATCCTTTTTGCTCAAATAGAACCAACAACCTACTGCAATTTCCACTGCGGATTTTGCTGTGGTCGTCAAATGACACAAAATCATTTATCCCTCTCCCATTTCCAACAATTTCTACAACGTTTTCCCAACATTCAACATTTAGAACTACAAGGCGAAGGTGAACCTTTTCTCAATCCACATTTTTTTGAAATGGTTGCGCTAGCTGAGGCGAAAGCTATCAATATTTCATTGATTACTAACGGTTCTTGTTTTTCGCAATCGGTTATAGAAAAAATTTTAAATAGTCGTATTCGCTCGATTCGAATTTCTTTAGAAACAACAAATGCAGAAAAATTTAAAGCTATTCGTGGCGGTTCACTCCCTGCAATCGTGGACGGCATCACGCATTTATTAGAAGAACGTACTAAACGAGGACAAGCAACCCCAAGCATTGGTTTTGCGGTTACTTTACTTGCATCAACATTGGATGATTTGCCTGAAATTTACGCACTTTATGAGCATTTAGGCTTAGATGGAGGGGTAGCAGTCCAACCGTTGAATCGAATGCCTTATTATGTTGAACATGTTGATATAGCAATGCAATCAGAATTTATGACAGCGGCTGAACATGGTGAACGTTATTATCAGTATATGAGCCGTGACATTGTGCAACGGGTTTGGCAAACCCGCTCGAATCAAGTGCATTTTTATGATGAATTATTTAAATCGCGTTTAACAATCTGTCCTTGGCTAGATTCGGGAATTTATATGGATAGACGGGGGCGTTTATCGCCTTGTTGCATGATAAAACCTGAAGTTTATGCCTTGGGTGAACTTGAGACAATCACAATGGAAATGATAAACCAAGCACGCCAAGAATTAATTGATGAATTAGCAAGAGGGGAAATACCAAGCCATTGTATAGGTTGTAATATTGCACGCTCAATTGTTGTCCACGAAAATCACTAAAAACACGAAAAAAAATCTTTCGTTTTCGTGCTTTTCGTGTCTTTCGTGGTCATTTTTGATAAAACTCCAGCGTTTGCTTGGCGCAATGTTGCCAGCTAAATAGTTTTGAACGATTTAGACCTTTCTGGGCTAAGTCTGCTCGCAATTCAGCATTACAATATAATTCAAGTATGGCTTGCGCTATTGCTTCCTCATCGCGCGGATTGACTAGTAATCCCGCTTCACCTATCACTTCGGGTAAGGAAGAATTGTTTGAACAAATCACGGGCGTAGCACATTGCATTGCTTCTAAGGGAGGTAAGCCAAAACCTTCGTAAAGTGAAGGAAAAACAAAAGTTAAAGCATTACTATAGAGCATTGCAATATCCTCATCAGCAATATAGCCAGTAAAAATAATGCGACGTGCATATTGCTTATTTTTAAGGACTTCTTGAAAAATCCCTTTGTAATCCCAGCCTAAAGGTCCTGCTAAAACAAGATATAAATCATTTATCTGTTCTTGTTGTAATAAACGATAAAAACTACGAATCAACGTATCAATATTTTTGCGCGGTTCAATAGTACAAAGACTGAGAATATAATGCCCTTCAGGAATTTTATATTTTAGCCGAATAGTTGCCAATTTATCCGTATTGGTACAGGGATGAAATAAAGGCGATGCCGCCCAAGGAATTACTTGTACTTTATCCGCATCAATGCGCCCCTTAAGATACTCACAAAGGTCATTACGCGCTGAATGAGAAGGGCAAATTATCCAATTTTTCGGCGTTAATTTCGCCAAAACAGCAGGCAAATTAAATTCAGGATGAAAATATTTTTGTTCTCCCGTACCAAGCATTCCGCACCATTCAGGATGCAAAATTGGAATAATATCATGTACCGTTAAAACGGCTTTAACTCGTTTATGATGCTGTATAACATCAGGAATTGCATGATAAGTTGAGTGATAAACATCGATATTTGATAAATGATGGCGTGGTGTTCCACGAAAATGAGTTTCTAATAAATTAGTACGCCATTGATAAACACGGGTTTCATTTTTCAGAATGCCCATTTTTTTTAATTTTTCTATATAGTTATTAAACAAGGCATCTCTTAAAAACCACTGTCGCATTTTATCGCGGATAGTAGCATTAAAAGAGTCTGATAACCAAGGTAATTGTTCCTCTAACTGAGCATGTTTTAAATACAATTTACTAAATAGCCAAACATTATAAGAAACATCACTAGAAGCAAATACTTTCACATCAGACATGGCTAACAACGACATGAGCAAACTCTCAGTTGTCCGTGACAACCCAAAAGTTGACCGATTGCGGTAGGCAATACCTAACGTAGAAACATCATACAAAAGATTAAGCATATATAATTTTATGACTTTTTTCGTGTTTTTAGTGTTTTTCGTGGACACAAATGAACGACCCTATCCACATAAGCCAAACTATTCAACTGATGCGTAATCATAATCTTAGTTGCTTTTAACTGTCGCAAGCCCTGCATCACTTGCGCCTGTGTTTGATTATCCAACGCACTCATCGCTTCATCTAACAAAATAATACGCGGTTGATGCACAATTGCCCGCGCAATTAACAAACGTTGGCGTTGTCCACCCGATAAAGTTGTCGCGCGGTCGCCTAAAATCGTGTGCATTCCCATTGGCATGGCTTCAATGTCCTCCGCTAACGCACTTATCCGCACCGCTTGCCACGCATCCGCTAGCGTTAAAGAGCGTGAACCAACAATATTAGAAAAAATATCTCCTTCTAATAGCTGTCCATTTTGCAAAACCACACCCATCTGACGGCGTACCGTGGTTAAATCTAAATTCGCCAATGCTTGCCCATCGTAATAAATTTCTCCCGCCATTGCTTGTTCAAAGCCCATCAATAAACGTAATAATGTCGATTTGCCCGAACCTGAATTACCAACAATGGCAATGAATTCTCCTGCATGAATATGTAAAGAAAAATTATTTAAAATAGGTGGTTGTGTTGTGTCATAAGT
This sequence comes from Beggiatoa alba B18LD, assembly GCF_000245015.1. Classification (NCBI taxonomy): domain Bacteria; kingdom Pseudomonadati; phylum Pseudomonadota; class Gammaproteobacteria; order Thiotrichales; family Thiotrichaceae; genus Beggiatoa; species Beggiatoa alba. The sequence goes on along the minus strand of NZ_JH600070.1, from coordinate 3,018,263 downwards.
AAAACTTAAGTTGTTTATTGTGATTTCCCCTGTGAATTCTTCTGTCGCGGAAGGCTGATGAGTGGCTAAAACATTTTGTAAAATGGGTTTAGCGCGTTCATACAATGGCACAATTTGTAATAAACCAAGCACGAGGGAACTTAATGACAGCATCGACGCGCTAAACATGCCAAAAGCCGTTATAAATACTAAAAATTGACTGGTTGAGAGCGTATTTTCCCAACCATAGACGCTGATGCTAGTAAAAATCGCTAAACTGCCCAGCATTGAAAATAAACTCGTCATAACATGCGTTACATTGTGCAAATAGGCAACTTGTAATCCCCGTTCTTGTTGTTGAATAAAAACGCTTGCCCATATAGAAAATGCACGGCTTTCTGCACCTGTTGTGCGTAACTTTATAATTCCATTTAAAAGTTGCAATAATAATCCTGATAGTTTTCCTGCAATCTCTGCTAAATCGCGTTCATAATGTAATGCTCGCATTCCACCGATTAGATTGATAATCATTGCAATGAATGCCAATGATATGGCTAGAACGGTCAATTTAACGCTGTAAGTCAACATGAGCCATACGGTTAAACAGCTAAATAAGCCATTGAATAGTAAATTTAAAATTGTGCCTGACAAGATGTGTCGAATTGCAGAAATGCTATTGACGCGCATCGCTAAATCGCCTGCGGTGTAATGGCGAAAAAAATCCGCAGGCAGTTTTAATACCCTATCCCAAATCGCACTTTGTGTTTTTACTTCTATATAAGTGCCGAGTCGTAGTAGTAAAAAACTTTGTTGTAAATTTAAAAGTAAAGCAATAATCGCTGAGGTTGCTAAAACAGTCATCAGTAGAGATAGTTGCCGAATGTCTGCGCTTGGAATTACGGTAGAAATTAATAGCCCCAGACTCCAAGGCATTAATAAAGCCAGTGATGTTGTGAATACGCTCAATAGTAGTACCCAGATAAACTCTCGATAATGTCCTGCTGTGCTAAAGCGCATTAAATGCAGTAAATTAAGGGGTTTGTCAGGTAGTGGCGGATAAAATAATATCGCACGGGGTTTGAGCTGTTGGGCTTGTGTCGCGGTAATTTTTTGTACGCGCTGTTGTAATACATCATGTTGCGTATAAGCATTGCCACGTCGTGTCGGAATCAGTAACAACGGGCGATTATCCGCACGGTCAAATGCTAATAAATGTCCACAATCTGCTTGCCACCATGTGTCTGTCAGTGTTACTTCACGATAACGTAGTTGTGAGGCAAGCGCGATTTCAGCGATAGGATAATACGCGCTTGTTTGTTTAGCGGGTGGCGGTTGAATAAAGCGAATGCCCGTATATTTTTCTAAATGTTGGCAACTTGCCCACACATCGGCGAATGCAACGCCATTGCCTGCTTGTTCAGTTTCTTCTGTTATTTCATTTTGTTGTGTGTTGTCGTTTAAAATCAGGTCGAGATTTCCTGCTCTTACATTTGTAACTTGTCTAGTTTCCGTTAATTGTTCAGCAATCAGCCGTTGATATGCGCCTGTAGTAGATTGTAATTGCGAATGTGTTCCGCGTTGTACGATTTCCCCAGCTTCTAACACAAGGATTTCATCGCAATTTTCTAATGTTGTTAAACGATGGGTTAAAATTAGACAACTACAACCGCGACGGCGTAAATTTGCATAGATTTTATTTTCTAATTCAATATCTAACATGCGTGTTGCTTCGTCTAAGATTAAAATTGTTGGGTTTAGCATCAACGCTCGTGCAATTTCTAAGCGTTGTAACTCACCACCGCTAAAATTTCCCCCGTTTTCTAATAGTGGTTCATCATAACCGCGACCATGACTGATGATAACTTCATGAATACACGCATCTTGTGTGGCTTGAATCATTTCTGCATCGCTAATCTCTTCATTCCATAAGATTAAATTTTCTCGAATTGTTCCTTCAAAGATGCTGACATCTTGGTCAACAAAGGCGAGAGAATGGTTAAAAACGGTGCGGGGAATTTGAGCGCGGGCTTTTCCATCGAATAAAATATTGCCCTCACTTGGGGTGTATAAACCAACAATCAATTTAGCCAGTGTCGACTTGCCGCTGCCCGACATACCGACTAATGCCACTTGTTGTCCTGCGTGTATCTCAAAATTGATTTTTTTTAATAATGGCGGGTCTAAAGGACAGAAGCGAAAACTAACTTGTGCTAAACGCAGTTCACCTGATAATGGTTTGTTCGTTTTTAAAGCGTTTGTTTTTCCTGCTTCATCGGTGATAATTGCATCAACCGTTTGATTCATTACATCTTCTAAACGCTGCATATCACCTGCAATGACTTGAACTTTAACACCGACATTAATTAAACGGTTGACTGCATTCATAAAACCCATGGCTAAACTTTGAAACGCTATCAACGCCCCTAGTGTTAATGTGCCTTGAATAATGCTTAAACTTCCTAATGCTAAAATGGCTAATGTGCTGAATGTATTTAATAGGGTTGGTAGTGCGTTTAAAAATAAGGTTTTAACAGCAAATTGTTGTTGATAATTAAGTGCTTTAGCGTGAAGCCCTGCCCATTTGATAAAAAAATCGTTTTCACTCCCCGACGCTTTCAATGATTCAATCGCGCGTAAACCATTCATTGACGCGCCCATTAATTTGCCTTGTGCCATTAATAGTTGTTGACTCATTTCTTGCCGTTGTTGTGAAATTGCTTGTAATATCAAAAAATTCAGTAAAGCAACGGCTAAAGCAACGCTGGCTAGTTGTGTGTCAAAAAACAGCATAAAAATGGCATAACTGCCTGCCATTATCAGTGCAAGCACGCTTTCGGCAGTATCTCCCGCGAGTAGTGACGCTAAACGGCTATTAATTGCTACTCGTTGGCAAATTTCTCCCGCTGAACGTTGGCTGTAAAACTGGATAGGTAAACGTAATACATGCCATAAAAACCGCCCTGACCAACTGAGGGTTAACTGTGCATAAAACCGATTTAAAACTTGAGTTTGTATCCATTCTAATGTTGTTCGCATGAGTGTCGTTATTGACATGCCAAACAATAGTAAGATTAACCAGTCTGTTTGACGTGCTAACCAGTAATTATCTATATAAATCTGTGTTAAAACAGGCATTATTAGATTTGGTACGGCGAATAAAAATCCTGTTAGTAATAAAAACAGTACATTTCGCCATTCACCGTGCAGCCGCTTATTTAATACTGTCAATATGCTTTGTTTATCACCCCTTGTGACAAAATCCGCGCTGGGGCTGAATTCCAAGACAATGCCTGTAAAGTGGGTGTCAAACGCTTGCATTGTGACTGTCCGCCGTCCTGTTGCGGGGTCGTTAAGATAAACTTTATCCTTGCCGAATCCTTCCACGACAACAAAGTGGTTAAACTGCCAGAATACGATTAAAGGCAGTTGCATATTGGCTAGCTGTGCAGGTTCGCGGGTGTAGCCTTTTGCATTCATGCCATAACGTCGTGCGACTTGTACCAAGTGACTGGCTTTACTGCCATCTCGCCCCACACCGCATTCAATCCGTAACGTTTCTAATGGAATATGCAAGCCGTAATAATCAAAGATAATTGCCAATGCCACTGCACCGCATTCGGCGGATTCCATTTGTAAATAGGTAGCCGTACGAACGGGACGGGGGGTTTTTGAAAAGAAAGCGAGTAACGATTGAAAAATGGGCATGGGATAAGAGTTGACAAACAGTATCGAACTTGGTTTATATCGCAAGATTATTAATTTGTTGTTGTAAGGTTTGTATAGCTTGTTGAATTTGTGTATCTGAATTATTTTCAGAAAGTGTCATTTGTAATAACAGTGCGTAAGCGGTGGCAAGTTCCTGAGATGGGGTTGTGTGATTGATGAGGGGTGATGAATGAGACAGGTCATCAAGTTGTCTCGCTAAACTCAGGCGTTGTTGTTGAATAAAGGTGGGGCGTTGTGATTCTGGGATGTGGCTTAAAGTTCTTAACCAAGTTAATCGAGTTTCTAGTTGTGCTTTAATATTTAATTTGTGCGTATTTTTCTTTGATGAAAGCAGAGAACTACTTGTAACTTCTGTTGTTTGTGTACCAAACCAATACCAACCTAATGCCATACTTAACCCTAACAAGATAGCGAGAATAAATAACCATTCTCGTGTTGAAGTGATTTGTATCAGTTGGTCGAGTTGTTCGGGTGAGGTGTGCTGTTTTAACGCGACCTCACGGAATAGCTTACGACGTTGTTCCGTCATGGGTAAATTTAACTCCATGAAAGATAAGAAAAGCACGAAAGAGTGATTATTTTCGTGCCTTTCGTGCTTTTCGTGGACTGTTTACGGTGCTTTCAGTCTAATACCTGCGGCGCAAAGGGCAGCGGGTCCTGTTGCTAAGGGAGCTCCGTCATACAGTAAGTTATCAGGGTCGTTGAGTTCACAATGACCATTAATCGCGTCATAGCCTTCTCCGCATTTGATTTCAACATTACTCGGAATTTGTTCTGGTGCAGGCATGTTGCATATCATATTGTCTGTTATGTTTGGGTCAACAGGTTCAGAGGTTGCGGTAAAGTTGGCGAGGATTTTTAGTGTATTAACTGAGCGGGCAACTCGTTTTTCTACGCCTGCAAGGTAGCCTAAGAGTTGTATGCCATCAATTTGTAACCATGAGAATTCGTCACCACTGGCAGAAACATACATGGCATAGCGTTCAATCAAGTTTTCTTCTGAATATGTGGTTACGCCAAGACAGTTGCTGTCCACATAGTAAGCCCCTCTTACAAATTCGGTGGTTTTGGTAACGTTGTTGGTAAACACGGCAGTCACATTACCTTTTCCATCAAAGTATTCAAATCCTGTTTCTATCCAAAGTACACCTTGTTTAACCCCTTTTGATGCATAGGAATAAACGCCGTTCAGTGTTGCGGTGGAGCAGTGCATATTTGTCATGGGTGTTAATCGATGTTCTCGTCCCCCAAAGGATTCAGCGGGGACTTCACCTGCTGAGAGGTAGTAGAATTCATCGCCATTGGGTGCAACAAACATGGTGAATGAACTGCCATCTTCGTAAGTCACTTTTGCTTGACAGTTTGCATCAACATTGTATTTAGCATTCATACTTTGATAGGTTGCACGGTTGATGTTGTCGGTGTAAACGTTGGTTACGTTACCTTTGCCGTCGAAAATATCAAAGCCTAGTTCAACATAATCTTTTAGATAGTCACCTTGTCTGGTAAGACCATGAACAAGATAGGTATATGTTCCTTCAAGTAGTGCATTGTTACAAATAGCATCTGCACTGACTTCTATACTTTGGCTACCGAGTAGGTCTGCAACGGAGTAGCTATTGTTGTTCTCAACAACGGTATTAACATAACCATCACCGTTTGCATCGCCTTCAACCAGTCCATCGCCATTGACATCCTCATCATCCATATCAGATTTTTCACTGACTTTAAGGCGAACAGTACTTAATAATCCGCCATATCCGCCGTACCAATCGCTAACTTTTGTTGCATCGCCATTTGGTTTAACCAGCACAAGTCCTAATTCGTAAACACCTGTAGAAAGAGTGCTGGTGTCGATAGTGCTTTCAAAAAATTGCCCCTGAGCAGCAACAGGAATTGCCATTACGAAGGGAGATACGATAGTGGGGGATATCGCGCTGTCACCTGTTGAGAAATAGAGGAGGAGTTGTAGTTGTGCTGTTTTGTCTAGGAAGGGTTTTAAACTGTCAGGTAGATTAATGCTGATATTAATCGGGTCGCCAACATAGTAAATCAGTTGGTTGGTTAAGATTAATCCATCTCGTGAACTGGGTTTGCCGAGAACTTCATTAAGAACTTTTAACGGGGTATCTCTGCTTGATTGTGTCGTGATGTCCGTCGCAAAGGCAACGTAGTTGGTTGCGGGTAGTATGAATGCAATAACAAGGGATAGGGTTTTTAAGGTTCTTTTCATGATAAAGGCTGTCTTTTGCATCAATGCACTGAGGGAGGTCAGGCATTTTACTTGGTTGATTAGTCAGTGTATTTGAAATATTTTAATTAAATACAGTGTGTTACGCTGGCAATCATGGCATTGTTTTAGCCTATCGTCAATCAGTATCTAGGGGGGGAGTTCGCTATGTTGGCTCGTCCTTTTTGTGATTCTCCCTGATTCTTCGCTGAAATCCATTGAATGCCTTTGGCATGTGTTAGAGAATGGCAAGGTTATATTTACGATTCCCTATTTATCGAGTTACTTGCCTAAATGCTTGAGGAATGTCATGTATCAAACTTTAATTACGCCTGCACAGTTAATTGCCCATTTGGATAACCCGAATTGGGTTATTTTTGATTGTCGTTTTGCCATGACCCAACCTGAGTTAGGACATCAACAGTATTTGTCTGCACATATTCCTCATGCGCGTTATGCCGATTTAGATAAAGACCTTGCTTCGGCAAAGTCATCCGATACAGGACGGCATCCGTTACCTGCTCCGCATACGTTGGCACATAAGTTGGGTTTGTGGGGGGTGGATAAAAATACGCAGGTGATTGTTTATGATGATAGTGCAGGCAGTATTGCTGTTCGGTTATGGTGGTTATTGCGTTGGTTAGGTCATTCTTCGGTCGCGGTGTTGAGTGGGGGGTTTCCGCGTTGGCAAAAAGAGGGTTTACCTGTGAGTCATACACCATCGCATCCAACGCCGAAAACATTTGTTGCTCAACCTGATGATAGTTTATGGGTAACAACGCATGTTTTAGAAGAGCATTTAAAGTCGGGGGAGTGGTTGCTCATCGATGCACGTTCGCCTGAGCGTTTTCGCGGGGAGCAAGAGCCATTAGACCCTGTCGCGGGTCATATTCCTAGCGCAATTAATTTGCCATTTGCGGGGAATTTAGATGCGGATGGGAATTTTTTATCAGCAGATTTGTTGCGGCAGCGTTTTGCGCATTTGAATGGTCATCCTCATATTAAGCCTGATCATGTGATTCATTCTTGTGGGTCTGGGGTGACTGCGTGTCATAATTTATTGGCAATGGAAGCGGCGGGCTTGCTGGGTTCTAAGTTGTATGCAGGTTCATGGAGTGAGTGGATTACGGATAGTCAACGCCCTGTTGCGAAGGGTGAAGCAGTTTTTTTGTGAAAATGTTTTTTAATCCCATTGGAGGCTGTTGTAAATGTCTGAAAAAATTATATTTAAAACGGGAGAAGCAACTGTATTTGCATCTAATGATCAGGGTACAGATGCAATGCCAGAAATCATTATTGGGGATGTGAATGGACCTGTCGGTTATGCCTTTGCAAATTTGATGGGGCAAACTGAGGGGCATACACGGATGTTTGTGATTCGGGCATGTAATCAGCAAATTCGTCCTGCGGCGTTGATGGTGCCGAAGGTGACGATGAAGAGTATGGATTATGTAAATTTGTACGGCGGGGTTGTACAGGCAGCAACTGCGGATGCGATTTTAGATTGCGTGATTGAGGGGGTTATTCCGCGTGATCAAGTGAATAATCTTTGCATGATTATTATGGTTTGGATTGATCCTGCTTGTGTGAAAAATCCTGATGAGAAAGATTTGTATCGCACGAATTATGAGGCGACTAAGTTGGCAATTGCGCGTGCATTAAAAGACGAGCCTGACATCGATACATTGATTGCGAATCGTCATCAGATTAAGCATGAAATGTATGATCCTGATGTGAAGTAGTTTTTTAAAGTAGCGCGTTGCTTCATTAAAAGTGAGGTAGTGCGCTATTTTTTTAGCATTGTATGCTTATTTCTTAATTTGTGTTGTCGTGCACTTCGTTTAGTGACTTTAACCTGAGTTTTGCGAATTCCTTTTAAAAAGACAATAGCGTGTTTGAATCAGGATTTTCAGGATTAGCGGGATTTAAATGAATTATTCGCGTTAGTTTTTTGTTTAAGGGGTTTAAATCCTATCAATCCTGTTAAATCCTGAAAATTCTGATTCAGACAATTTTTTAATCTTATCTAGTGAATCCTGATGAAAAACAAGCAGGAAGAAACCAATTTATTAGATTAAAATAGCTATGGCTATTTTACGTCTGAAAATACAGCAAGCCTCTGTTTTAACTTTTTAATCTCGCCGAACTTAGGTTTATTAACAATTTTATTATTTAACCCATTGGTTTTGTATGACAACATCTACCCCTAATTCAATGTCTCTCATGTCTAGTGCAATGCCTGATAGTAATCGTCAGTGGGTCAGTATTACCCTAGAACAAACGGCAACATTAACGCAGTTAGAGCAGTTATATCAGCAATTACAGCAGAATATGGGAAAGCGGGTGCAGTTATGTGGGGGGAACGTGGAGCGGGTTGATACTGCAACATTGCAGTTGTTACTTGCGTTTATGTCTCAATCAACGGTAACTGTTGGCTGGCAGTCGCCTTCACCTGCCTTGTGTGAGGCGGCAATGTTATTGGGGTTGTCTGCTCAGCTAAATCTGCCGTTATCATGAGACAAGGTCATTGGGGGGGTATGGAACGTGAGTTCCATTTTACTCATCAGGATTTTGAACTATTGCGCGATTTGGTACGAGAGCAGACAGGGATTAATTTGTCAGACCATAAGCAGGAGATGTTATATAGTCGATTATCGCGTCGTTTGCGGGTGTTAAAATTAGATAGTTTTAGCCGTTATTATCAGTTGTTACGCAGTGGCGATACTGAGGAGTTAATTCATTTTGTCAACGCGATTACGACGAATTTAACGGCATTTTTTCGTGAGCCTTATCATTTTGAATTTTTAGCCAAGCATATTTTGCCTGATTTATGTGTAAAGAATCTTGCAACCCGTCGAATTCGTATCTGGTCGGCAGGCTGTGCGAGTGGGGAAGAAGCATATTCGATTGCGATGGTGGTTAAGGAAACCATGCCTCAAGGGTGGGATGTGAAAATTTTGGCAACAGATTTAGATTCTAATGTGTTGCAAAAAGCCGTCGATGGGATTTATGAGGAAGATCGTTTAAATGGGTTGTCGCCTGAGCGGTTGCATCGTTGGTTTAAACGGGGAACAGGTGGATATAGTGGTCGGGTGCTTGTAGTTCCCGAATTAAAAGAGTTAATTCGCTTTAATCAATTAAATTTAATGGATAGTTGGCCCATGCATGGTCCTTTAGATTTAATTTTTTGTCGAAATGTCGTGATTTATTTTAATAAAGACACGCAACGGGTTTTATTTGATCGGTTTGCAGATTTGTTGGGAATGGAACGATATTTATTTGTCGGTCATTCAGAAAATTTGTTTCAGTTAAGTCAACGTTTTCGTTTATTACAGAGAACGATGTATATTAGGACTTGTTAATTTAACGCGGTTAGTGTTAGCAAGTCGTTTTATTTATTGTACGACCTTTTCAGATATTCAGAATGCCTCCAGAGCCACCACGTACTTTACCCGGTTATGAGCATATCAAACGTTACTGGGATTATCATATTCATGCACATATCGCAAAAATATTGCCTGGTGAATCATATGTAACCCGCCATGATGAGATTATCACAACGGTGGTGGGGTCTTGTGTCTCCGCTTGTATTCGGGATGTCGTGAATAATATTGGGGGAATGAATCATTTTATGTTGCCTGCACAGCAGTTAAATTCGTCAGAGTGGGAGGCAACTCATGTGAGTGCTGCCATGCGTTATGGGAATTATGCAATGGAGCATGTGGTGAACGAGATTTTAAAGTATGGGGGAAAACGTCAGTATTTGGAGGTGAAGTTATTCGGGGGGGGGCAAATTATGAAGAATATGGCAAATATCGGACAACAAAATATTGAGTTTGTTAGAAACTATGTGCGCTTAGAAGGATTAAAATTAGTTGCGGAAGATTTGGGCGATATTTATCCGCGTAAAATCATGTTTTATCCGCTTACAGGTTTAGTGAGAATTAAAAAATTACGGGCGATGGAGCAGGCTATCCTCGAACGGGAAAAAATGTATCAGTCCAACTTGCAAAAACAACCTGTGGGCGGAGACGTGGATTTATTTTAATCATGATTGAGGCAATCAAGTGGCTAAAATACGGGTTTTAGTGGTCGACGATTCTGCACTGATGCGTCAGATGTTGAGCAAAATTATCAATGCAACCCCTGATTTAGAGGTCGTTGGTACGGCTGGTGACCCTTATATTGCTAAACGGAAGATTAAAGAGTTAAATCCTGATGTTTTAACCTTGGATGTGGAAATGCCACGTATGGATGGCTTGGCATTTTTGCGTAATTTAATGCGCTTGCATCCTATGCCTGTGGTGATGGTTTCAGCGTTAACAGAGAAAGGCGCAGACACGACGTTACAAGCGTTAGAGTATGGGGCGATTGATTACGTTTCTAAGCCTAAAATTGATATTGCAGATACTTTTTACGAATATGCTAATGAAATTAACGGCAAAATTAGAATGGCGGCAGAGGCAAAAGTTCGTCCATTGATAGATAATAAAAAATTAGTGCCAGTACTTGCGACCTTAAAAGTCGCGCCTAAATTTTCTGCCGATATCATTTTAGAAAGTACCCCCCCCGCTTTTTCCCGCCATTTTAAAACCACTGAAAAAATTGTTGCGATTGGTGCATCTACTGGGGGGACTGAGGCGATTAAAACCTTATTGATGGGAATGCCTGCAAATGCGCCTGGTATTGTGATTAGTCAACATATCCCAGCGGCGTTTAGTACTTCATTCACGCATCGGATGAACCAAATTTCCGCCATGCAGGTTTTGGAGGCGAAAGAAGGAGATGTGATTTTACCAGGTCATGTCTATATTGCCCCTGGTAGTAGTCATCATTTATTAGTCGTTCGTGATGGAGCGCGTTATGTCTGTCATTTGGATGATGGACAGCCTGTAAATCGTCATCGCCCTTCCGTCGATGTTTTATTTCGTTCCATTGCGCAAAATGTAGGACCTAACGCGATAGGCGTGATTTTAACGGGTATGGGGGATGATGGGGCGCGGGGCATGAAAGAAATGCACGATGCAGGGGCTTTAACCATCGCACAGGATAAGGAAAGTAGTATCGTTTGGGGAATGCCTGGTGAAGCAGTTAACTGGGGCGGTGTTGACTTTATTCTGCCGTTACAGTCAATCACGCCCAAAATTTTATTTTTATGCGAATCACGCGACAAGTTTATGCAGTAATCTTTTTAATAATCGCCAATGCTGTTTAAAGGCACGTAATGGATAAGTAACGCGCCATGAAGTGCTGTAATAAACCCGCTCTAATGTATGTGTCTGTTCTGTCAATCGCTGTGCTTGCTCAGTTAATTGTCGCGCCATTTGTGACATGATGGTTGTTTGACGGCTTTCGCCAAACTCTCGGAATGGATTTTCTCGCCAATTTGCATGGGTTAAAACGTAATAAGCTTCTGCTGCAATCACAGTGACAGGCAGGGTATAGCTACGATAGACATTTAAGCCGTATAAATGTCGCCCATAATCCTGAATGGATAATTGTGAGCTAAAGCAATTTGTTGCTTGCTGTTTACGGTCTAAATACGGAGTAATATCCAACAGTTGATTAGGGCGCAAAGGCATACCAATTTCATACATAATGTAAGTAATTGGTAATTGCGCTAAAAGTGAAAGCGCAAGTTGTGCACAAGCATAGTGGTCGGGATGAATTTCTGCGGGAGAAGGTGCGTAAATCTGTTGAATCTGATTTGTAGTTATAAAATCGCGTAGCTTTTCGATGAGTTGTGAATCAACTTGTAAGTGACGGTCAGGAATTTCCCAAAATAGTGGTTCTCCATATCCCAAGTGTTTTGCGGCTTGGCGACTCTCTGCTTGACGTAATTGAATATAAGCCCGACGTGCATCCTCATCAGCGTGAGTTGTTGCAGCACTACCATCCGTTAAAATAATGACCCGTACCGTATTACCCTGTGCAATGTGTTGCATGATTGCACCACCACAACCAAACACTTCATCATCTGGGTGTGGCGCAAGCACTAAAATAGTGCCTTGTGGTAAAGTTTGGGTCGCTTGATAAGGAATAAAGAAGGATTCCATAAAATAATGAGGTGTTTTCTGATTAGCTTAAGGTGAATGAGTTAATAAATGTTGTGCGATTTCCCAAATTTTTTGGGGAGGCAATTGCGCATAACAAGCGGGATAAACGGGGGCACTTTCTTTATAACGGCAGCGTTTCTGTAAACAGGGAGAGCAAGCAAACTCGGTTTGCAAGGTCACTTGATTGAGACCAACTGTCCCAGTCCATGCAGGTTGGGTCGCACCATAAAGCGTTATCGCAGGAACATTTAACGCAGCGGCTAAATGCGCTAATCCTGTATCAACGCCAATCACTAATTGCGCTTGCAATAATTCCTTTGCCATATCAGTGAGCGAACCTTTAGGAATTAAATGGATATGTTCAGGATTATTACCACGAATTTTTTCTGCAATATTTTGTTCTATCGCATTTCCATAAGGTAAACGCACTTGTAACCCTGCTTGTACCGCTAAACTTGCCAGTATAAACCAATACGCCTCAGGATATTGCTTGCTTGACCATGTTGTACCATGTAGAAAAATCACGGTTGGCTGAGTATTTAAAGTTTTAAAAGGCTTAAAAAAATCTTGAATACCATAATCAGGCATCGCTTCAGGCAATGGATAGTCAAAGATGGCAGCAAATAGTTGACGTAATCGTGTAACGGCGTGTTGATTCCATGCGACAGCGTAGCGTTGATGATAAAGCAAACTAGCCAATGGCTCGCGTGCAGATGACCAATTAAGCCCAACCCGTTTGCCGTTTGCTTGATATGCTATCAACGCACTTTTTAATAAACCTTGTGCATCAATAATATAATCATAACGGCATTGTTGTAGGCTCTCTTTAAAATACCGCCATTGCCCGCTACGAATTGCCTGTTTAACATTGCTACGCCAACGGCGCACAGCGGAAGGAATCACTTGTTTAACCGCAGGATGCCACGTCGGAATTTCTTTAAACGCCTCCTCAACAACCCAATCACATTGCAAATGGGGCAGTTGTTGATAAGCATCGGTCAAAGCGGGTAAGGTATGAATCACATCGCCCAGCGAGGAGGTCTTAACCAGTAAAATACGCATAAATTGTGAGACAAGAAAACTAGAAATTAGGATGCATCCTACAATAAATAAATTAAAAACATCACCTGAAATTTATAAAAAATTAATAATTTTAATTAGATAAAAATAAAACAGTAAAATGCAGAACAATCAACTTCCAGCAAAATGCCTGTTGTCTATCAGAAAAAAATATAGTAGTATTTGGCTCTTTATTAAGGGCTGTTAGCTCAGCTGGTAGAGCAGCTGACTCTTAATCAGCGGGTCGTAGGTTCGAAACCTACACAGCCCACCAGAATTTATCTACCCAGCCTCCTTGCTGGGTTTCGTTTTTTAGTATCATTTAGGTATGGTCGCTTAAGATAACGCTTCCCAATCAACCATAGAAAAGCTGTGTACTCCTGCTTAAAGATACAACATGCGACTTGTCCCAATAACGGACAGTCTCCCTGCCTTAAAAGTTTGCCTGACAGTGGTAAGACCATCATTCAGCGCAATGTTCAGGTATACAGCGAGCGACTGTATTGCTATTGTTAATTTATTAATGTCTTTTTATGCGAAAGTGGCGAAACTGGTAGACGCGCTGGATTTAGGTTCCAGTGGGGTAACCCATAAGAGTTCGAGTCTCTTCTTTCGCATACCCCTTCTTCTCTATACGATTCCAACAAGAGGTTACAATACAACATGCAAGTGTCAGTAGAAACTACCAGTACGTTAGAACGCCGTATGACCATCGGTGTTCCTAAAGAACGGATTGAAGAAAAAATTCAAAGCCGTATCAAGGAGTTGTCACATACTGTAAAGGTGAATGGTTTTCGTCCCGGTAAGATTCCCTTGCGTGTCGTTGAGCAAAAATTCGGTGGACAAGTCCGCCAAGAAGTCATTGGTGAACTCATTGAAAGCAGCTTTAAAGAAGCTATAGAACAAGAAAAACTCCATCCTGTTGGACAGCCCAAAATTGATTTAAAAAGTAATTTAACCGATTTTTCTCAAGATTTAGCCTATACCGCTGATTTTGAAATTTTCCCTGAAATTAGTGCTGTCAATATCGATAACCTCAACATTGAAAAACCTGTTGCTGAAGTAACTCAACCAGACATCGACAAAATGTTAGAAAAGTTACGGAAACAACGCCAAGATTGGGAAAATATAGATGCCCCTGCGGAAAAAGATTCCCAAATCACCATTGATTTTGTTGGCACTGTAGATGGAAATCCCTTTAAAGGCAATGAAGCAAAAGCATTACGCTTGGTTTTAGGGGATGAACGCACCAATAATATCCTGCCTAATTTCAGTGAAGCCATGTTAGGTGTGCGTGCTGGAGATACGCGAGAAGTCGATATATCCTTCCCAGCGGAACACACAAATAGTGAAATTGCTGGAAAAACAGTTCATTTTGTTGTCCAAGTTCACGAAGTCGCAAAACCTAAATTACCCGAAATTAATGAAGACTTCATTAAATCTCTTGGGGTTGCTTCAGGTGAATTAGATGCACTCTATAAAGAAGTGCGTGACAATATGGAGCGTGAGCTGAAGTTTGCTGTTACAAACAAGGTTAAACAGCAAGTATTAGAAATCCTGTTAAAAAACAATCCGCTTGAAGTACCTAAAGCCATGGTTGCCCATGAAACACAACGCATGGTACAAAACATGCTTCAAGAGCTACGCGACGCAGGTATGAATAGCAATGTTCAACCAGAGCCCGCCATGTTTGAAGAACGGGCACAACGTCGTGTTCGCTTAGGCATGTTAATGTCTGAATTAGTTCGCGCCAATAACATTAAAGTGCGTGCAGACAAAGTACGGGAAATGATTGAAACCGTTGCATCTACCTACGAAGAACCTGAAGTCGTTATTAAGTGGTACTATGCAGACCCTCAACGATTAGAACAAGTTGAATCTGTCGTTTTAGAAGAGCAAATCGTTGAGTGGTTAGTCGAGAAAGCACAAGTGACCGAAATACCCATGTCATTTGATGCAGTGATGGAACAACACGAAAACAACAAGTAGGCGGTACGTCATGAAAGACAGGATAATATCGGATATTCAAGCAGCAGGGAATTTAGTTCCTATCGTTGTCGAACAGTCAGCCAGAGGCGAACGGTCATATGATATTTATTCTCGCCTCTTAAAAGAACGATTAATTTTCCTTGTAGGACAAGTTGAAGACTACATGGCTAATCTTATCGTTGCCCAGCTGTTATTTTTAGAATCAGAAAATCCCGACAAAGATATTCACTTATATATCAACTCCCCAGGCGGCTCTGTGACGGCGGGCATGTCTATTTACGATACTATCCAATTCATCAAGCCTAATGTAAGCACTCTTTGCATTGGACAAGCCTCCAGTATGGGCGCGCTACTCCTCGCAAGCGGTGCTGCAGGCAAACGCTATTGTTTACCTCATTCTCGTGTCATGATTCACCAACCATTAGGTGGCTTCCAAGGGCAAGCGACCGATATTGATATTCATGCCCGTGAAATCTTGAAAGTCCGCGATCGTTTGAATAATATCCTAGTTAAACATACAGGTCAGCCTTTAGAAACCATCGCCCGTGATACCGATAGAGATAACTTCATGTCGGCTGATGAAGCAATGAAATATGGCTTAATTGACGCTGTATTAACCACGCGACAAGCCCTTGCCGCTCCTAAACCGTAAGATTGTATGTATAAGTGGCATGATGTCATTAAGATGCCCGTTTTATGCAGTCCCTAATTGAGGTGACTCACAATGAGTGATGATAGAAAAGCCAGACATGGCAGTGATGACCGCTTACTCTATTGTTCTTTTTGTGGTAAGAGCCAGCATGAAGTTCGTAAACTGATTGCAGGCCCTTCCGTTTTTATTTGCGACGAATGCGTTGAACTTTGTAACGATATTATTCGTGAAGAAGTTCAGGAACACGCAGATGCAAATGCACGTCGCAAACTTCCAACGCCACATGAAATTCATCAACATTTAGATGAGTATGTGATTGGACAAGAACACGCCAAAAAGGTTTTGTCTGTTGCTGTCTATAATCACTACAAACGGGTTGAAACCCAACTGAACAAGAAAAATGAAGTAGAAATTGCCAAAAGCAATATTCTCCTCATTGGTCCTACAGGTTCAGGTAAAACCCTGCTAGCTGAGACACTTGCGCGTTTTCTCAACGTGCCCTTTACCATGGCAGATGCAACAACCTTAACCGAAGCAGGTTATGTCGGTGAGGATGTAGAAAACATCATTCAAAAACTCTTACAAAAGTGTGATTATGATGTAGAAAAGGCACAAACAGGCATTATTTACATCGACGAAATCGATAAAATTTCTCGTAAATCAGATAATCCCTCAATTACGCGAGATGTTTCTGGCGAAGGGGTACAACAAGCCCTATTAAAACTCATTGAAGGGACAATCGCCTCTGTTCCACCCCAAGGCGGCAGAAAACATCCCCAACAAGAGTTTTTACAAGTTGATACCACCAACATGCTCTTTATTTGTGGTGGTGCATTTGCAGGGTTAGAAAAAGTTATCCGTGCCCGTTCAGAAAAAAGCGGTATTGGTTTTTCTGCGGAAGTCCGTAGCAACGATGATAAACGCAATATTACCGAACTCCTACACGGCGTAGAGCCAGAAGACCTAATTAAATACGGTTTAATTCCCGAATTTATTGGTCGTTTACCCATTATCACAACCTTAGAAGAACTGACAGAAGAACAACTGGTCAAAATTCTGGTTGAACCTAAAAATGCACTGACCAAACAGTATATTAAATTGTTTGAGATGGAAGGGGCAAAATTAGAGTTTCGTGATGAAGTCCTCAAAGCTATTGCCCGTAAAGCCCTTGCTCGCAATACAGGTGCACGTGGACTACGTTCTATCTTAGAAAATATTCTATTAGAAACCATGTACGATCTGCCCTCTATGGAAAACGTGGCGAAAGTCATCGTTGATGAAACAGTCATTGAAGGCGAATCAAAACCACTTATTTTATACAAGAACACAGAAAAGCAACGTGTTGCATCTGATTAGTGCCCGTAAAAACTCAGGCAGTGATGCCTGAGAGCCTTGAATTGTCTAGGCGTAGCACTACTATCAAGAACAGTGGTTTTTACTGTTTCTTTCGGGTGCGTGTGTCGCATCTGAATATATAGAGGATTCTTTATGGCGTACGATGACAAAACCTCAGAAGTGATCGAGGATCAACGCTTAGTGTTGCCAGTGTTACCATTACGGGATGTCGTCGTTTATCCCCACATGGTTATCCCACTCTTTGTAGGGCGTGCAAAATCCATTCATGCCCTTGAACAAGCCATGAAAACAGATAAACAAATTCTGTTAGTGGCACAAAAAAATGCAGCCGAAGACGAACCCAATATTGAAGATATTTATCGTATTGGTACCGTTTCTAATATCTTGCAACTCCTGAAATTACCTGATGGAACTAGCAAAGTTTTAGTAGAGGGAGGAGAGCGCGCTAAAATTATCAATTTCTTATCTGTTGATGATATGTTCTCTGCGCAAGTAATGCCCTTAGCCTCTTCAGAAGGAAATGAACGCGAGGTTGAAGTCTTAGCCCGTTCAATTACTTCTCACTTTGATCAATACATCAAACTCAACAAAAAAGTTCCACCCGAAATCCTCAGTTCTTTATCCAGTATTGATGAACCCAGCCGTTTAGCAGATACCATTGCTGCTCATATGGCAATTAAAATCGAAGAAAAACAAAAGATTTTAGAAATCACTAATATTAGAGATCGTTTAGAACACCTCATTGCCCTGATGGAATCCGAAATCGATTTGCTCCAAATTGAAAAGCGGATACGGAAACGTGTCAAAGGGCAAATGGAAAAGAGTCAGCGCGAATACTATTTGAATGAGCAAATGAAAGCCATTCAAAAAGAATTAGGCGAATTAGAAGAAGTTCCTAGTGAAATCGACGAATTGACCCGTAAAATTGAAGAAGCGGGTATGCCTAAAGAAGCAAAAGCAAAAGCTTATAATGAGTTAAACAAGCTCAAGTTGATGTCTCCAATGTCGGCTGAGGCAACGGTCGTGCGCAACTATATTGATGTACTCGTCAATGTTCCATGGCGCAAACGTTCAAAAATTAGTCGTGACATTGCCAAAGCGGAAAAGATTTTAGAAGCTGATCATTATGGTTTAGAAAAGGTCAAAGAACGCATTTTAGAATACTTAGCTGTGCAACAACGGGTTAACAAACTTAAAGGACCAATTCTTTGCCTTGTTGGTCCCCCTGGTGTTGGTAAAACTTCACTTGGTCAATCCATTGCACGTGCAACAAACCGCAAATTTATCCGTATGGCATTAGGTGGTGTACGTGATGAAGCAGAAATTCGTGGGCATCGCCGTACTTACATCGGCTCTATGCCAGGTAAAATCGTACAAAACCTTGTTAAAGTTGGCACACGTAATCCCCTCTTTTTACTGGATGAAGTGGACAAGATGGCAATGGATTTCCGTGGGGATCCAGCATCTGCCTTACTAGAAGTGTTAGACCCCGAACAAAATCATACATTCAACGATCATTATTTAGAAATCGACTATGATTTGTCCGATATTATGTTCGTTGCGACGGCAAACACGCTGAATATTCCTGCTGCCCTGCTGGATCGTATGGAAGTTATTCGTCTTTCAGGTTATACCGAAGATGAAAAGGTCAATATCGCGCTTAACTACCTTATTAACAAGCAGCTTAAAAATAATGGGTTAAAGAAAGAAGAAATCAGCATCAATGAAGCGGCAATTCGTGATATTGTGCGTTTTTACACCCGTGAAGCAGGCGTGCGTAATTTAGAACGCGAAATTGCTAAATTATGCCGTAAAGTCGTCAAAGAGATTTTACTAAAACCGACAGTGAAAAAAATCACCATTACGCCACGTAATTTAGAAAAATATCTTGGCGTACAACGTTTCCGCTATGGTCGTGCCAAAGAAGAAGACCGTATTGGACAAGTCACTGGCTTGGCATGGACAGAAGTTGGGGGTGATTTATTAACCATTGAAACAGCAATCATGCCAGGTAAAGGCAAACTGTCATATACAGGACAGTTAGGCGATGTGATGCAAGAGTCTATTCAAGCCGCCATGAGTGTTGTGAGAAGTCGCGCTGATTCTTTAGGAATTACCAACGACTTTTATCAGAAATATGACTTACATATTCATGTCCCTGAAGGAGCTACACCTAAAGATGGTCCTAGCGCAGGGATTAGTATGTGTACGGCTATTGTCTCTATATTGACGAATATTCCTGTAAAAGCTGACGTTGCCATGACAGGAGAAATCACACTACGGGGCGAAGTTTTACCCATTGGCGGGCTGAAAGAAAAACTGCTTGCCGCGTTACGGGGCGGAATTCGAACCGTGTTGATCCCTGATGAAAATAAACGCGAACTGCAAGAAATACCTGATAATATAAAGAAAAATATTGATATTCATCCAGTAAAATGGATTGATGAAGTATTGGAAATCGCTTTACAGCACATGCCAACACCTTTGGCAACTCGTGAAGAAGAAGCGGTAGGAGAAGAACAAACTGTGGTAGAAGCCACGAATATTCAGAAAAAACAGAGTGTACAAACACATTAACGTGATACAATGAGGGCAGATTGCCTAGGCAATCTGCCTGTTTTGTCTTAAGGCATGTTTATTGCCTATGTGTTTGGTTGAATGGTAAATTTAAGCATTTCTTGATGTTAACTTCTTAATCCACGTAAAACGGGGGAAAATAATGAACAAATCGGAACTCGTTCAGGCAGTCGCTGAATCTATTGATATTCCTAAAACAACAGCCGCAAAAGCTGTTGATGCAGTACTGGATAGTATCAAAAAGGCTTTAACAGAAAATGACACTGTCACGTTAATCGGGTTTGGGACATTTACCGTACGTGAACGTGCTGCACGGACAGGACGTAATCCACGGACAGGCAAGCCATTGGATATTAAAGCGGCAAAAGTGCCTGTCTTTAAACCAGGCAAAGCACTGAAAGATTCTGTGAATTAATTTTAAAAAAACTTGCAATATCGTTTTTATGTGTCTATAATGTGTTCTTCATTGATTGGTTAAGTGGGTGTTTAGCTCAGTTGGTAGAGCATCGCCCTTACAAGGCGGGGGTCGGGGGTTCAAGCCCCTCAACACCCACCAATTAAGATAAAGAAGAATAAATTTAGTCCAGATTTTTGGAGCGGTAGTTCAGTTGGTCAGAATACCGGCCTGTCACGCCGGGGGTCGCGGGTTCGAGCCCCGTCCGCTCCGCCAATTATTCGCAAAAGGTGCATTTTATATGCACCTTTTTTTTTGGGTCGTGCTAAACAAGTCGGTTTTTACTCATTTAAAGCCCTGCTTGTTTAGCACTATCAAAAAATACACCATTCTTGTGTTATACCAATTGTTTCATCTGTTTTTTAACGTATATTCAATTAATCCTTATCGCACTAACTTCTCTTTGTGATTTCCTAAGATGACCCAATATCGCATACTCAAAATGCATTCCTGTCATCATTCAAGTAACTTATCACAGAATGCTCGTTTTACTCACTCAATCAACTTATAAATATTGTAAAATGTCATTATTTTCTCAGTGAGAAACTGGATGTTACAGTATTTTATAAAAATACAGCGACTATAAGCTTGCAATATACAGATAATTATTGATTTTTTAACCTAATGGGAGACACTCATGCTACAAGGTATGCGTGCAGGTATTCAAGGGTGGTTAGGATGGGCATTAATTGTCATCATTTCCATACCTTTTGCATTGTGGGGGATTCAAGAATATTTAAGTCCTTCACGCGATATTGCTATTGCTGAAGTCAATGGCGTAGAAATTTCTAATCAAAGTTTTGAACAAGCATTTGATCAACAAAAACGTCAATTGCGTAACATGATGCAACAGGCAGATTTATCCTTTATGGATGCGCAAATCCGCCAAGACACACTGAATCGTTTGATTGAACAAGAAATTTTGTTACAAACAGCAGCAGACCATGGCATGAGAATTGGCGATATGATGCTAGCGCAACGCATTCATCAATTCCCCATGTTTCAACAAACGGGGATGTTTTCCCAACCGCTGTATGAACAGGCTTTACGAACACAAGGCATGAATCCGACAGGATTTGAATTTGAAATGCGTCGTTCTTTATTAACGACACAGCTACAGGATGGCATCACCAATACTGCATTTGTAAGCCCAGCCGAAGTAACCAATCGGATGCAACTGGAGAAACAACAACGTTCTGTCAGCTATCTCACCATTCCGACAAGCCGTTTTGTGGATAAAGTCAGCATTGATGATGCTGAAATTAATAAGTATTATCAAGAGCATCCTGATTCTTACAAAACCCCTGAACAAGTCAGTATTGAATATATTGAATTATCTCAAGCTGATTTAGCCAATACGCAAAATATCAGCGAAGATACCTTAAAGGCGCAGTATCAAGAGCGTCTCGCCTCGTTTACAACATCTGGTCAATGGCAGGCTAAACACATTTTAATTGAAGTCCCTACTGATGCCACCGCTGACAAAGTCACTGAAGCGGAGAAAAAAGCAACTGATATTCTTGGTAAAATCAAGAGTAAAGAAAAAACTTTCGATGAAATGGCTAAGGAATTTTCCAGCGATACCAGTAATAAAGATAAAGGCGGGGATTTAGGTTGGTTTGGTGAGGGCTTTATGGTGAAACCGTTTGAAGATGCTGTAAAAGCCATGAAAGTGGGCGATTTAAGCGACAAACCTGTTAAAACGCAATTTGGTTTTCACCTTATTCAGTTGGTCGATGCAAAACCAACGGTAACAAAACCTTTTGAGGCGGTTCGCGAAGAATTGTTGAAAAAAGTACAACAAGAAGAAGCCGAACAGGCATTTTATGCACACGCCGAACAAATGGCTGATTTAGCATTTGAAAATCCCAATAGTTTGCAAGCCATTGCAGATACTTTAAAACTCCCTATCAAAACAACCGATTTATTTGCTAAAACAGTTGTTGCTGAAAAAGATAGCTTTTTATCTAATCAAAAAGTGATTGAAGCGGCTTTTAGTCCACAAGTGTTAGATAATCGTTATAACAGCGAAGTGTTAGAGTTAGATAAGCCCCAACACATTGCCGTTATTCGTTTAAAAGAGCATAAACCCGCGCAGCTCCGTCCTTTAGAAGAAGTAAAAGCCGACATTACTACACAGTTGAAACAAGACAAAGGTCGTAAAGAAGCAGAGAAATTAGGGGGAGAATTACTGGCTGCCTTACAAAAAGGTGAAAATCCTGATGCTTTGTTCAAAAAATATGAATTACAAGCGCAACCTGCGCAATGGATAGAACGGCAAAACACGACTTTAGGGCATCCTGACATTGTGCGAGAAGCCTTCAAGATGGGACATCCTGCGGATAAACAAGCTTTATATCAAGGTATTGCTTTAAATAATGGTGATTACGCGCTCATCATTTTGTTAGCAGTCAAAGCAGGTGAAATGCCTAATATTGTGACAGCAACAAATGGTACAGCAGATAATGCTCAACCTACAGAAAATCCAGAATTGGAGCGGTTAAAAACACAGGCAAAACGCGCACTTGGTGATACTGTATTTAAACAGTTATTAGCTGAAATGAAAGTGAGCGCGAATATTGTAGTTCATCAAAATCGACTTGTGGAAAGAACACAATAAGCCTGTTGTAACTGTGGTATAACACAGATTTTTGTGAGGGATATGGTTGCTTGCTGACCATATCCTTTATTTTTGCCTATGACTATCTGCATTAAATTTTAGTTAATTGCGTGTGCTGTGTGAGTCAATTACAGTATGTTCTTCAGTCCGATTTAAGCACTATCATCTATACTTCATTCTTGCAAATTGATTTATTACTCATCATTTATATACTATGTGGGCATTTTTACATAAACTCTCCTCCCCGCCTTATTTCTACAGTTTTGCAGGTCGTGTTATTCCTTACTTAGCATGGACTTGTACTGTCTTATTGCTGATTGGTTTATATCAAGCCTTAATTGTTGCGCCTGTTGACTATCAGCAAGGACATAGTTATCGGATTATGTTTGTCCATGTTCCATCTGCATGGATGGGCATGTTTATTTATGCATTTATGGCTGTTTCTGCCGCAATTGGTATTATTTGGAAGATTAAACTAGCAGACATTATGGCTGCTTGTGCCGCACCAATTGGGGCATCTTTTGCATTTTTAGCACTGGTAACAGGTTCTTTATGGGGAAAACCCATGTGGGGTACATGGTGGGCATGGGATGCACGCTTAACTTCCACATTAATCATGTTTTTCCTATATTTAGGTATTATTGCTTTAAACTCAGCGATTGAGGATAAACGCAACGCGGCGCGTGCTAGCGGGATTTTAGCCATTGTGGGCGCGGTGAATTTACCGATTATTAAATTTTCCGTTGACTGGTGGAATAGCTTACATCAAGGCTCAACAATCAGTATTTTAAAGATGAAATCAAATATTGATATTAATATGTTGATTCCTTTGTTAATTATGGTCTTTGCTTTTCAAATTTTCTTTGCTTTAGTGTTACTCATGCGTGCACGCAATGAAGTGTTAGAACGAGAAAAAAATAGCAAATGGGTTAGTGTACTATTTACAGCAACTCCTCATTTACCCGCAGAAAAATCTACAACTTAATCAGGAGGCAAAACGCATGAGTGAGTTTTTTAACATGGGGGGGTACGCCTTTTATGTGTGGACAAGTTACGGTTTAGCATTCATTGTGATAACTGCTAATGTCATTGTTCCTCTCAATCACAAACGCGAGTTATTGCAAAGCCTTACCCGACGGATGAGAAGGAAAGAAAATGGCTAGTTTTATCACCATGAATAAAAAGCATAAACAACGGTTTTTTATTGTGTTACTCGTTATTGTTGGGGTCAGCGCGACGGTAGGACTCGCTATTAGTGCATTCAGTGAAAACATGCTTTACTTTTTCACGCCTAGCGAGATTTTAGATGGTAAAGCCCCTGCGGATAAAACGATTCGAATCGGTGGCATGGTCACAACAGGCAGTTTGCAACGTTCATCAGAAAGCCTGACCGTTAAATTTACCGTGACCGATACAGTAAAAACGATGCCCGTTGAATATACAGGAATTTTACCTGATTTATTTCGTGAAGGACAAGGCGTTGTCGCTATCGGTCAATTAAATACTAATGGTGTTTTTCAAGCCTCTGAAGTATTAGCCAAACATGATGAAAAATATATGCCTCCTGAAGCGGCTGCCGCTATCAAAGCGGCTCAATTAGAAAAAGCCAAAGCCCCGCAAGAATAAGCTATCTTCCCCTTTTTTAGCTCGGTTTTATTTATGATTCCAGAACTCGGACACTTCGCGTTAATCCTTGCTTTATGTTTAGCAGTGGTACAACTCATTTTTCCTTTGATAGGGGCCGCCCGTCAAATTCCTAACTGGGTAGCCGTTGCCCGCCCAGCTGCTGCAGGACAACTTGTCTTTGTTTTACTTGCTTACGCTTGTTTAACTTATGCCTTTATTACTAACGACTTTTCCGTCAGTTATGTTGCGCAGAACTCCAACTCACAGCTACCACTGATTTATCGCATTGTCAGTGTTTGGGGTGGACATGAAGGCTCTCTCCTCCTCTGGGTGTTAACCTTAGGATTTTGGACAGTCGCCGTTGCCAGTTTTAGCCGTAACTTACCACCTGTTACCGTTGCTCGTGTTTTAAGTGTCATGGGATTTATTAGTGTAGGTTTCCTGCTCTTTCTCATTGCAACCTCAAATCCTTTTGAGCGTTTAGCGGATGCCCCTGCAAATGGACGCGACTTAAACCCCTTATTACAAGACCCTGGATTAATTATTCATCCTCCCATGTTATACATGGGTTATGTTGGTTTTTCCGTTGCCTTTAGCTTCGCCATTGCCGCTTTACTCAGTGGGCAATTAGACAGTGCGTGGGCACGGTGGTCACGTCCTTGGACATTGATTGCGTGGGTATTTTTAACTATTGGTATTGCATTAGGCAGTTGGTGGGCTTACTACGAATTAGGCTGGGGCGGTTGGTGGTTTTGGGATCCTGTCGAAAACGCCTCCTTTATGCCTTGGTTGGTCGGTACTGCTTTATTACATTCCCTCGCTGTTACCGAAAAACGTAGCGCATTCAAAAGCTGGACAGTTTTACTTGCCATTATTGCCTTTTCACTCAGTTTATTAGGGACATTCCTTGTTCGCTCTGGTGTCTTAACCTCGGTTCATGCCTTTGCAACAGACCCAACCAGAGGCACATTTATTCTGATTTTCTTAGGTATTGTTATCGGTATTTCCCTGTTCTTGTACGCATGGCGTGCACCGAGCATGGGACAAGGCGGACATTTTGAACTGTTTTCTAAAGAAACTTTATTACTGCTTAACAATATTTTCCTTGTTGTCACCACTGCCTGTATTCTCATCGGCACGCTCTACCCCTTGTTTTTAGACGCGCTTAATTTAGGCAAATTATCCGTAGGGCCTCCCTACTTTAATAAAGTCTTTTTCTTCCTGATGGCTCCCTTACTGATTTTATTAGGAATTGGCTCACTAACTCGTTGGAAGAGTGATAAACCTCAACGTTTAATCAAACAACTTTGGTTTCTCCTCTTACTCAGTATTGTTTTAGGCATTGCCGTGCCTGTGTTCTATTTAGGCGAAGCAGGATTAATCGTCTTTCCAGGTCTTGCGGTTGCTTTCTGGATTTTATTAACTATCGTAAAAGACTTATTAGAGAAAACCAAACATAAACCTAGCTTTTGGCAAGGGTTACGCGATTTACCACGCAGTTTTTACGGTATGAGCATTGCGCATTTTGGCGTTGCGGTGTTTGTTGTTGGCGTGACGCTGACGAATGCTTATAGTGTTGAAGAAGATGTACGTTTAGAACCTAATGTCGAATTAGATGTTGCTGGATTTCATTTCATTTTTGAAAAAACTGAGCATATACAAGGTTCAAACTACACCGCAGAACGAGCAACAGTACGTGTGCAGAAAGATGGAAAAGATGTGACCGTTTTACATCCAGAAAAACGCATGTACTTAGTACGTACAATGCCCATGACTGAAGCGGGTATCGATGCAGGGTTATTCCGTGATATTTATGTTTCTATGGGCGAACCTTTAGGGGGGGGCGCGTGGAGCGTGCGAATTTATTATAAGCCTTTCATTCGTTGGATTTGGCTAGGCGCGTTATTAATGGCATTTGCGGGAGTCTTATCGGCAACGGATAGACGTTATCGGCGTGTTGCAGAAAAAACGGTAAAAGTTGATAAATCAGTATCAGACCTAAATCCTGCAACGGTCAGTTCTTAAAAACTATCAAACCTGATAACCGATAGGGTAATGTTTATCTGTTATCAGGTTTTTTAGAAACGCTGTAAACAAAAAATGAATGCAAATGCAGGTAAAACAATTGTATTAGGGATATAGAGAATTTTTGTAGAGGTACTAAAAATGAGGGAAATTTTTAAGAAGGGAAAAAAAGATTGGTAGCGAGGGCAGGATTTGAACCTACGACCTTCGGGTTATGAGCCCGACGAGCTGCCAGACTGCTCCACCTCGCACCAGAGAAGACACAGTATAAACACGTTATAGATGTTATGCAAGTTATTTCATCTGCCTTTTAGCAAAAAAGAATAGGTTGTTTATCAGTAAGCTCTAATGCTTTATTTTATATTGTTTTTATAAATGCTTTGTATGATGGTTAAGCGTCGCTTGTGTTTTCAATGGGGAATCAATCCAAACAGTAAACGAACCTGTGTATAATTGTTTGTTCTTCATTTCGCTTAAATTGTGTCCCTTCATGATGTCAGAAACCCATTGTTATCATTGTGGATTACCCATCCCTGAAAAAACTTATTTACCTGTGCGGATTAATGGTGAAACTCATTGTATGTGTTGCGCTGGTTGTCAGGCTGTCGCGCAAGCTATTGTCGATAGTGGTTTAACGGATTTTTATACCTATCGCACCGACAACGCGCCAACAGGGCGGGAAGTTGTCCCCACTTTTTTACAGCAAACGACTGTTTATGATAATCCACAGATTCAAAAGCGTTTTGTTCGTACAGAAGGGGAGCATATTCGCGAAGCTGCGTTAATTTTAGAGGGGATTACTTGCGCGGCGTGTGTTTGGTTGAATGAACGTCATTTGCGCGGTTTAAAAGGGGTGTTAGCAGTTAGTGTGAATTATTCTACTAATCGCGCTCGGGTACGTTGGGATAATAGTCAGATACAGTTAAGCGAAATTTTACAAGCGGTTAGTCGTATTGGTTATCTGGCACATCCTTATGACCCTGACCGCCAACAAGCGATTTTAGAGCAAGAACGCCGTTATTATCTGCGTCGCATTGGGGTTTCTGGCGTTTTAAGTATGCAGATTATGATGTTTGCCTTGGCGATTTATGCGGCGGAATGGTCAGGCACGCAAATAGAACCTGAGTTTCGCGTCTTGTTTAATTGGGTGAGTTTGTTGCTCACTATTCCCATTATGCTTTATACCGCAACCCCATTTTTTAAAAATGCATATCGGGATTTATCTTTGCGACGGGTGGGGATGGATGTGCCTGTGGCGGTGGGTTTATTGTTGGCATTTGTGGGGAGTGTTTGGACCACGGTCGTACAAGGGACTGACCATGTTTATTATGATTCAGTCAGTATGTTTGTATTTTTCCTGCTCAGTGGGCGTTATTTTGAATTAGTCGCACGGCAAAAAAGCGCGCATGCGTCTGAAAATCTTGTCCGTATTGTGCCTAATATGGCGACCCGTTTAACCACGACTGCAAACGGTGTACAAGAAGATTTAATCCTTGTTGCGGATTTAGGGGTAGGGGATACGGTGTTAATTCGCCCAGGTGAAAATATTCCCGCTGATGGCATGGTGATAACAGGCTGTTCTAGCATTGATGAGTCGTTATTAACAGGTGAAAGTCGCCCAATGTTGAAACAGCAGGGGGATAAGGTTATCGCAGGTACGATTAATATTGAAAGCCCGTTACAGATGCGGGTGGAAAAAGTCGGCGCGGATACGGTGTTATCGCATATTTTGCGTTTATTAGAACGGGCGCAAACGGAAAAACCGCAAATTACACAGTTTGCAGACCAAATTGCAGGTTGGTTTGTGGCTGGGGTGTTGTTGCTCTCGGTATTCGTAGCGGTGTCTTGGTGGTTGATTGACCCTAGCCGTTGGTTAGAAATTACCCTGTCAGTTTTAGTTGTGACTTGTCCTTGTGCTTTGTCATTAGCAACACCGACCGCAATTACGGCAGCGACTAGCACATTAACCCGTATCGGACTGCTTACAACGCGCGGTCATGCTTTAGAAACGCTTGCCCGTGCAACGCATATTGTTTTTGATAAAACAGGTACGTTGACGATTGGACAGCTAACTTTGCGTCAAACACAGCATTTTAGTGCGTGGTCAACACAGACTTGTTTAGCATATGCGACTGCGTTGGAAGTCCATTCTGAACATCCTATTGCGAAAGCTTTACGAAAAGCGGGCGAAGCGAGTCCTTACACTGCAACACAGGTGAGTAATCATGTCGGTGCAGGTTTACAAGGGGAGATTAATGGCAAGGCGTATTTTGTTGGTACGGCGGAATTTATTCGAGTACAAACAGCCTTAACTTTATCCGCTGAACAGTTAAAGCCGTTACAGGCAAGTGGTGATAGTTTGGTGTATTTAGCGGATAAGCAAGAGATTCATTGTGTGTTTTTACTTGGCGATGAATTACGTGCAGGGGCGCGGGCGGTGATGGATATCTTGCGTCAACAAGGGAAACAGTTGTTTTTATTCAGTGGCGACCATGAAACTGCTGTGCGTCAAGTGGCGGAGTCGGTTGGTATTGATAATTATGCGGCTGCTTTAACGCCTGCGGAAAAATTGGAAAAAGTCCATGCTTTGCAAGCGCAAGGGGCGATTGTGGCAATGGTTGGCGATGGGGTAAATGATGCGCCTGTTTTGGCACAAGCACAGGTGTCGATTGCAATGGGGAGCGGCACGCAGATTGCGCGGGCAAGTGCGGATATGATTTTGTTATCTGAACAATTATCTAATTTGCATTTGGCGATTCAAACCGCACAAAAGACTTTAACAATTATTCGGCAAAACTTAGCGTGGGCAGTGGGTTATAACGTGTTGGCATTGCCTGCGGCTGCCTTGGGATTTGTTCCGCCTTGGTTGGCGGCTTTGGGGATGTCGTTAAGTTCGTTATTAGTCGTTGTTAATGCGTTGCGTTTGGTTAAAAGATAATTGCTTTTTCTCTCTCATTCACTGATTAAATATTTTTAAACGACCATGTTCACCCTGTTTCTTTCTCGCTTATTAAGTGCGCTCACTGTGATGTTGGGCGTGGTGACGTTGGTGTTTTTATTGATTCATTTAGTGCCTGGTGACCCTGTTCAAGTGATATTGGGCGAGTCAGCAACAACAACAGACCAAGAAGCCTTACGCCATGCGTTAGGTTTAGATCAGCCCTTATTAATGCAGTGGTGGCTGTATGTAACAGGTTTGTTACACGGTGATTTAGGTACGTCATTAACCGCAAAAGAGCCTGTTAGCCAATTACTGTGGCAACGTTTACCCGTCACGGCGTTATTAGCGGTTAGTGGTTTAAGCGTTGCAATTTTACTTGCGTTTCCTTTGGGGGGATTAGCAGCGTTATATCCACATCGTGCTATAGACCATGGGGCAATGATATTTGCGTTATTGGGTGTTT
Organism: Beggiatoa alba B18LD; assembly: GCF_000245015.1. Classification (NCBI taxonomy): domain Bacteria; kingdom Pseudomonadati; phylum Pseudomonadota; class Gammaproteobacteria; order Thiotrichales; family Thiotrichaceae; genus Beggiatoa; species Beggiatoa alba. Next base: position 2,988,510 of record NZ_JH600070.1, on the reverse strand, counting down.
CTATTCCTAATTTTTTAGCGGGACCTGTTTTAATTTTGTTTTTTTCGCTGACTTTGGGCTGGTTGCCTGTTAGTGGACTGGAAGGGGCTTCGTCATTAGTGTTACCTGCGCTAACGATGGGAACGGCATTAGCGGCAATTTTGGCGCGGATGGTACGTGCAACATTATTGGAAGTGCTTCATGAGGATTACATCCGAACTGCAAAAGCTAAAGGGTTAAATCAGTATCAAATATTAGTGAAACATGCTTTACGCAATGCTTCTTTACCGTTATTAACCATTTTAGGCTTACAACTGGGCGCATTATTGGGCGGTGCGGTCATTACTGAAACCATTTTCGCCTTGCCTGGTATTGGCTTACTCACTATAGAAGCGATTCAACAGCGCGATTATCCCGTTGTGCAAGCCTGTGTTTTATTAATTAGCTTAACCTACGTCATGGTGAATATGGCAACGGATATGCTTTACACGTGGTTAGACCCGAGAGTGCGTTATCGTGCGATTTAAATCGGCAACGTTTTTGTCTTCTATTATTTTTTTAATCCTTTGGTTTAGCGTTGCTTTAATCAGTGACTGGCTACCACTGACACCGAACAATGTGCAATTGGCGCACATTTTACAGCCACCCTCCGCCGAGGCTTGGTTAGGGTATGATGATTTAGGTCGTCCCTTATTGGATAGGTTGGTAAAAGGTGCACATACTTCGTTATTAGTTGCCTTGTTAGTTGTACTGATTTCGCTCTCGGTCGGTACATTGATTGGCATGATTAGCGCGTGGTTTGGGGGCTGGGTGGATTTAATTATTGTTCGAGTTATTGATATATTCCTCGCCTTCCCCGGTATTTTGCTGGCTATTGCCTTATCTGGCTTACTTGCACCTGGTATTAATAATGTCGTATTTGCATTATCTATTGTCGGTTGGGTAGGATTTGCCCGTTTAGCACGAGCGCAAACTTTATCGTTAAAACATCGAGAGCATGTGCTAGCCGCGCAAGCTCTTGGGGCAAGTAGTCCCCGTATTTTATGCCATCATGTTTTGCCACTGCTCACCGCCCCATTGGTTATCGAGGCAACTTTTGGCATTGCTTCTGTGGTCATTGCAGAAGCGGGTTTATCTTTCTTAGGGCTAGGCGTACAACCGCCAACAGCTTCGTGGGGGAGTATGATACGTGATGGTACAAATTATATGTTAGTCGCGCCCCATACCGTTTTAGTTCCTAGCACTGCATTATTATTAGTCGTTTTATCTGTAAATTTACTGGGGGATGGTTTACGCGATTATTTAGATGTTAAGACGCGCCAATGTCGGGAATCCTAATGCAACAAGTACCACTGAGTTTTTATCTTTGGGTTGGTTTCGGCGGGTTTATCGGTTCAATAGCACGCTATACCGTTACCTTGTGGATGGCTCGTTTAACAACGGGTTTTCCATTAGGGACACTTATCATTAATATTTTAGGGTGCTTTTTAATTGCCTTAATCGCTGGACTTGCCAGTAAAACCAATTTAATCACGCCAGAAATGCGCTTATTTCTTGCAACAGGCTTTTGTGGCGGATTTACGACTTTTTCTTCTCTGATGTACGAAGTAATGACCTTATTAGAAGATGGACAATGGTTTTATGTCAGTCTTTATATCGGTGGTAGTGCAATCGGGGGATTTCTTGCCGTTTATATCGGTTTTTGGCTAATAGAACAATGGGTTTAAACGCGAGAAAATACAGATATGAGCTTAAACGGAGAAGCCACTTTATTACGCATTTTTATCGGGGAAATGGATAAACTCAAACATCGTCCCTTGTATGAAGTTATTACCGATATGGCAAAAACGCAGGGATTAGCGGGCGTGACCATTTTACGTGGTTTATTAGGCTATGGCGCGTCGAGTCAAGTTCACACATTTAAATTGCTAGAATTATCGACTGATTTACCCATTGTGATAGAAATCGTCGATAATCCTGAGAAAATACAAGCTTTTTTACCAACCTTAGAAACGCTATTCACCACAACCACCCATGTAGGCGGTTTAGTGACTTTGGAAAAAGTGAATGTGATTCACTATCGCGCAGCTATTACTCCGTCCAAAAAAAACACCGATTAATACAACGAAGGTGCAACCATATACCCTGTAAACGGGTCATAAGTTGGTACAACAGCCCTATCAGGCACAACCATCAAACGCATATTAGGCAATAAAAAAGACTGCTGACCATTATCAATAGGATAGTCACGGACTTCAGTTTGTGGACTAGGTAAGCCATTCATCCTTTGTCTTTCAAATTGATTATTGTAAAAAGGCACTGAAGGATATATTGGGGTCAACTGCTCTTGATACGGCATAGGCATATATAACGGATTATTTCCCAGCGTCGCAGGCGTTACCGTCTCCAAAGATTGCCCATAGAAAGGACTTACAGAATAAGCAGGCATCAGGGTTTGATACGCTGGCGGATAGGTCGCTGTGGGCGAATTATTCCAATACTGTCCTTCATTGCCCATTCCACCGATAGCAGGTACAGAATATGGGCGATACTCGGTAGGAGGAACTATTGTAGCCTGTTCAGGTACTTGATAACGATTATCTACGGGATAATTTCTCCCTTCCATGCTATTCATCATATCAAGAGACGAAGGTTGATAAGGACGATAATCAGGTGATGCAATCGCTGTTTGCTCAGGGGTTCTATAACGATTTTCTGTGATAGTTGGACTCGTTACTGTCGCAGACTCCTGCAAAGGACGATACTGTGGCTCACTGCTTGCTTGTGCTTTCCATGGATTATATAACGGTAGTGAAATGACAGACGCTTGCGGATTTGGGGCTACTTGCCACACATTAGCTGGCTTAGGTTCATTCACATAATGACTTGATATGGGTGTCTGCCAAACTGTTGGCGATGTCTCAGCCGCAAACACGGGCGGATGATTATCCGCGAAGAATAAACCGCCTAAAAATGCCAACATCAGCCCAAACACACAGCGAATATGCTGTTTTAACCAAGCCAGATAGTTCATCATATTTACATCACAAATCGTTTTATGTCGAAAAAACAAACCCAGTATAAACCGCCTATTGCTTCATCATCTCCATAATAACCGCTTTAGCGATAAAACCGACCATTCCCAGCCCTAATGCTAAAAATAACGTAAAATATCCCCATTTACCCGCATTAGAATCCTTCGCTAAACGATAAATGATAAACATCATATACGCCATTAACCCCCCTACACACACGGTTAAAATGACATCTTCATACTGCATCCAAAGTTGCGAATCCATACTGAATTAACCTTAAGCAAAAAGAAAATAACTTACATAAAAACAAATAATAACTAACACACTGATTAAGCTATCAGTAGATAATAATGACACACTCCATTATTCATTGTTAAAGAAAAAAAAGACAGTTTTATGAAATTTTCGCAAAATCCTACTAAAAGACATTTTTCTCATCTACTTTCTGCAAGGCATAACCAGCAAGAGACAATAAACACCGAAACATAATATATCGTTGACATTATCCTGTCATATCCCTAATGCAAAATTAACTCAAATAAGCAATAACTTACAAAGCAATAGGTCGTGTTTTTTACTGAGGGTCGTTTTTTATGTTGGAATACGCTTTAACCGATGATTTATCACACACAGATGCACAACTCACCATGGTAGAAAACACTGTGGGCAGCATCATCAAAGCACGTGTTTATCTTGAACCAAACTCGACCATCGAACAAGCAGGCAATATTTTCGCCTCCAACAAAGACCTACACGCTATCGCAGTCGTTGATGAAACAAACCCCGTCGGCATCATCCACCGCCACCAAATCATGGACATCTTTGTTCAACCTTTTGGGCGCGACCTCTACGGCAAAAAATCCGTTTCCCGCTTCATGGATCCACAACCCCCAATTATTGAACATAGCACCTCATTCAAAGAAGCAAGCCGATATATTACCAAAAATACCAATACCACCTTTATTCAAGACTTTATCATCACCAAACAAGGACAATATGCAGGTATGGGCAATGTCCTCTCCCTGCTAGAAAGCATTACTACCCTACAAATAAACCAACTCAAAGCCGAAAATACCCGCCTCTCCACAGAACTCGACGTTACCCGTCGCCTACAACAAATGCTTCTCCCCAAAGAGCACGAACTGAGCCAAATCAGCGGACTAGAAATCGCGGGATTTATGGAACCTGCTGACGAAGTCGGGGGCGACTACTACGACGTACTCAAACACGGCGGGCGCGTTAAAATTGGCATCGGTGACGTAACAGGACACGGTTTAGAAAGCGGAGTCCTCATGCTCATGGTACAAACCGCCGTCCGCACCCTACTTGCCGCCAACGAAACCGACCCCGTCAAATTCCTCAACGCCGTCAACAGCACCATCTACAGCAACACCCAACGCATGGATGCTGACAAAACCATGAGCCTCATCCTCCTAGACTACCAACCCGACGACAAAAACACAGGCACAGGCGGCACCGTACTACTCAGCGGACAACACGAAGAAGTCCTCGTCGTTCGCGTTGGTGGCAACGTTGAACGTGTCAGAACCGACATGCTAGGCTTTCCCATCGGACTTGAAGAAAACATCAGCGAATTTGTCGCCCAAGTAAAAATTCACCTCAATACAGGAGACAGCGTAGTCCTCTACACTGACGGCATCACCGAAGCCCAAAACGAAGCTAAAATACTCTACGGTGTAAAACGCATCTGCGAAGTCCTCGAAAAAAACTGGCAAAAAACTGCAACCGATATTCGAGAAATCCTCATCGAAGACGTGCGCAACCACATCGGCAAGAAAAAACTCCAAGACGACATAACCCTACTCGTACTACAACAAAAATAACCCAAAAATTATCCACAACAAACCATAAAAACAACACAAATAACGACGAATAACGGTTGTAATTGGCATCACATTTGAATACGCTTCATACAAACAATAGCAAAATGCTATTAGGTAGTACCTACATGGACACTAACGGGTGCTGTTATTCTTACAACGTATTACACATACACCAAACAACACCATGCCATTTACCACCAAATACCCAACACTGCTTATCCGTCAACTATATCGTCAAATGATGATAGATAGCGCAACACAGCGAGGAGGCAATGGTAAACTCGTGAATTCAAACGATGCACAGTTCACAGAACGACTCAATCAACAACCAGAACTTAAAAAACAAGTTATTGCACTCCTAGACCTCATAGAAAACAACCTATCGGGTGATACAATACTCAAAGATGCAATAAATTCCGCCCTAACCCTAATGCAAGACACGCTTAAGGAAGAATACTCCCTCCGAATGGTTGACAGTATGACAAAAGATAAACAACTCCCTATCTTACACGTACCCAGCAAAGCCCATCGGATATTTGGCGACTTTACCTTCGAACCCACTGCCGACCGAGAATACCTAGAACTAGGCTTCTCCCCCAGCTCAGTTCCTCTCCGCCAACGCTGGCGCAACAACGGACTATCCGCTAGCTTTCTCGGCGACTACCTCACCACCTTCTTTCCCACAAACGATGCCAACCCCAGCAGCGTCAAACGGCGAAAGAAAATAAAAGGGGCAGTCACCTACATCGCCAACGAACTCCTAGAAAACGCGATGAAATTCAGTATAGAAGGCTCTCACCTTCCCGTCAGCATCCACTTACAACTACACTCCGACCGCATCGTCTTCTACGTCACTAACAGCGTAATACCTGGCACACTAGAAAAATTCTACCAATTCATAGAAGAACTCAGAAGCAGCGACCCCCAAGAACTCTATGTTCAACAAGTAGAAAGAAATATGGAAGATGAAGAAGGCGGCTCATCAGGCTTAGGACTACTCACCATGATGAATGATTACGGCGCAAATGTCGCATGGCGATTTGATACGATACAACTAGAACCCGAAGAAGTTATGGTAACAACAATGGTTCAACTAATCGTTTAGATTTTTGTGCAGGAGCTTAAAACAGTGAACATAGAAACGGAAGATTACAAAGTCATATACGATGAAAGCGCATCAACTGTTACCTTTCAAGGGTTTTTACAACTGAATGGCATGACAGAATATGCTCCCATCACAGACTTACTAAACGGCATAGCAGATAAAACCCCGCCCCATATAAAACTAGACCTACGAAAACTAGAACTACTGAATAGCTCTGGCATCAACATGATATCCAAATTTGTGTTAAAAATTCGCAAAATGGAAACAATAAACATGAGCGTTTTAGGCTCAGAAGACGTAGAATGGCAAGATAAATCACTAAACAACCTAAAACGACTAATGCCAAATTTACAATTAGAATGGGAATAGTCTTAAACAAATAACACCCTTAAATAACACACCCCCTTTTAACCATTCCCATGTAAACCAGCATGGGAAGACTTTTTTATTGCCCCCTCAAAAAATCAATTCTCACGGCTTGACCCACATCACAAATCCCTATATGCTTTTCATTCCTTTCTTGAAGTCAGCGTGATTGCAATATTTACAATCACCCATCCAAAAAAGGGCGATTAGCTCAGCGGGAGAGCACTGCCTTCACACGGCAGGGGTCACTGGTTCAATCCCAGTATCGCCCACCACTTACAAACATCTATCTCTAAAAACGTGCTAAAAACGTGTTCAATGAGTTAATTTAATCTTGAATTTATAGTTTAATTTCATATAGATAATTCACTTTCTACCGTGCTAAAAACGTGCTCTTATCTAAAATAGATGTCGGTAGCTTTTCCTTAACTTCTTATTATTGAATTAATAAAACGTCTTAGTAACGGATAGCAAATTTTGCTTGAACCTTATGCCACAATAAAAAATTTAAAAAAATGGTAGATAAACATTGCAAATTTAAAAAATGTTTACTAAAGTCTTTTGCAATTTGTACAACCCAGTGGCTTTTTAGTCACATAAGCAACCGATAGGAGAAATAAATCATGCAACTTACTCATTTGAATCACCCACTTAAAAACTAAGCCTTTCGCATGATGAATGCTGGAAGGCAAGTTAAATGTTGTCTTCTAGCGATTTCTCCCGCTCGTATTGAGCAGAAAAACCCCAGTTGACAACTTAAAAAGTTCGCGCTGGGGTTTTTTTATGCCCAGCAATTTAATGCTTTGTTGTACAAGGATATTTAATTATGCCTGTTAAAATGGTATTAGAAAAAGGCAAAGTTCCCGTGAATATTTACACGGATGAAATTGAATCCTCTGCTTTAGACCAATTAACCCAAATTTCACAATTACCATTTGTGCATCATCACGTCGCCGCGATGCCTGATGTACATACAGGAATTGGTGCAACGGTTGGTTCTGTGATTCCGACAAAATCCGCTATTATTCCGTCTGCAGTTGGGGTTGACATCGGTTGTGGTATGAATGCATTACGCTTGTCATTAACTGCAACTCAGTTGCCTGATAATTTAAAGCCGATACGTTTGGCGATTGAAAACTCGATTCCTGTTGGTTTTAATCAACATTCACGGGCTAGTGTTGCTAATTCTACGTTAAAACAGCTAGATAAAGGGATTGATAACATACTGGCTAAACATCCTACCATCAGTAAGATGATGAAGCGTATTCATGATACGTGGACGTGTCAATTGGGTACGTTAGGTGGTGGTAATCATTTTATTGAGTTGTGTTTAGATGAAAATCAAGCTGTTTGGGTCATGTTACATTCTGGTAGCCGTGGAATTGGGAATAATATTGGCACATATTTCATTGACTTAGCGCGTAAGGATATGGAACGCCTACAGGTACAGCTTCCTCATCGAGATTTAGCGTATTTTCCTGAAGGTACTCAGTATTTTGATGATTACGTCGAAGCAGTGCATTGGGCGCAAGATTACGCGATGGAAAATCGTCGAGAAATGATGCGTTTAATTTTGGAGTCTTTGCGTAAGGTTTTCCCGTATTTTGAAATTACTAAAGAAGCCATTAATTGCCATCATAATTATGTGTCTATTGAGGAGCATTTCGGCGAAAAAGTCTATTTAACCCGTAAAGGGGCAATTAGTGCGCGTGAGGGACAATTAGGCATTATTCCCGGTAGTATGGGGGCTAAGTCTTATATTGTACGGGGAAAAGGCAATGCAGATTCGTTTTGTTCTTGTTCTCATGGGGCGGGACGGCGCATGAGTCGTACCGCAGCGAAGAAGCATTTTAGTCGTGAGGATTTAGAACGGCAAACGGCTGGGGTTGAATGTCGTAAAGACAGCGGGGTTTTGGATGAAATTCCCAGTGCTTATAAGGATATTGATGTGGTGATGGAAAACCAAAGCGATTTGGTCGAAGTTGTTCATACCTTGAAACAAGTCGTTTGTGTGAAAGGTTAGGTTTTTAGATTTAAGGGATACCACTGTTTTAAACGGTGGTATCCGTGAGGGCGCGATGGTAAAAACTAAAGTGCAACAACTTTTACCAAACAAGACAAGCCCTCTAATTCAGGGAAACACAATTCCCCCTCAGCATTTGCCATTTTCCAATAAGAAATAACGGTTACTGGATATGGTGGTGCGAGAAACTGCACTGAAAGGCGAACGCTTTCATTAGGATGGGTTAATGGAATGGGAATTTCACGCTGTTGCGGTTGTAAGCCTCTTTGTGGCAATGGGGAGGCTATTTCTGTTTGATGACTGGTTAGGGTGATGAAATCATCACAACAAACCAATTTCCGATTTTTCCAAATTTCCCCCCCCAAATTGCGAATTTCCCATATTTTCTCAAATGTCTGTCCTGCTGTTACAAGCGAATTATCAGGATAAGTCACATCGGCAATAAACCCTGTAGCATCCTTTGGATACTTTGCCAAACTCGACTGTTTAACGGGAAAGTCCCAGTTTGTAAATAAACATCGTAATAAGTCTAAAGGGTGTATTTGTAAGGTATTTGCTAATTGCACGATGGTTGATATTCGCACTTCCTGCACATCACTGTCTAAAAGTTTATAAAGTGCAGAACGACTAATACTTGATTTGCTGGCTAATTCACTCTTGTTTAATCCTAATTCTTTACTACGAGTCAATATATATTGAGCAAGGTCAACTGCTGCCATATTTAAAAATACCTATTGTAAATATTTAAGGGATGTGAATGCACCGTTTTTAACGGTAATAGTCGAATAATTAAAATATTTTTGTGGTGTCAACCAAAGTGGACACTTTTTTGTGTAATGTACCATTTCTTGTAGGTGAATTGTTCCACTTTCTTTCTTAAGGATAAAAATTATGGTACGACGTAATATAAGGCAGTTAATTTTGCTCTTGCTGATGAGTCTAATCTCATCAACATCATTTGCTCGTGTAGAAATTGAATATGGATGGAGCAATCTACCTGGAATCCCTAGTACAGACCCTGTGCAGTATGAGTCGGAATTAATCTCATGGATAAAGACTTTTGCTACTCGTTCTACAGAGGAGAAGCCATACTACCCAGCACTTGGGGCAGAAATGATAACCCTGCCCTACCATGGCGGACATATTAATGCACAAGGTGAACCTCAATCAGTAACCTATGAGTACACTGATAAAAATGGCAATCTCCAGACAGGCGTTTATTACGATGTAAATACTCCCATCTGGCAAATGATGCGGGATATTATTTTCTTAGAAACGTTACAACATAGCGTTAAGTGGTGGGAGTCTCAGTATATCGATAAGCTCAGTACAGCAACTGACGTTAGAGCAGAAGACGCATATGATGACGCTCTGAAGATATTAAATGAGTTTCAAGCCTATCAAGATAACACTAATGGGGGGAGTCATAACCCGTTTATAACTGCTTTTTTGGGAGCGGGAAATACAACTTATGGTGTGACACCTCACGCAGTGTTTACCACAGATGGTACTTTGGATAATTATATAGATGGACGAGTAGTGTACTTAATGTCTGGTGGTATTTTGGGTAAGGACATTATAACGCCAGATTATAAAGCTGTCTTCGGTTTTAACAAGTTAGGTTTAACCCAGCTTGGACTAGATTATATTATTAATTTTTTCAAAAATGTGGGATGGGCAGATGCGTCAACCGCAAAGATGGCTTCTTTGCTCATTGGTGGCACGATGGATGTGCTTTCTGGCGGACTCGTTATGGTTCTTGCACCAGCGAAAGTCTACTATGACAGTATGGATTATCTTATCTCCACGCTAGAAAACGCCGCTAAAGGAACTTTTTTACTCAACTATTATTATTTGAGTAGTGCTTATCCAGAAGAGCTTAAAAACCGTGTTTCTCCTGAGTTTATCAGTGATACAGGAGAGTTTGATTATCGTTATTATCCTCAATTTACGAGCTATTTGGCTAACGATATTTTAGCTACAGACCCTAAACTGAATGCGCTTTACTCTTACAGTTTAAGAAACCTTTTTAATCTTTGCATGGATCATACAACCACTTGTAATAACGAAAAAGCCGCTACTGCCATCAATGGCATTGCTCAAATGTTCCTCATGGCTAAAACATTAGACATTTCGTATTTAAAGCGTGAGGTTGCCATGTTTGCTTTTGCGACTTACGCCAAAAAGCACGAGTTATTTGGTCCTATTAATACTTATAGTGTTAATAGTTTCTACAATAAAGATGTTGATATTAAAGTTGAGTTTGCCAATGTAACATGGGAAAGCGACACTTATTGGTTGAACTTAAAACTGCGTTTACCAAAACAGGTTTTTGCATCCGACGAAACAGCATTAGGTGCAGATACCACTCATCCTGTCACGCTAGATATTTCATCTCAGGATGAAGAAATAGTTAACGAGCCTGAAGGTGCTGCGTACTTCAAGTTACCACTTGATACTAATAATACAAAGCTTTTACAAGCTTTAGCAAATAAGACAGGGTTGATTGAGGAATATACGCTAGATATTAGAATGGACAGATTTAGTTTTGCCTCTGCTAGCGGTATTCATACCACAGATGGCGCGCTAACGCATCGTCAAAAACTACAAATAACCTATGAAAACCTGTCGACAACGCAAAACACAGAATATCCTTATGTAGAGTACATTACTGAGAATGGTAAGTTAGATTGGGGTGTTGCAGGTCAAACATTAAAGATTTGTCCACATTCGATAGAAGGCTTTGAGGATATGAATCAGTGGGCAGTTTCTGCGTTACTCAATCGTGATGACCTAACGTATTTAACGGGTACTGTGGAAAATGGATGCTTATCGTTTATTACTGACGGGAAGACTTATTATCTAATGTTACCTGCTAATCATAGTGCCCTAACGCCCCCTGTTGATTATGCAGCTTTATGGTTAGGCAAGTTTTTATGGTTAGGACAATATTTGGCTGTTTGGAAGGATAAACAAGGCAATATAGTTGGGTATTCGAATGATGAAGTGATTACCAATAGTGGGACAACGCAACTAGGTGATTATGTGCAGATAGAGGTAGGAGCCACTCATACTTGTGGCGTGAAAAAAGATGGAAGTGTCTATTGCTGGGGAGGTAATTCTGATGATCAAGCCATACCACCTATAGGCAATTTTACTCAAGTCAGTGCAGGTGGAAATCATACTTGTGGCGTAAAAATCGACGGCAGCGTTGCTTGCTGGGGGGATAATCCTCTCTGGGAGTCTTATACTTATACTTCTTATGGTCAAGCCACACCACCCACAGGCAGTTTTACCCAAGTCAGTGCAGGTGGATCTCATACTTGTGGCGTAAAAACAGATGGTAGCGTGGCTTGCTGGGGGAATAATGAGTATGGTAAAGCCACCCCACCCACAGGCAGTTTTACCCAAGTCAGTGCAGGTGGATATCATACTTGTGGCGTAAAAACTGATGGTAGCGTTGCTTGCTGGGGGTCTAACACGGATGGTAAAGCCACACCACCTACAGACAGTTTTACCCAAGTCAGTGCAGGTGGATATCATACTTGTGGCGTAAAAACTGATGGCAGCGTGGCTTGCTGGGGAAATAACACCGCTGGTCAAGCCACACCACCTACAGACAGTTTTACCCAAGTCAGTGCAGGTAGCACTCATACTTGTGGCGTAGAAACGGATGGTAGTGTTGTTTGCTGGGGGACTAACACGAGTGGTCAAGCCATATCACCTACAGGCAGTTTTACCCAAGTCAGTGCTGATTACAATCATACTTGTGGCGTAAGAACTGATGGTCGTATTGATTGCTGGGGTTATAATGAGTATGGTCAAGCCACACCACCTACAGATACAGACAATTTTACCCAAATTACTAGCGGAGAAGGTAATAAAGGCATAGCTAATTGTGGAATAAAAAACGATGGTAGCGTTGCTTGCTGGCGTTCTTCTTCTGGAAAAAGCACACCAACCATAGGTAATTTTACCCAACTCACTGGAGAGGGAAAAGGTATGTACTGTGGTATAAAAACCGATAGTAGCGTTGATTGCTTCTGGGATAATAACAATACTGGCAAGTTCGCACTACCTACAGGCAGTTTTACCCAAATCAGTGTTAATTATTATGCTTGTGGAGTAAAAACCGATGGCAGTGTTGCTTGTTGGAAGGACAAGGCCTTACCCACACCCACAGGCAGCTTTACCCAAGTCAGTGTAGGTTACCCTCATGCTTGTGGCGTAAAAACTGATGGTAGCGTTGCTTGTTGGAATTCTCTCAGCACCTCTACTGTGGCTGGAGATTCCAGCGCCTCTACTGCAGTTCCTCCCACGCCACCCATAGGCAGTTTTACCCAAATCAGCAGTTTAAATAGTTATTTTTGTGGCATAAAAACTGATGGTAGCGTGGCTTGCTGGGGGAATAGTTACGCCACATCACCCACAGGCAGTTTTACCCAAATTAGTATAGGTAATTATGCATATACATTCGGATATGGTGACGCTGCTCCAAATTATGCTTGTGGCGTAAAAACCGATGGTAGCGTGGCTTGCTGGGGGGCTTACCCATCTTACTCATCAGCAGGAGCCGGTTTTACCGAATCACCTACAGGCAGTTTTACCCAAGTCGGGACAAGTCAGTATTATGCTTGTGGAGTAAAAACCGATGGTAGTATTGCTTGTTGGGGACGCTATGAGAATTCTAGTATCTGGGGAAATAGTAGTAGATCAATGGATGCGCTCCTTCCCCCTACAGGTAGTTTTACCCAAATAGAAGGAAATTTCGATTATCGCTGCGGATTAAAAACTGATGGTAAAATGGTTTGTTGGGATTCAATAGCGCGCAATGTCTGGCGTGATGCTAACAATAATCTTGTCAGTTCCCCCACAACAGAGGGAACATCCACAACAACGCCAACCATTACGGCTTTAAGCCCAACAACTGCCGAACTTAATCAGTCAAAAATATTTACCCTGACAGGTACTAACCTCAATAATAGTTTAAAATTCAACCTATTAGGTTGCACCAATATCAACGAACAAGCCAACGGCAATACAACGCAACGCCAATTCCAATGCACGCCCCAAGAAGTAGGGGTTAAAACAGGCGTGATTCGTAACCAAACAGGGACAATACTACACACCTTTAGTGTCAACGTTACCAACCCAACCAATGATATAAGCAACCTACCGCGAGTTACAGCTATCAGCCCGCTCAAGGCAACACTAGGACAAACAACCATTTTTACACTAACGGGAACAAACCTAGTTGATAACATGGGATTTTCTATCAATGACTGCACCCCCTCAAGCTATGAACTAGCCGGTGGAAACAGTACACAACGTCAATTCCAATGCACCCCTGTAGAAGCTGGTAGTAAAAGTGGTATCGTCAAAGACCATCCCGGTGGCATGACACTGTACAGTTTTGCAGTACAAATCACTGACCCCACTAAACCCACTATTACCATCAGCAGTATCTCTCCGCTGATAGACCAAGTGAATGAAACCGCGATATTTACTGTTACAGGCACAAATCTCCCCGATGGCATGGGCTTTACGGTTGCTGATTGTGAACATTCCAACTATGAACTAGCAGGCGGAACGAGTACCCAACGTCAATTCCAATGCACGCAATATGGTCTTGCAGGCGAAAAATATGGCATAGTTAAAGATATGCCTAACGGAACAGTGCTTTATGAATTTAAAGTACAAGCAACGGACGGGACAGGTGTTATTACGCCTAATGCTGAAGTCACTCTCCTACTTGGTACAACCGTCATCGACGGCACGACAACCATAGACTTAGGAACAGCCACTATTAACACGTATGCAACCAAGACATTCAGCATACAGAATAATAGTGGTAGTGCTTTAACCATCAGCAATATCAGCTTACCTGTTGGATTCCAATTAGTAGGGACATTACCGATAGTCATTGGAGCGGGACAATTTGATGTGTTGACGATTAAAGTTGATACAACTCAATTAACCAACTTTAGCGGGCTTGTCAGCTTAACGACAAATAACCTTAGTCAATCACTCATCAGTTTCCCTGTAACCGTTGATGTTAAAACAGCGACTGTAAGTAGTGGTGGAACAGAAACCCCTGTTACTTATCCAACGGCAAACCTTGTCGATACGGAAACAGGTTTATCTGTTACAACCGTTAATTTAGGTATAACGGAGACAGGGAGTGAACTGCTTAAGAGCTTCACGCTGAAAAATACAGGCTCAGTGCCTTTAGTGTTGAGTAATTTAGTATTGCCTGAGGGCTTTAGCTTAGTGGGAACATTCCCCAGTGAAATTGCGATAGGTCAAGTAGCCACTATTCAAGTTCAAGTGACTACCAACACTGTCGGCACTTATTCAGGAACACTGAGCTTTAATACTAATGACCCTAATCATTCTGTTTATAAAGTCACGTTGACGGCGCAAGTCGTAGCCCCAGCGATTACTTTTGCAATGGGTGAAACTGGTTTGCTGAATGGTGAAACAGTGGATGTTGTCTTAAACAGCGAAAACAAAAAGACTTTTGTGATTCGTAATACAACCACAAGCACACTTTATTTTAGCGATTTAACCTTACCAACGGGCTTTAGTTTAAGTGGTCGTTTCTTAGCAGCTACGGCAAGTTTACCTGTCGGTGGTGCGGATATTTTCACCATTGAAAAAGTTGGGGAGACAACGGGCGGGATGTTAAGTTTCAAATATGGTCAGAATAGCAATACATTGAAAGACTTTACTGTAACATTGACTGTAAGCGAAACGACAACACCACCTGAATTTGCAACAATCATGTTAAATGGGACACGTTTCAACTTGCCCAGTTTATCAGCGGTCAGCTCTTTGACATTGTCGAATACGCTCCCGAATATTAAATTCGCAGGCGGTATTTCTGTGAAAGGTGGAGCATTTGCGAAGAGCAAGAGACTGCAAGGTTTTGTAGGTAATCCTGTGGTAATTGCAGGTAGCTTGCAAGTTGATAGTAGTCAAATTGGGCAGGATGTTGACATTATTGCTATTGGTGTCTATCAGCCTTTACCCATGATGGCAGGCACTTGGTATATGATGGATGGTGTTATGCCATTAGTCTGGACGGGTGATTTTGCCAAGCTAACGGCACGTCAAACCAAATTGACTTTACAAGCAACACAATCCATTGTTTTATATGAAGGTGAGTTTGTTGCAACTGGTCAGTTGTCTATCTACTTTGGCTATCGTTTAAACGATGGACAAATTATTTATTCAGCGGAAAGTATTGATATTACGATTGAGTAAGTCAGTTTGTTAGTTTGAAAAAGGAAGGGATACCACTGTTTTAGGCGGTGGTATCCTTTTTTTTAATTGCTCGTTACCAAGTTTTACTTGGTAATGCCTACGCGCCAAGCTCTGCTTGGCTTGTCCTTGAACGCTTCAATCTTAAATTTGCTTGTACTCGGCAAGCGGAGCTTGCAAGGCAGGCATTACCAAGCAGAGCTTGGTAACGAGTAAACGAGTAAAAACATAGACCTGCTAGGTTTTGAAAACCTAGCAGGTCTGTCGGAACACGCGAAAAGGATTCATCAGACAAGATTAAATCCTTGTCTGAATCGGGATTTTCAGAATTAACAGAATTTAAACCCCTTAAACCAAGAAATTAATGCGAATCACGTTTTTTAATTCTGCTAATTCTGAAAATTCTGTGAATTCTGATTCAGACAAGTTGTTGTCTTTTTAAAAGAAACTCGCCGAACTCAGGTTAATAGTGTCTGTTAAAAATTGGGTGGCTGCTTGGGCGGTGAGGGGTTGGGAAAATAGGAAGCCTTGTGCATATTCACAATGCAGTTGGTGCAGTATTTCCAATTGTTCTTGGGTTTCTACACCTTCAGCGGTGACATCCATCTGTAGGTGGTGGGCAAGCGTGACGATAGTTTGCACGATGGCACGGTGTTCTTTTGAGCTGGTTAAGGTGTTGACGAAAGAACGGTCGATTTTTAGGGTATCAAGTGGGAAGCGGTGTAGATAGCTTAAGGAGGAGTAGCCTGTACCAAAATCATCAATGCTGAGTTTTACGCCGAGTTGGCGAATTTTATTCAGGGCATGGCTAATTGCAATGGCGTTGTTCATTAAAACGCTTTCCGTCAGTTCAAGTTTAAGGCTATTACGTTCGCAGTTGGTGGCAAGAATGGTTTGTTCAATTTGTCCTAATAAGTTGGGTTGGAGAAATTGTTTAGCGGAGAGGTTGACGCTCATTGTCAGGTGTTGTACTTGCGGGAATTCTGTTTGCCATGTCTTGAGTTGGGTGCAGGCTTGGTAGAGTACCCAGCAGCCAATTGTTGTAATGAGTCCCGTTTCTTCTGCTAAGGGGATGAATTCTAAGGGGGATATAATGCCACGTGTGGGGTGTCGCCAGCGGAGTAGGGCTTCAAAACCACAGACTTGTTGGTCAGCAAGGCGCATGATGGGTTGGTAATATACTTCAAATTCTTCGCGTTCTAAACTGCGTCTTAAATCTGTTTCTAGTTGTAAACGGGCTAAGGATTTGGTGTGCATGTGGGTGTTAAAGATTTCATAACGTCCCATGCCTTGTGATTTGGCTTGAAAGAGGGCTAGGTCTGCATTGCGTAAAAAGTCGCTGGGTTCTGCGCCGCCTAGTGTGCTGAGGGTAATGCCAATGCTGGTGCTGGTAAAGACTTCTTGATTGTCTATCATGAATGGTTGGGTGAGTAGTTGGTATATGCGTTGGGCAATACGGGCTACTTCTTGTTGATTTTTAACGTCGTTTAGTAGAATTAGGAATTCATCTCCGCCAAAGCGGGCGACCATGTCTTGTGGCGGGATGCAGTCTTTTAGGCGGTTGCTGACTTCTATGAGTAGTTTATCGCCGATGAGATGTCCTAGGCTGTCGTTAACGAGTTTAAAGCGGTCTAGGTCTAGGAAAAGTACCGCAAAGGTGTGGTTAGGATTTTGTTGATGTTGTTGTATGGCTTGTTGTAAGGCATCAATGAATTTAACGCGGTTAGGTAGTCCTGTTAGGATGTCGTGATAGGCGTAATGTTTCAGTTGTTCTTCTGTGCGTTTGCGTTCGGTAATGTCTGTAACGATGCCTTCATAGTAGAGCAATCGCCCTTGTGGGTCACGACAAGCGCGAACATATTCAGAAATCCAGATGATTGTTCCATCTGCTTTGTAAATTTCTGATTCGAAATCAGTCACTTTATCATGTTGTTGTAGGACTTTGATAAATTCAATGCGTCGATTGGGGTTGACGTAGAGTTGACTTGCAATATCGGTGAGTTGGTTCATGAGTGCTTGTGAGGACTCATAGCCATAAATACGCGCAAGTGCAGGATTCACTGCGAGATAATGCCCATCGGGTGTGGATTGGAAAATACCTTCTAATGCGTTTTCGAAAATACTGCGATAGCGTTCTTCTGTTGTCCGTAAAGCAATTTCTGTTTGTTTGTGTTGGGTGATGTCTTGGGTTGAGCCGATGAAATAGATGGGATTTGATTGTTCGTTGTAAACAACGCGCCCAAGTGTGTGTACATAGCGAACTTCTCCTGATGGGCGAACAAGTCGATATTCTATGTCATAGGGTTGATGTTGTTGAATACTGCAATAAGTGGCTTGTTCAACATGCCAGCGGTCTTCGGGATGAACACGTTGGATGAAATCTTTCGTTGTAATGGTATGGGCTGGGGAGAGTCCAAAAATGCGATAGAGTTCGTCTGACCAGAGTGCGGTTTCTGTTACAAGATTGCGTTCCCAATAGCCAATATGGGCGAGGCGTTGGGCTTCTTGGAGGCGAGCTTCACGTTGGGCAAGGGTAAGAAAGGTAGATTGTAGTTGGCTTGCCATGCTGTTGAAGGCTTCACCAAGGATTGCTAACTCTTTCATCCCTGTAATAGAAACGCGATTTTCTAAATGTCCTTGGGCAATTTCGCTGGCGGCTTGATTAAGGTAACGAATGGGGCGGGTAATCCATTGATTAATGAGGAAGGCAAGCAGGGTAGAGAAAATCACCCCTAATAAGAGTAGCGTAATGAGGATGGTTTCTAATTTATCTTGGTGTTGAATGATAATCCATGTTTTTAAGGAAACAAGAATGCTTAATAAGACAATCAGGGGGGTGACCAATATTATATAGATAGGAATGTTTCGAATAGCTTTAGTTAAAAAATGGGTGTGTTGCAACATGTATAATCCTGTTAAAACAATTAAATATCACTAATCGCCTCCTCTATTTCTTTTTCAATATTTTCGTCATTCGGCGGGTACTTCTAGGGTAAGCTCTTGTAAGTGGTTGTCATGTTGGTGAAAGCCACGAAGCTCTAAAACCCCTTTAATGTTTAATGAAATTATTAAAAATAATGCTTTAGGATAGCACGCTAAGGGTGTCTTATATATGGCATCGGGGGTGAGGGTGTCTTGGGGTGAGGCGTGATAAAACGCAAATAATTGGTGGTTCGGTTGCATTTGTTGTACCAGCATTTGCGCAGATTCCATTGTATTTCTGGGGGTAAAACAGGGCAATGGCGGGTAACAGTGTAGTGAGTTATCGGGGGCTTGGCTAATAATACCCTCAACGATTTGGTTTGGCTGATATTGTACGTATTCAAATAATTTTAAGACTAACAAACGGGGTAATTGGACAGTTAGTGGCATTTGTTTTCTCAGCACAGTGAGTTAAGTCAATTTTGTGAAAATTCTGACAAATAAACTATAGTAAACGTATCATAAAGTGATTTAAATTCAGGACTGGCAGTTCTCACAGGACTGTCAGTCCTTAGCATTGTTTTATAGTACGTTTACTATAACCTGAGTTCGGCGAGATTTTTTAAAAAGACAAGCATTTGTCTGAATCAGGATTTTCAGAATTAACAGAATTTAAAACCCTTAAATTAATGCGAATCACGCTTTTTAATTCTGCTAATTCTGAAAATTCTGTGAATTCTGATTCAGACAAAAAAAGACTTGTTAAGTTTTCAAAACCTAGCAGACCTCTGTTTTATTTTGTAAAACTCGTAGAACTCAGGTTGAACTAGGTAAATTATTTTAGATTGTAGTCAAATTCGACAATAAATTGCAGGTTAAATATTGAGGGGGATATTTTGGAGAATGCATAAAATAAAAAAAACGGATTAATATGAACATTAATCCGTTGTGACAAGATACTTTATAAAGGGCTATAAAGTGATGGAATAAAAAGGATATGGTTCAATTCAGGGTAACGGGTGGAGTACAAGGGGAAACTGACTCCAATGTGATGGTATTAACAAAGGCAACTGCTTTTTTTAGAACCATACCATAAACCTTTAATTCCCCTCCTTATGAGAGAGGTGGACAAGAAAAGTAAGGTTGATATTTATGTTACTTTACTGTCCATTCTTACTCGTTGGATTCAACGAGTAAGAATAAAATCGATAACTCCAAATTAACTACTTACTGTGTGTTGTGTAACGTATCTTGTTTGGTTGAGCTAAAATCGTTTCGAGCTAAACTTCGTGTTTCTATCACGTAAGAAGTTGCTTCACGTGCCATCTGTACCAGATTATCCCGATCAACAGCTTGGAATTTGCTATTACGCGGAGTTTCTTTTTTGGCCTTGCTCATACTTTACACCTCAAGATATGGTGGAAGAACTAATGAGATTTTTGAGTTACTCCCTTTACTCATAAATTACTTCAACACAGTCCTTGTCAATAAGTAGTTTTAGGTGCTGTGAGTGAAAATTAAAGGGTTTGGGTATAATTTGGAATAGGTAAAGATACGCATATCAGAATAACTTAATGAATGCGTTCTATAAAAAAGGCTTACAATCAACATCGTTATTTTTTATGGATATGACGGGCATACTTATTGATAGGAGAATTTAAATATTATAATGCGGTAATTATATAATAAAATTGAGTTTTTATCTATGATTTTTGCAGTCTTATTCGCGCTTCAACCCCATTTTCTCGACTCGTTGCCGATTGTAGTTCAACCGCAAAGCCTGCTTGACTGAATGCCTGCTTTAACTGTTCTAGGGCTTGTAAATTCGCTAACTCTAATTCTAGGTCAAAACGCCCTTGACGATAATCCAAGCGTTTTAAATTTAAACCTGCTGCTTGTTTTAAGGCAGGGCTTAATTGGGTTAATCCTGTTAAAAACGCTTCACTGCTTTGCGGGCTTGTTTGTTGATTCTTCAACTGGTTTAACTGCTGTTCCATTTGCACCCGCGCGTTGACAATTCGCTTGGCATCAGGAAAAGTTTGACGGTATAGCGTTTCTATTTGCGTATTTAATGCCGTTTGTTGTTGCTTTAATGATTGATAGGCAACGACTTGTTGCACAACATAAACCGCGCCTAATACACATAATAAACCTGCGGTTAATCGCCACGGCTTCCACAAAACTTGTAGATTATCTTGAGGGCGGTATTCCCCTTGTAAGAGATTAATCGCGGGGGTTTGGATAAGCCCTTGCAAAAGCCATGTTAAGCAACTGTCTGGGCTGGTTTGCTCTTCGATGGGGATGCCTAAACCACTTAAAACGGTTAAAGTAGGCGTTTCATCTTTTTGATAATAAACGTTTAAACTGCTCGGTAGAGTTGGCTGTTGCTGTAAAGCCAGTTGTAAAGCCAGTTGTAAGTTTGCAGGTTCAATACTAAAACCACTGTAAGCCCCTGTCCGCACTAACACCATTTTTTGATAAAAAACGATATGCCATGCCTGTGAATTCGCAAAAGGGACAGCAAACACATCAGGGATAATCCGCTGTGGTTGATAACCACGATTCTTAAAAAGCGTTAGCCACTGTTGCATATTTGTCTGCGTCGTCACTGCGACTGCAATTTGTTCCCCTGCGATACGCTCACCTAGCGCAAAATGTAAATTCTCTACATCTGTCGCAAACTGCTCTTCTAATGTGTATGGTACTGCTTGAATTAAACGTTGTCGCTGAGTTGTTGGCACTTGTGCACTGGTCAACACACATGCCGTGCTAGGGACTAATAACGTTAAGGCATGAGTTGCAGGCGGTAAAGTGGATAAAGAAACATGTTCCGCGTTATCAATCACTTTTCCCGCACGGTCATGTAACACCCAACTAATCCGCTCATCGGCATCAGATTCTAAATAACAGAGTAAGGAATATCGCATTTAAATCGCAAATGAATCAAAAAAATGAAAGCAATCATCATAAACTAATTAGCTAACAGGTGCGACAATACCCCCACATAAGATTAATAACCATTTTATTTATAAGCTATTAACAACAAAAATTCCCGTGTAAAGATGTACAATCCCCTTGTGCTTACTCTCATGACAACATAGATTTCGACAATATCCATTCATGCATTCATACAGGAGAATCAAACACGATGATCAGTCTAACCCCCAAAGCAGCAAGCCATGTGCAAAAATCCATCGACAAACGCGGTAAAGGTATTGGGCTTCGTTTAGGTGTACGCACAAGTGGATGCTCTGGCATGGCTTATGTCATGGAATTTGTTGACCAATTAGAAGAACACGACCAAGTTTTCGAATCTAATGGCGTTAAAATCATTGTCGACCCCAAAAGCCTGAGTTACATCGACGGCACTGAATTAGACTATGTCCGCGAAGGCTTAAATGAAGGCTTTAAATTTAGCAATCCCAATGTTAAAGATGAATGTGGTTGTGGCGAAAGTTTTAACGTATAAGTCATGACAAACCCAAACTACTTTGAACTTTTTGGCTTACCGACCAGTTTCACGATAGATAATGACGCACTCGCAACACGCTATCGTGATTTACAAAAAATGGTGCATCCTGACAAATTTGCGGACGCGCCTGAACGTGAGCGACGTTTAGCTATGGAAAAAGCGACGCTCATCAATAGCGCGTTCCAAACCCTCAAACAGCCCATTCATCGCGCACAATATCTTTTAGAATTACAAGGTATTGCCCTCAATAATGAAAATGATACCTTTATGGATGGGCAATTTCTCATGGCACAAATGGAACTACGCGAAACCCTTGCAGAGATTAAAACCCAAGCAGACCCGCTCACCGCCCTCAGCAAATTTCTGGCAACCCTACAACAACAAACGCAACAACTATTAGATAAACTCAACCAACACTGTACAAAAGCTGACTGGCACGCCGCACGGAATAGTGTGCGCCAACTCCAGTTTTTTAACCGCTTGCAAGAAGAAGCCATACAACTAGAAGAAACCTTGCTCTAAATCGCTCATGACCAGTCATTAAAGGACGTTTACATGCCACTCTTGCAAATTAGCGAACCAGGACAATCCACTGCCCCCCATCAACACCGACTTGCGGCAGGCATAGACTTAGGGACAACTAACTCCCTCATTGCAACCGTGCGCAGTGGTATTGCCGAAACATTACCCGATACCCAAGAACGCCACCTCTTACCCTCAGTCGTTCACTACAAAACAGACGCGCCCGCCCTTGTTGGCTACGAAGCCCTAGCCTTTGCCAGCACTGACCCCTTAAATACCATCGCCTCTGTCAAGCGACTCATGGGGCGTGGACTAAATGAAGTCAAAACCCTAGGCACACAACTCCCTTATGATTTTATCGAACAGCAAGGTATGCCCTTACTGCACACCACACATGGCGACTTAAGCCCCGTCCAAATTTCTGCCGACATCCTCCGCAGCTTAAAACAACGTGCCGAAGACAGCCTAGGCGGTGAACTCAGTGGCGTTGTGATTACCGTCCCAGCCTACTTTGACGACGCACAACGCCAAGCTACCAAAGACGCGGCAACCCTTGCAGGCTTACATTTACTCCGTTTACTCAACGAACCCACCGCCGCCGCTGTTGCCTATGGTTTAGACAAAAAAGCCGAAGGCATTCACGCCATTTACGACTTAGGCGGTGGTACTTTCGATATCTCTATCCTGCGCCTACACAAAGGCGTGTTTGAAGTTATGGCAACCGCAGGCGATTCCGCACTTGGGGGCGACGATTTAGACCGCGAGATTGCCCGCTGGATAATGACACAAGCCCAAATTGCCGATGACAGTTCACAAGGACACATCCGCTACCTACTCGATAGCGCGAAAATGGCAAAAGAAGCCCTTACCGAACAAAACAGCGTCGACCTCACGATTAACTTAAGCAATGGGCAAACATGGACAGGCACATTAACCCGCGACACCCTCCACAACCTCGTTGATGTCTATATTCAAAAAACATTGATACCTTGCCGTCGAGCCTTACGCGATGCAGGCATTACCCAAGCGGATATTCATGAAGTCGTCATGGTTGGCGGTTCTACCCGTATGCCCCGCATTCGTGAAAAAGTCGCCGAATTTTTCCAACGCCAACCCCATGTTGATATCGACCCCGATAAAGTTGTCGCAATCGGTGCTGCTATTCAAGCCGATATTCTTGTCGGCAATAAACCTGATGATGACATGCTCCTGCTGGATGTCATTCCCCTATCACTAGGTTTGGAAACCATGGGCGGACTGGTTGAAAAAGTCATTCCACGCAATACCACGCTACCCGTTGCCCGTGCGCAAGAATTCACCACCTTTAAAGACGGTCAAACAGCAATGGCGTTACATGTTGTACAAGGTGAACGCGACTTAGTCAGCGATTGCCGTTCACTCGCACGCTTTGAACTGCGTGGCATTCCGCCAATGGTTGCTGGTGCAGCGCGGATACGTGTTACTTTCCAAGTTGATGCCGATGGTTTGCTCAGTGTTTCCGCTCAAGAACAAACCACCATGATAAAAAGCGAAATCACCGTAAAACCCTCTTACGGTTTACAAGATAGCGATATTGAACGCATGTTAAAAGATGCAATTTCCTACGCCGATTTGGATGCAAAAAAACGAACGCTCCGAGAACAACAAGTCGAAGCCGACCGCGTTATTAACGCACTCCGCGCCGCTTTACAAGCCGATGGACAAACCCTGTTAAAACAACAAGAGTTTTTAAGCATTAATCAGGCACTAGATGCTTTACTCAAAGTTAAAGAAGGCACAGAACCCAGCGTCATCAAACAAGCGATTGAAAAACTAGATAGCCTGACACAAGAGTTTGCCGCAAGACGGATGGATCAAGCGATTAAACGCGCGATGCAGGGACACAAACTGAATGAATTTATGGAGGAAGATAAATAAATGCCGACAATCACCTTTTTACCCCATCCTGAACTCTGCCCTGACGGTGTCACAATTGAAGCGGATACTGGAGAAAGTGTTTTAGATATTGCGTTAAATCACGGTGTTGCTTTAGAACATGCCTGCGATAAATCCTGCGCCTGTACCACCTGCCACATTATTATCCGTGAAGGTTTTGATTCTCTAACCCCAGCGACTGAGCAAGAAGAAGATTTATTAGATAAAGCATGGGGATTAGAAGCAGAATCCAGACTCGGCTGTCAAGCCAAGCTCGCCGATGAAAATTTAGTCGTAGAAATTCCCAAATATACGATTAATTACGCGCGAGAAAATCATTAAGTAGGAGCAATACTCATGGGGCAATCTATTTGTTTATCATTAGTTACAAAGGTATATGTTGCTAAACCTAAGCGAAAACCGTTAGATTTAGAAAAACTAACATTGACATTTAAACAGGAGTTACCCCTAGATTTATCACTTTTTGATTTTTCAGAAACGGAAGAAGAATATTGTTGGAATATTAAACCAACAGAATTAGAACAGGGATTATTGCCCTTCTTAGAAGCCTTCTATAGTCAATACTATACACACCCTAATTATATTGAAGGCTATCAGCGAATTTTAGATAGACTGCGTCAGGAAAGAAATGCGTTGTATTACCTTGATGTCGCAAAATGCAAGTATCAAGAGTGTTTCCAAGATGACAGTAAAATACTTGATTATTTGCCATATCGCCATGAGTACGGCTCAAGCGTAAGATTTCATTTTGATGCAATTATATTGGCATTAGCGGGCAAAATTTATTTGGAAATGTCTGGAGGGTTATTAAAATTTCTCAATGAAAGCGTGCAATTGCGTTTTAAGGCGTTTCCTTTAGCGAAATGTTTAAATTTGTATATTTCAGAGTAGCTTACTGTTTAATTTAAGGTAACCTGAGTTCGGCGTGTTTCTAAAAGTAAAACAGAGACCTGCTAGGTTTTAAAAACCTAGCAGGTCTTTTTTTATCTGAAGGGTTAAATAATTTTTAATCTACGTTAAATAGAGTAATATAGAAGAATTCCGATATATAAATATGCTAAAAAACAATAAATTATCCGTGATTTTTCAGTGAAAATGCCTTGATTTTTAATTACTTTTTATAAATAAAAATTAATCCTGATAGTAAAAAAGCTGTGTTATATTACACTTAATGCTTCAGTATATCTCTACATTGATTGAGAGCCAGCACGTTTATCATCAAACGCTTTGCAGCCTGTGCGAAGTTGATATAAAGGGGACATAGTCTATTTTTTGTTCCCTTCTCTTTATTCTATTCACTAACCCTTAAACTTCTGTCTTACCCATTTATCTTGTTTTTACTATCAATCGTTGCGTTGACAACGACTAAGGTTTTAACCTTATACAAGACTTAGACAGAGTGTTTAATAATCCTATTCAGCCGTATAGTTGACGCAAAATCAAAACTATACAAAATCTAAACTAGCAGTTTACTTTTGCTTGACATAATAATACCTGAGTATTATACTAAGTTTAAATCTGTATCGCGCGTTAGAAATCTACTTAACTTTTCGCGCAAATTGGACAGAATGCCAAGCATACCTTAAACACTATGAGGGGAGATTTACGATGACATCTCAGCCATTAACGCTCAATTTGCAACTTGCTGTCCCAGGTCAAAGTATCGAGGGGTATGCTCAAGCTATCCGAGCGATTCCCATGTTAAGTAGTGATGAAGAACGCGCATTAGCAGAACGTTTGCGGACGGGTGAAGACCTTGAAGCCGCCCGTGTTTTAGTGATGTCTCATTTACGTTTTGTCATGCACATCGCCCACAGTTATCGTGGGTATGGTTTACCTCAAGCTGACCTGATTCAAGAAGGGAATATTGGGTTAATGAAGGCGGTGAAACGTTTTGATCCGAATGTTGGGGTACGCTTGGTTTCATTTGCTGTGCATTGGATTCGTGCGGAAATTCATGAGTATATTTTACGTAACTGGCGAATTGTGAAGGTCGCAACGACGAAATCACAACGGAAATTGTTTTTTAACTTACGTAGCGCGAAAAAGCATTTAGGGTGGTTAACCAATGCTGAAGTGGAGTCTGTCGCTAAGGATTTAGGCGTGAGCACTAAGGATGTGCTGGAAATGGAAACACGCTTAACCATGCACGATATGGCTTTTGACGCGCCGAATGATGCGGATGAAGAAAACGAAATGTTAGCTCCCGCGTCTTATTTGGAAGATGTGCGTTATGATCCTGCAACGATGATCGAGCAAGCCGAGTGGGATGCGCATGGTAATGGGCAGTTAAAGCAGGCGTTAAATCAATTAGATTCTCGTAGCCAAGATATTTTGCAAAAACGTTGGTTAGGGGATGAGAAAGCGACCTTGCAAGAGTTAGCAGAGCAGTATAATGTGTCTGCTGAGCGGATTCGTCAAATTGAGAATAATGCGATGAAGAAGCTGAAAAAGAATTTATTAAGTGCGATGATGTAATTTTTAACCCGCTGATTCTTATTTATCTTAATGGGATAGTTAGGATTCAATCAGCAAGTTTACACTTTTTTATAAAAGTGCATCAGTTTTGACAGGATGTCGATTTGAGAAATTAATGCGGTAGTGTAGGTGTGACCAGTACCCACACTACCTAACTACACGAAGACTGGGTAGGAGCAATCCGCCGTGTAGCTGTTTTCTATAGAGCAATTTGAGTGCCATTTTTTTTATAATGATATTTATCGTGAGTTGTTAAATGTGTAGTATGTTGTTTATGTAGTATTTATCTTGAAATCAGGTTATCTTGAGCATAAAAAAACCCCTTGTGTAAAAAACGGCACAAGGGGTTTTCTGTTTATAAGTACTGTTTTTGAGTCATTTGAGTGTGATTAATAGACTTCTATCAATTTTGCCTGCTTAAATCCTCGACAACAGTTGTCATTTAAACAACGCTTCACCTGAAAAACCTTCTTTTTCTAAGATTTCGCGTAAGCGTTTTAAGGCTTCTAGCTGTATTTGTCGGACTCTTTCACGGGTTATGCCGATTTCTAGACCGACTTGTTCCAGTGTCGCAACTTCGTCACCATCTAAACCAAATCGACGCTCAACAACCCGTCTTTGTTTTTCATTGAGTTGAGAAAGCCACAATTCAATGTGTTTTAACATGTCCGCATCTTGTAATAAGACGGATGGGTCGGGGTTTTGCTCGTCGGGAATCGTGTCTAATAGGGACTTTTCTGAGTCATTCGCGCGGGGCGTATCAACAGACGTTATCCGTTCATTAAGCCCTAACATGCGTTTAACATCTTCTAATGGGCGGTCTAGCTCGTGCGCAACATCTTCGGGCGTTGGTTCTCGATCTAGCTTTTGCGACAGTTGTCGGGCGGCACGTAGATAGATATTTAATTCTTTTACCACGTGAATGGGTAAGCGAATTGTCCGTGTTTGATTCATTAAGGCACGGTCTATGGTTTGTTTAATCCACCATGTCGCATAGGTTGAAAAACGAAAGCCCCGTTCAGGGTCAAATTTTTCAACGGCACGAATCAGCCCTAAATTGCCTTCTTCGATTAAGTCTAGTAATGCTAAACCCCGATTCATATAACGACGGGCAATTTTTACGACGAGCCGTAAATTTGCCACTATCATCATTCTTCGTGCATCCATATCGCCTTTTTGAGCGCGACGGGCATAGTCAACTTCTTGCTGCGGGGTTAGTAGTGCAGAGAAGCCAATCTCGTTTAAATAAATCCGTGTTGCATCCCGATCACCATCAATAATGTCGTGCATCGGTACTGCAACTTCTTGCTCGTTCTCTTCCGTGATGGGGTTATCAACATCGAGTATGTCGTCACCCTCAAGGATGTCCGTATCGTCCTCTAGTACAATTGGGTCGTCATCCATATCTGCCTCACCAGCAACTGATGTGTTTGTTTGACACTATAATGGGGGCAGGTATAGCAAAGGATCAACTGCTTTTGTACGACATCTGATTTCAAAATGTAGTGCTGCAACGCCATTGCTATCTGTGCCCATTTCTGCAATCGATTGTCCTGACGCAACTTGTGTGCCTTCTCGTACTAATAGGCGTTGGTTATCAGCATAGACGCTGTAGTAAGCGGTGTTGTGTTGTAGGATGATAAGGTTACGATAACCATTTGTTCCTGTTCCACTATAAACCACCGTGCCTGCTGCTGCTGCTCGCACAGCTTGCCCTCGTTGACTCGCAATTTTAATTCCGCGTCGTCCTTCTGGTGACACACTGGCAGAAATACGTCCCGCTGTTGGCCATTGCCATTTAACGGGAGGATAACAACTACCTGTATTCGAGGGGCTGACGGTTGCCTGTGCTTCTTGTTGATAGCCTTGATAAAGTTGGCGCATGGGTTGGCGCGTGCTTGTTGAGGGGCTGGGGGCTGAATAACTAGGCGTTGCGGTTGAGGGAGCGGGGGAGGCAACAACAGGAGCGGTGGTGGTTTTACTGGGAGGGCTGGGTTGTGGAGTTGTTGATGTTGTTGTGCTGGTTTTAACAGGAATTCGTAGAATTTGACCAATACTTAAGGCTTTAGAGATAGCAAAACCATTGTAACTGGCAATGGCATTAGCGGTGGTGTTGTATTGGCGGGCAATGCCTGAGAGGGTATCGCCTTTTTTAACCGTATAGGTAATAGACGCTGTTGCCTGACTGCTCAAGTCATTACTCGTGCCTGTCAGGGTGGGTTTATCGACATGACGGGATAAAAATAAACTGTTACCACAAGCAGGGGTTAGTAAAACACAGATGGAGATAACGAGGTGACGAGCGGAAAACATGGCGTACAGCTTCTTAGGTTGGATGGCGGAAAACAGACTTGTTTAAGTGTTAAACAAGTCTGTTCAGGATAGATGCGTTATTAATTAGGGGGAATAACAAGCAAGCGTTGCCCAGGGTAAACCGTGTAAGGGCTACCGATACCATTCCATAAGGCGAGTTCTTGCGTCGTTAAGCCATAGCGTTCTGCAATACTGCCTAAGGTTTCACCTTGTCCAACCATGTGATAATTATAAGGTTGGGTATAACTGCGGCTCGTATTCGCGTCTGTACTGGTTGCTGTGTTGCTTTTTACTGTGTTCGTTGTCGTTGTGCTTGGACGGGTAACGCTTTGGGTTTTTAAGGTGCTCGCACTGCTATTGCTATTAGAAACATTTGCCCCGTAACTGCTTGCACTTGGTGGCGATACTAACAGGCGTTGTCCCAATATAATCGAATAGGGTGGCGCGATATTATTCCAGCTGGCAATATCTGCGGGTGTGAAGCCATAACGGCGGGCGATATTGTATAAAGTATCGCCTTGTGCAACCGTATGATATTGGTCGCTACTGCTGGCTGTTGTACGACTGGTTGTTGCGCGGTAACTGGCTTGTGCAACGGCACTGCTATTACCTGCACTCCCCACAACAAGAACTTGCCCAACAGATAAGGTGTAGGGCGGGGCGATATTATTTAAACTCGCCATTTGTTGCACGGAATAACCATAACGTTTGGAAATACTATATAAAGTTTCCCCAGCTTGTACGGTATGTGTGCCTTGAGAAGATGCATAGCCTTGACTACTACTCACAGGAACTGCCGCAGTTGTACTGCCTGTTGTGCCTGAGGGATATAAAATCAGTTGTTGACCAACAGAAATGGTGTAAGGTTCAGGGATGTTATTCCAAGCCGCAAGATTACGAAAATCTACGTTATACATGCGGGCGATGCCATAAAGGCTTTCACCCCGTTGCACAATATGAACATTTCCGCCACTGGTTGTCGTTGAAGTACTTGGATAATTTGTGCTAGTGCTGGGATAGCTATAACTAGGGGTTGGGGTTGGTTGTGGTATAGGTGAACTTGTGACGGGCGCAGTCACTGCGCCTGTGTAACCGCCACTGCTACCACTGACGATTAATTGTTGTCCCACTGATAGCGCGTAAGGAGGAACGATGCCGTTGTCAGTGGCAATCGCCCGCCAATCCGTACCGTAACGACGCGCAATACTATAGAGCGTATCGCCCGCGACGACAGTGTAATATTGTCCGCCCGCAGTGGGTGTGCCACTGCTATCAGGTAAAGAAATATCAGTTGGATAATCAGTCGGATATCCGCTTTGATACCCATCATCTGTCGGCGTTGGTTCAGTCGTTTCAACCGTTGAACAGCCACTGATAAGCGCGGTAATTGCTAAGCCTAAAACTGTCCATCGCTTTGCAAAAGTTAGAGTTCTATACATTGTGAGCTAAACTCCAAGCTGTTTGTGAGAAAGTATTACAGCCAGTAAACGCACGTTGAAGAAGATAAAGGATTTAAACAGTTTTTCGCCCCTAACAACTAATTAACATTGCCTTGCAAGACAAGATGGACAATAAAACTATTCAACCCATTGTAAGAAAAAATGTTAATTTTTATTGTGACATAAAGAACTTGTTTAAATCAACTTATAAACAATAAGCACTTAACGCACTAAAAATGATGATTAATTCGTTTCTGTTGGCAAAGTAGTGACTAATTTTGGCATTTCGTTTTCAATCCATTCCTCAGCCTGCGTATTAATCACTTTAGCGGTTTTACCTTCGGTTTTAATCAGTGTACCGATATGCACTTGAATCTTACCAGGGTATTTTAAAAAGCCCTGCCGTTGCCAATAAACCCCTGCATTATGCGCAATGGGTAATACTGGAAAACCGCTTTTTTCCGCTAATAACGCCCCACTGACGGTATAACGTCCGCGTTCCGTTGGTGCAACCCGTGTGCCTTCGGGGAAAATAATCACTGAAATGCCACTGACTAAGCGTTTCCGCCCTTGCTCTATAATTTGCTCTAAAGAACGGCGGACATTGCTCCGCTCAATCGCAATCGGACGCATGGTTGCTAAACCCCAGCCAAACAAAGGAATCCATAACAACTCTTTCTTTAATACCCACACTTGCATAAACGGCAAAATCTTCGCATAAGCAATGGTTTCCCAAGCAGATTGATGCTTGCTTAACACAATCACAGGTTTATCTTTCGGAATATTTTCCAAGCCCTGCACTTCATAAGTCAGTTGGCAAGTTTTTTCTAGCCACCATAAAAAGAAATGGGCGAAGCGCGTCATAATGTGATAACGCAAAGGATAACGCACCAATGCCAACGGTAACGATAAAGGCATAAAAACCAACAATGCCATGACAATACCTAAATAAAAAGCCAATGCCCGCGCATATAAAACGGGAATTGAAGGGGTTGAATTATTATTCTGCATGTTTTTCACTCAAGAGGTCATCCACAACACTGGCGAGATTGTCATATACAGCGACATCGCCAAATCCATCTAATTCTTGTAAGGTTTTTTCGCCTTTGCCTGTCAACACTAAAATCGGCTTTGCACCGCACGCAATCGCAGCTTGTAAATCGCGCAATGAATCCCCGATTGCAGGCACACCCGTTAAAGAAATCCCTAAACGCTCCGCTAAGTTATGGAATAATCCCGCACGTGGTTTACGACATTGACAATTATCTTGTGTACTATGCGGACAGAAAAAAACCGCCTCTACATTGCCACCCACTTCACTCAATTGCTGATACATTTTGTTATGGATCGCGTTTAAGTCTTCCAAAGTAAATAAACCACGCGCAACGCCTGATTGATTGGTAATCACAACCACGCGATAACCTGCTTGATTTAAGCGTGCAATGGCTTCCAAACTATTGGGTATTGCGTGCCATTCATCGGGCGATTTAATGTACTCATTGGAATCGAAGTTAATGACCCCGTCGCGGTCTAAAATGACTAATTTCATGGGGTTAAAGACTTATTTGCTAAAAGAAAAAGGGTCATATAGGTGATAAAAAAGGGACAATAAACCTTGCCCCCTTTTATACAAGCTTATCCCTGTAAACGAGAAATGTCGGCGATTTTTAAGAATAATCCCCGTAAAGTTTGTAATAAGGCTAAACGATTACGACGAGCTTTCTCATCGTCAACCATCACCATCACTTTATCAAAAAAGCTGTCGACGGCATCGCGTAGCTGTGCGAGTTGTTGCAAACTGGCTTGATAATCCCCTTGTGCTAATAAAGGGTTAATCGCTTCAGCAGTATGATTTAGTTGATTATATAACACCCGCTCCGCCTCTTCGGTAAAGTGGGTAAAGACAGGATGATCAGGGAAAGACTCCTCTGTCTTTTTCAAAATATTATGAATTCGCTTGTTCGCAGCGGCTAAACTTTCCGCAGCAGGCAATTGTTGAAAACTGGCAACGGCACGAATGCGTCTATCCGCATCTAAAGGCGATTCAGGTTGACAACTTAAAACCGCCTCAATGCTATCGCTGTTAATTCCTTGTTCCTGATAGTAACCGCGTAAACGCTCTAACATAAACTCGAATACTTGTTCACTGGTATTCTGTGTTAATAGCGTTGTCGGATAAGCTTTCTCAGCTTCCCGCAATAAGGTGCGAATATTCAGCGGTAACGCACATTCAATCACAATGCGCAAAATCCCCAAAGTCGCACGACGTAATCCAAACGGGTCTTTATCCCCTGTCGGACTTTGTCCGATACCAAAAATACCGACTAAGGTATCTAATTTATCCGCAATCGCCACCGCTTGCCCGATAGGCGTTTGCGGTAAGGTATCGCCCCAAAAACGGGGCATATATTGCTCACGCAAGGCAACCGCAACGGCTTCCGCCTCGCCATCGTGACGGGCGTAATAATCGCCCATAATGCCCTGTAACTCTGGGAATTCATTGACCATATTCGTCATTAAATCACATTTACTGAGCAACGCAGCCCGCTGTGCTTGTTGCGGATTTGCGCCCAACTTTTGCGCAATCATTCCCGCTGTCACGGCAACCCGTTGCGACTTATCCAATAAACTGCCTAATTTATCTTGGAAAATAACCGTTTTTAACTGTTCCTGACGCTCGGCTAATGGCTTGGCTTTATCCTGTTTCCAGAAAAACATCGCATCGCTTAAACGCGGACGAATCACCTTTTCATTACCCGCTTTAATCAATTCAGGTTGCGTGCTGTGAACATTACTTAAGGTAATGAAAAAAGGCATTAATTTCTCTTGTGCATCGACAACATGGAAATATTTTTGATTACCCTTAATCGTTGCGATTAATGCCTCAGGTGGAACGGCAAGAAATTCTTTTTCAAACTCGCCCGTAATCGGAAACGGGTTTTCAACAATACTGGTCACTTCGTCTAATAAAGCAGGGTCTATCACCGCTGTCCCGCCTAAGATTTCCGCCGCTTCCTCAACTAAAATCTTAACTCGTTGTTGACGAATGGAAAAAATAGGAATCACAAAACCTTCAGACTCTAACAATTTCGCATAATCATCCGCGTTAGGAATAACAATCGGTTGCGGATGGTGGAAACGATGACCGCGTGTCGTGTTGCCACTCTTAACCCCTAAAATTTCAGTTTCAATCACTTGCTGACCAAAAAGGATTAACACCCAATGAATAGGGCGCACAAAGGCAAAATCAGAACTGCCCCAACGCATCCGTTTTGCAATCGGTAATGCATCTAAGGCATTGTTAATAATATTGTTTAATAATTCGACTGTCGCCTGTCCTTTTTGCAAGGTACGAAACACTAACCACGCGCCTTTATCCGTTTCTAACTTTTCTAAATCAGCAACCGCCACCC
Organism: Beggiatoa alba B18LD; assembly: GCF_000245015.1. Classification (NCBI taxonomy): domain Bacteria; kingdom Pseudomonadati; phylum Pseudomonadota; class Gammaproteobacteria; order Thiotrichales; family Thiotrichaceae; genus Beggiatoa; species Beggiatoa alba. The sequence goes on along the minus strand of NZ_JH600070.1, from coordinate 2,954,401 downwards.
CACAGGAACGCGCAAAACCTTCAGCAGCTTTACTGGGTTTGCCTTCTTTATCATACGCAGCGGCTAATGCGGGCCCGCGTTTTTCAACGGGAATATCAGGCTGTTGTACGGCAACGCCTTTAACTAAAACGGCTAAACGGCGCGGGGTGGCGTAAGGATTGGCAATATTATATTGAATATGCTGATTTTCTAAGCCTTCACAAATGCCCGATAAAAAGGCTTCTGATAAGGTTTTAAGATGCTTCGGGGGTAACTCTTCCGTCCCGATTTCGATTAATAAATCCTGAGTGGCAGACATTGCACTAATTCCATGAATGACGTAGCTGAATAGTGAAACGGTACATAACGCAATTGCGAACGCACCCGACGAAATACGCGATAATTGACCAATAGATTAACTATGCTGTCGCCTTGTTTTGACACATCGGGAAGCCTAATTTTTCACGACTGTCATAATAGGCTTGCGCAACGGCACGGGCGAGGGTGCGCACCCGTAAAATAAAGCGTTGTCGTTCCGTTACAGAAATCGCTTTACGGGCATCTAATAAATTAAAGGTATGTGAGGCTTTTAATGCCATTTCATACGCGGGCAAAGGTAAACCTAACTCGATTAATTTCGTGCTTTCGCGCTCGTACAAATCAAAATTTCTAAATAAATCGGCAATAGGCGCGTGTTCAAAATTATACGTGGACATTTCCACCTCATTTTGATGGAACACATCGCCATAAGTCACCCGCCCTAAAGGTCCATCTGCCCAGACTAAATCATAAACGCTATCAACCCCTTGCAAATACATGGCAATGCGTTCTAAACCATAAGTAATTTCGCCCGTCACAGGTTTACACTCTAACCCGCCAACTTGTTGGAAATACGTGAATTGTGTCACTTCCATCCCGTTCAACCACACTTCCCACCCCAAGCCCCACGCGCCTAAGGTCGGTGATTCCCAGTTATCTTCGACGAACCGAATATCATGCACTAAGGGGTCTATGCCTAACATGCGCAAAGAGTCTAAATATAATTCTTGAATATTCAGCGGTGATGGCTTAATAACTACTTGATACTGATAATAATGTTGTAAGCGGTTAGGGTTTTCGCCATAACGCCCATCAGCGGGACGGCGAGACGGTTGCACATACGCCGCACTCCAAGGCTCAGGTCCGATAGCCCGTAAGAAGGTCGCAGGGTGAAATGTACCCGCGCCGACTTCCATATCATAAGGTTGTTGAATCACACAACCTTGTTTTGCCCAATATTCTTGTAGTTTCAGAATTAAATCTTGAAAAGTGCTTGGTGATGCCACGACTTTTTCCCTTTTCCGACGGTTTTGCTAGCTGTTTTAACGGGTGATTTATGCAAAATAAGCGCATTATAACGGCTAAGAAACAGCTTGGATATGCAGCGACTCAGAATACAAAGTAATTCGCGTATAAAATCCACTATTTCGCTGTATCATCATCAACCGCGTTTTTTTCCTGATAATTCTTCAATACTTTCTAATAATTCGATAATCACACTGCTTAATGATTTCACCGCACTATTTAAACTTTCGTCTAACTTTTGCGTAAAACTTTCTACTTGTTGGCGGTAATTATCCAATCCTTTACTCAATTCTTGGAACACTTTTGCGACATCTTCGTCAACTTTTTCAAAATGACTTTGATATTTTTTCCAAACCTGCTCAACTGCTTTACTCGTATTATTCAAAGTGTCGCTAGCACTCAGGCTCACGCCTTGCAATGTGGTCGCGCTGGTTTCTACGGCACTGTTTAAACCATTCACCTGTTCTAAGGTCAATTTTAGCGTGTCGACCGTATCGTGTAGCGGTTTACCGACAAGGCTTAATTGCTCGCCTGTTTCCGCTAAATTGGTCTGAATCGTATTTAACTGCTTTAACGCACTACGTAAATTTTCTAATGTTTGCGCACTAATCTCGGCAATATCCGTTTTCACCAGACCAAATTTATCCGCTGCCTCGGTCAATTGCATCGCTACTTGTTGGGAGGCACTGGATAAACGCATCTCGACCTTTTCCCCTGCAATGCCTAACGCACTACTGGCATCTTGCGCTTTTGAGCGTAACAGTTGACTAGATTCGTCTATTCCTGTTTTTAAGCCTGCTAAGGCACTAATCAGCATTGTTAATGGCTCGCTGACTCGTTGTAACTCCTGCGTGGCGGTTTGTTGAATTTCTGCATTCGTCGTTGTCATCCGTTCTAAAAGCGTCTCTGTCGCGTGACTAAAACCTTGTTGCAAAGTCACTGCGGCATCATTCATGCGCGAACCGAAATCTGTACCCGATGAATCAAATTGCTGGCGAAAGCCGTCTAAAGTTGGAATTAATTTTTCTAAAGACTGCGCGACTTGCTTCATTTCCTCGCCTGCCGCGTTTTGCAAATGCTGGCTAAAGGTTTCAACCATTCGTTCTAAAGCATTTTGATTCATCCCGCCAACTCTATCCGCTAATCCATCAATGGCGACGGATAACGGTTTCATGGCTTTTGCCAATTTTTCTGAAAATTTATCTTCTAATGCATTCGCAATAGAGGCGGCTAAATCGGTATTAAAGCGTTCTAATTGCTCTGTTTGTCGTCTATTTTCCTCAATTTGTGTGGTATCAATTTGTTCTAAGGTGATAAACGTTAAGTGATTTTCTAAGCTGGCACAAAAATAATGGATTTTTTCTTGTAAACGGTGCAGTTGCGCTTTTTCCCGCCATGAAAAGACAATTGAAGCAATTAAACCCGCGATAGAGGTAATAAATTTAAACGTTGCTGCGTGCAATAAATCCCGCAATGCCTGCTGTGCTTTCTCAATATCTGGCGCGGCAACCCCTTGACTAGCAAACCATAACGCCGCGACAAGACCAATAAAGGTAAAAAATAAACCAATACCGACAAAGATATTCGGCGCGGATTGGTATAAACGCAGGTTTAAACGTGGCGCGATTAAGCTTGATTCATTGAAATAGACATCAGGACGATGGGTGTAAAAAATTGGGTCGCGGGGTTTTTTAGGCAGAATTAAGGTTTTACGAAAAGCTTCCCATTGTTGGGCAAGTAAAGGATTTTGCTGTAGTTGCTCATGAACTTGTTCATAATGGGCGATAAATTCAGCGGGCGGAATTGCGTCGATAAGCTGTTGCGCTTGACGCAATTGAAACTCAAAACGCGCCAGTTTAAAACGGAATAAACTCCAAATACCGACCGCTAATAAGATAATACTAAAGGCTAACCCCCAAGGTATCATGGGGTTATTAATCAAGCTAAAAAATAAATCCATCATAAATGTGAAGACCTTTTATGGTGTTTTTAATAGGCAGATGCTGAGACATTACCACGAACAAGAACACGCATCACAATGCGCGACATCCATCCCCCCACAATGCAAGTCTGGCATATCACATGATTTACAAGATGGAATTTCGGGTTTATGACAGGATTTACAAGCAAATTGTGAAACATCAGGCAAATCACTACAGTTACAGTCTATTCCGTCACAACGATTATTGTCTTTTTCCTGCGCGTGTTTACGCTGGGATTTTTTGGCTTTTCTTTCTTTTTCCAATGCTTCGGCGGCTAATTTACAGTCATGAAAGCGTTGTTGAATCAGGCTAAAACTCTGTCTTGTCCCACTTTGTAACAGGGTCACACGGGCATATTCAGAACAGGATAAATCCTGATGTTTTACCGCATAAGCACAGCGGAAACCTTTATAAGGGGAAATATATTGTTGATAAACACGGATAAGCCGTGCAAGCAGACGATTGAGCATGGAGGTTATAACCTAGTCAGCCTGTAATGTCAGTAAAAATATATCGGATGCTGTGGTAAAAAGGAGCATATCCAGTTGCGCACTTTCATGACGATATGGTAAAAGAAACCGTTGTGTAAACAACTTAATTGAGTGTTTGTACGTTCGTCCCTTGTGATACCTGTTTTACACAATATTCTTGTGTGGTAAAAATGAGGTAGGCTACCTAAATAATCATAAATAAGGGTACAAGGTAGTAGTCATAAATACGTTGTTTTAAAAACTGACTTCATAAAAAAGAGCTAAAACAACACAGTCAATCATTGGGGATAAAACAATGAACCGTTTTGATTGGTTAGCAGAATTACTTGCCCGTTTTGAAGAGAATGCAATACATGTGAGTCGCGGTTCAAAAACGACTTTGCAACCTGCGCATTTATTGCACGTTCCCGCAAATGAGTGGGGGATGACTTTTGCGATTGTTTCAACATTTGCTTGCCGTTTTAGCGCGTTATGGGCAACAGAAACTGTTCCTACCGCAAAAGATGAGATTGGTAGCGTTTTTATTGTTGATTGTTGCGTAGAAAAATCGGGCGATTATTTAGTATTACGAACGGAAATTGAGTGTCATCAAGCACAATTAACGTCTATCACGCCATATTATCCCGCTGCAAATCGAATAGAACGCCATTTACAAGATTTATTAGGAATTGAATTTGTTGAACATCCTGATAAAAGACGTTGGCTACGCCATCAGGCTTGGCAAGCACAAACCTATCCCTTACGCAAAGCAGTTTCCCGATTTGGCACACCGCCAGAAGTAACTCCCGCAGATACAGAATACCCATTCCTTCAAGCCCAAGGCACAGGCGTATATGAAATTCCTGTTGGACCTGTTCATGCGGGAATTATTGAACCAGGTCATTTTCGTTTCCAAGCGGTTGGAGAAAAAATTTTAAATTTAGAAGCTCGTTTAGGCTACGTACATAAAGGCATTGAAAAAATTGCCGAAGGTCGCCCGCCTGAATCATTGGCGAAATTAGCGGGTAGAGTTTCAGGAGATAGCACGGTCGCGCATACGTGGGCAGCTTGTATGGCGATGGAGCGAGCGGCGCATATTGAAGTACCACCACGCGCTCAATTTTTACGGGCAATTTTTTGTGAACGTGAACGGGTCGCCAATCATTTGGGCGATGTTGGCGCGATTTGTAACGATGTTGCCTTTAGTTTTGCGTTTTATCAATTTTCTCGGCTACGTGAATTATGGCAACGTTTAAATTTTGAGTCTTTAGGGCATCGCTTTCTGATGGATTGCATCGTGCCTGCGGGGGTTAAAAAAGATTTAGCGGCGCATTGGATACCTGATTACAAACAGCAGTTACAAGTGGTTGCAAAAGAAATTGAGGTATTAGCGGGTATTCTTGAGCGTCATACAGGTGTTGAAGACCGTTTAGAAACAACGGGCGTATTATTACCTGCTATTGCAACGCGCTTAGGTTGTTTGGGATACGTTGGGCGGGCAAGTGGACAAACGTTTGATGTCCGTCGAAATTGTCCTTACGCGCCTTATGATGAATTAACGCTTGATGTGCCAGTTTTTCAAACAGGCGATGTAAAAGCCCGTTTACAAATTCGTTTAGCAGAAATACAAGTGAGTTTACATTTATTACATCAGTTATTGAATTTGCTACCAAATGGGAAAATTGTTGGTCATTGGCAAACCCCGCTAGAAAATGCGGAAGGTTTGGGCATTGTAGAAGGTTGGCGCGGGGAAATTGTCAGTTATGTTCGATTTGGCAAAGCAGGCTTAGTTGAGCGTTTTTATCCACGCGACCCCAGTTTTTTAAACTGGTTAGCCTTAGAATTTATGATTCGTCAAGATATTGTGCCTGATTTTCCCGTATGTAATAAATCGGTGAATGGTTCTTATGCGGGCGTGGATTTATAAGGATTGGCGAGATTCTGAAAATAAAATCTTTTTATCTGAATCAGGGTTTAAAACCCTTAAACCAAGAAGTTAAGGTGAATCACGCTTTTTAATTCTGCTAATTCTGAAAATTCTGTGAATTCTGATTCAGACAAAAAAAGACCTGCTAGGTTTTCAAAACCTAGCAGGTCTTTTTTAATCAATTGTATCTTCTACTAAACAGACTTGTACAAAATTCTCTACGATTCGCACAGGATAAGATTTTAAGGGGGGGCTAGAGGCATTTAAACAACGTCCTGTTTCTAATTCGAATTCGTAACCGTGAAAAGGACAAGTCACGACACCGTTACAAACATTTCCCATATCTAAAGGTCTGTCTAAATGCGTGCATGAATTTGCAAAACAGCTTACTTGTTGCCCTTGACGGCTAAACAGTAGGGATAATCCTGAAATCTCAAAAGAAATCATACCTTGTTGTGGAATGTCATAGATTTCTGCAACAGGTTGCCAGTGTTGAATAGAGGTCATACTTATTTATCCTGAAAAATCGTAGTTGAGTGTCTCTATGGGGGCTTGAATAAAATTACCTTCAATATAATCAACAGCACATTCCCATAACAAACTTAATGTTGTCGCATCTTCAATAAAAGGCACAATCACTTGTGTGTTTTGTGTGTGAAGTTTATCTGTTATCTGTTTAATGTTTTCTAAAGCATCGGGTTTATTTACAAGCGGTTTAACCAGTTCGGGATGTAGTTTAATAAAGTCCACTTCTAACAGTTTAGCCAGTTGAAAGCCACTGGTTTTTCCATTGAAATCTTGCAAGATAACTTGACATCCCAAAGCTTTTACATCTTTAACAAAGTTTTGGCTTTCTTTCAGTTGGTTAATGACAGTTGGTTGAGAAAGAGTAAACACAACGGATTGATGAGGAATATCGCTAACGGCAAGACATTTGCGAATATAGCCTTGTAATGCACTATTTTTAATCGAGTTGGGGGATAAGCGGACAAATAAGCGGATGGATTCCCGTTCAAAATAACGCTGCATTAAATTCATAATCGCTTGTTTAATGACCCAGCGGTCAATCTCCTCGATAAGTCCGTACTTTTCAGCAATGGGTAAAAATTCATGGGCTTTAATGCCTTCTGGATGGTCATCGCTGTGTAAGCGTAAAAGGACATCGTATAATTTTTGATTTTCTCCATGAAGTCCAACAATCGGTTGAAAAACAAGATAGAAGTTATCGTTGACTAATGCGGATTTAATGGTTTCTTGCCAATAGGTTTGTCGATATTGGTCGCGTTTTAAATTTTCTGCTTTCGCGTGTAACTGGATGCGATTTCCGCCGAGTTCTTGTGCTTGTTGGCAAGCCGATTCTGCTTGTGTCAGTGCGATAGGCGCGCCACCAGATATTTCTTCGTCATAAACCCCCAATCCAATGCTACACGTGGTAAATAGTTGTTGTTGATTGAGTTCTAATACATAGTTTTCTATGGTAGCTCGAATGGAATTCGCTAAGGCTTTTGCTTCGTAAATACTGCGGTCTGTGCTAAGAATCACGAAAACGCTTTCGCTAAAACGGGCAAGCAAATCATGTTGATTCACTTGTTGTTTTAAAAATTGCGCAATTTCAGACATAGCACTGTCCACCGCTTGATATCCTAAAATTTTGCTAATACCGCTATAGCTATCAATACTGATATATAGTGCAATCAATGGATTATCAGCCGCTGTAACTTTCATCCATTCTAGTTGGGAAAGTAGGTATTGACGGTTATATAAACCTGTTGTGACATCTTGATGTAAATAATCGGTTTTGGGTTGGTGTTCGGTATGTTTTAAACGGTTTACAACCGTTGCAACGAGGGCATCGGCTTCGATGGTGTCGCTTAAAAAGTCATCGGCAATCCCTTTAACCGCTGCACGGCGTAAGGTTTGGTCAAATTGTTGGGCAAAGAAAATGAGCGGTAGGCGTTTATATTTTTCTTGATGGCGTAATACGACCGCTAATTCAATTGCATTAATACTTTGCAGTTGGGTATTAATCAGGATAAGAGAGGGAGGATATTTATCTAAGGCATCGATAAGGCGTAATGGTTCTTTTAAAACAGCCGTTTGTAATCCTGCTTGCGATAAAATTTTGGAGTAGCGTTCCCCATAGCGTTGTGTGTCGTCGATAATCAGTATCCGATGGGGGATTTTTTGCCTTTTTTTATCAATTAGTTGTTTTATTTTATTTAAAATAGCAACTATATCCAACGGTTTATTAAAATAAGCATCACCATTAGCACGAACCGCAGCAAGTCGGGCAGCCATATCAGTTCGGGCAGAGATAAAAATCACGGGTAACGGTTCAGTACGATTTTTCTGAATTGCCGCCATGATTTGTGGCCCAGCTAATTCGCCTTCAGATAACATGACATCCATGATAATCAAGGTTGGTGGATAGGTTTGTACTAAATCAATTAGCCCGCGTGTATTGTGAAAAACTTGTACGTTGTAACCATAGGATTTTAAATATTCGGCAAGATATGCGGTGAGTTGTAAATCATCATCAACGAGATAAATCGTTGATTCTTGTTTTTCAGGGATAGGATGGCTTTTAGTCTTTGAGGCAGGTGTAGCGGTAACAGGTTCGTCAGGACTTAAAGCGGCTTGTTGGATATGTCCTAAACGCTGATTAATTTCTATCAATTCGTAAGGTTCAGCAGGGGTGTTACGTTCTAAAATTTCTACTAAAAAAGTATCTAACACGCGAGCCGTTTGGCTTAAGCTCAAAAAACCAAAACTGCCTGCATTACCTGCGACTCGATGAACTTTTTGTTGAAATTGGCGTAAATCTTCCTTGTTCCACTGTTTTTTAATAATTTCCTCTGATTTGACTAAATCAGCGATAGTTTGCGGGAGTTGTCTTGCATACTCTTCACGCAAGGCAAGTAAGGTTTCTTGTAAGGTTTTGCGTGTTGACACGGTCATTATCTCTTTAAAAATAGCAATGTGGTAACCTACTCAATACAAAATAGTATTTAATTATTATTGTAGAACTAGCGATCAACGTGCTTTATAACAAGGTTCTATCATGCTAGACGCAATCCTTGTGCCGTTTTTGAGTTATTGCGTTATTTTAAAAAGTGGTTACTTATAAAATCTTTATTTCATCTACTTATAAATATTATTAATTTTTAATATTTCGTTATTCTTGATAGAAGAAAATAAGTATCCTGCAATTTTCCGCTTAATTACCCTTACAAAAAAGAATATATACAAAACAATTCATTATAGTCCAAGATTCATTTAACTTTTAAACTTGATCTCCTGTTAGTTTGCCGTCATATTCATCAGTATATTAATAATTACTGATATTGCTTGTCACGATAAGGCGTTAGGGTGTGTTTTTATTGATTAAACGCGGGCGGACGAGTGATATACAGGAGGTGTTATCATGATTTTTCGTCAACTGTTCGAGCCTATTTCTGCGACTTATACCTATTTGTTAGGATGTTCACGGACTAAAACAGCGATATTAATTGACCCAGTCTTAGAAACGGTTGAACGTGACATCAGCGTTTTACAGCAATTGGGTTTAACGCTACGTTATACGTTAGAAACACATATTCATGCAGACCATTTAAGCGGTGGGTATCAATTGCGTCAGCTAACAGGTTCGTTGATTGCCGTCGCCGCGTTAGACCAATTAAGTTGTGCCGATATTGCCATCACAGAGGGAACACCATTAGAAATGGGGGATATTCGTATTCAGCCGTTACACACCCCCGGTCATACGCCTACGCATTATGCTTATCTTGTTGCGGGAGACATTCAGACATTATTGTTTACAGGCGATGCTTTATTGATTGATGGCTGTGGGCGTACTGATTTCCAAGGTGGAGACCCCGCGCAATTATATGACAGTATTCATCAGAAGTTTTTTAGCTTGCCTGATGAAACGCTTGTGTATCCTGCACATGATTATGATGGGCGTTTTGTCAGCAGTATCGGACAGGAAAAGCGACGTAATCCGCGTTTAGGACAACAGCGGAGCAAACAAGATTTTATTGCTTTAATGAATAAGTTGGAGTTGCCAAACCCGCGCAAAATGGCATTTGCAGTGCCCAGTAATAAACAATGCGGGGCGTGTTCTCCACAAGTTTTAGATGAATATCAGAAGTTTTGTGCAACGTTGTAAGTAGTCTGAGTTCGGCGAGCTTCTTTTAAAAAAGACAACAGCTTGTCTGAATCAGAATTCACAGAATTTTCAGAATTAAAAAGCATGATTCACCTTAAATTTTTGGGTTAAGAGTTTTAAATTCTGTTAATCCTGATTCAGACAAAAAAAGACCTGCTAGGTTTTCAAAACCTAGCAGGTCTCTGTTTTATTTTATAAAACTCGCCGAACTCAAGTTCAGGTTAAGTAGTCTGAGTTCTGCGAATTTCTTTTAAAAAAGACAACAGCTTGTCTGAATCAGAATTCACAGAATTTTCAGAATTAGCAGAATTAAAAAGCGTGATTCACCTTAAATTTTTGGGTTAAGGGTTTTAAATTCTGTTAATCCTGAAAATCCTGATTCAGACAAAAAAAGACCTGCTAGATTTTCAAAACCTAGCAGGTCTATGGCGATGTGTGCCAAAGAAATGGCTATTTTCCACCGCCAACGGTGATAATCACTTGTTTATCCGCTTGTAAATGGCTTTGAAATGCTTTACGAATTCCTTCAACCGTCACAGCTTCTACTCGTGCATTAAACTTTTGTAAATGGTCTAAAGGCAATTGATAAAAGCCAATTGTTGCTAAGTAATTGACAATTTTTGCATTACTTCCAATCCGCAATGGGAAACCACCTGTAATATTTTTCTTCGCCGCTTCTAACTCTTCAGGGCTTACCCCTTCTTGAATAAAGGTTTTTAACGTGGTGCGTAAGACAGTTAAAGCCTCATCGGCTTTATCGTTACGTGTTTGTAAACCCGCTATAAACGCGCCCCGTTCTTCTAAGGGCAAGAAATAGCTATAGGCACTATAGGCTAAACCGCGTTTTTCCCGCACTTCTTGCGATACCCGCGACACTAAACCATTACCACCTAAAATGTGATTGCCTACATATAACGCAAAATAATCAGGGTCATGGCGTGAATGGCTGGGTTGACCCACTAAAACATGCGTTTGTGAGGATGGATAGGGAATATGCAATGTTTTCGCCTCAGTTAAATCCGTGACTGGGGGCAACGCGGGGGCGGCTTCTCCTTTTGGCAGTTGTTTTACAACAGATTCAGCAAGTTGTTCCGCTTGTGCACGGTCTATTGCACCCACTAAGGCAATCACTGCATTACTAGCGACATAATAACGTTGATAAAAAGCTTTAATATCTTCAATCGTTAACGCCTTAACGCTTTCCATTGTGCCTTTTAAAGGATTTGCATACGGATGATTGGCAAAAGTCGCTTTTTGAAAAGCGCGGGCTGCGATTTCACTGGGGGATTGCTCCTCGCTTTCTATCCCTAATAAAATTTGTTGTCTTACCCGTTCAACCGCTTGGGCTGGGAAATCAGGGTTTGCCAACACGTTAGCGAATAAGGCTAATGCAGGTTCTAATTGGCTAGATTCCGTTAAACTGCGTAATGACAATTGCGACATTTCTGCATCTAAATCATTGCCAAAATTTGCCCCAACATTATCAAATCGCTCTGCAATCTCATTGGCAGATAAACCGCCCGCCCCTTCATTTAACAAGCCATTGGTTAATAAGGCTAATCCGTCTTTTTCCCCATCGTGCACACTGCCCGCATTAAAAACGACAACCATATCAATAATGGGTAATTCAGGCGCAGGCACAAAATAAACCCGTGCGCCGTTGCTGGTTGTCCAGTGTTGAATGTCATTCATTGCCCAAACAGGCACACAGAACAACATGAAGCTAAATATCAAGCCCTGTAATTTTCTCATTGCATCACTCCTTGTGTGGCGGTAGCGGGTAATGCGCCTGCGGGTGACGCATCGCTTTCAATTGGCAAAGGCTCTAATAGTCCAACGGTTAAATGCTCATCCACCAGATATTTTTTTGCCACTGCTTGAATTTGCTCTGCCGTAACGGCTTTGAGGTTCTTGGTATAATCCGCCGATAACCGCCAATCTAAGCCCACCGTTGCCCACGTACCCAACTTCATGGCTTGATAAAAAACTGAATCTTGTTCATAGACTGTACTCGCTACTAACAAATTCTTAACTCGCGTCAACTCTTCAGGACTGACTAATGTTGTTTGTACTTGCTTCACTTGTTGACGGAAAGCGGTTTCTAACTCACTTAAATTATGTTGCTGTGTTGGTACACCGCTAAAAGTAAATAAACCTTCTAAACGGTTCAACAATTCATAACCAGCCCCCGCACTGCTCGCAATTTCCTGACCACGAACTAATTCCCGTGTTAAGCGCGAACTATCGCCCCCACTTAAGATATATGCTAATACTTCTAAGGCATAAACATCCGTAACCTGTTCAGGTGCAATCGTTTTTAACGAAGGGACTTTATACCCCATGACAATTACAGGCAATTTTGCAGGACGTTTAACGACAATCCGTCGCTCGCCTAACTGTTCCACTTCTGGACGCACAGGCGGTGGCACAATCTCACTCGGCTTTAAATCGGCAAAATATTGTTTTACTAAAGTAAATACTGCTTGTGGTTCTACATCACCCGCAACAACCAACGTTGCATTATTTGGTGCGTACCACCGCTGATACCATGCTTTTACATCCGCTACTTGATAATTCTCAATATCACTCATCCAACCCACAACAGGATTTTGATAAGGACTATTGGTATAGGCAACAGTACGGAAATGCTCCAACAATAAACTATTTGGCTCATCATCTGTACGATTACGCCGTTCTTCCATCACAACCTGTTTTTCTTTCTCTAACTCTGTCGCATCAAATAACAAATTGCGCATTCTATCGGCTTCTAACTCAAAGCTAATCGCTAAACGGCTTTTTTCTAAGGTTTGAAAAAATGCGGTAAAGTCTGTACTGGTAAACGCATTTTGTGATGCGCCATTTTCCGACATGATGCGGGAAAACTCACCCGTAGGATGCTTTGCAGTGCCTTTAAACAATAAATGCTCTAAAAAATGCGAAACGCCCGTTAATCCAGCAGGTTCATAACTTGCCCCGACTTTATACCAAATTTGACTGGTGACGATGGGCGAACGATGGTCGGGCTTAACAATAATGGTTAACCCATTGTCTAATTTAAATTCTTGGGGGTCTAAATCTGCCGCGAGCAATGGCGTATTCAAACACAATAAGCCCACGGGTAAAAAAGATAGTAAATGGCGAAACTGCATTTTCCGCTCCTTATGGCTGTCATGAATGCGGTGGATTAATTGGGCTATTTCACAGAAAACCAAGTTAAACAATTATTCATGTACTGCGGGATATAACGCTTGTGCAAGCTGTTCAACCCCTGTGACGATATGATGAGAAACAGAGAGTAAATAACGATTATCTAATACAATAATCTGCCCTGACTGTCCCGCTTTTGTTTGTGCAATCAATATATTGTCCTGCAACTGCTGGCGCGTCTGCTCAATCTTATCGGCACTTGTCCCACTGATAATAACGTCAGGTTGCCACAGGGCTAAATTTTCAATACTAATTTTCGTATGTCCTTGAATACCCTGTTCTGTTAATACATTAATCGCATTCACATACTGAAGCATATTATCAAAGGTAGTGCCTTTTCCTGCTGAGTAACCTTCCAAGTCATAAGATAAAACCCGTAATGGTTTCCCTGCTGGAATCCGCGATTTAACGGCATTTAACCGTTGATTCATCTCTGCAATTAACGTTGTTGCTTGTACGTCTGCCCCAATTGCCATGCCAATGACACGAATATGTTGCTGAATATCCTCAATACTATCAAAACGGCTAAAGCGAATTAACGGAATATGACTTGTTTCTAACAACGCCACCATTTCCGCACGGTTATAACTGGCAATAAAAACTAAATCAGGCTGTAAACTCAAAATCTGTTCCGCATTTCCCGCTAATGGGACAAGCATTTGTTGTGCGGTTTCACTGATAAGGCTATAACGCGGGTCTTGTGCTAACCCACTTAATGCGATTAAACGACTCGGTATTGTCAAGGCTAACAAAATTTCATCCGTTGCCAATGTTTGGGACACAATCCGTTGCGGATAACGCGGAATCTGAACGATTTTTCCCTGTTCATCCTCGATTTGTCGCGGAAATTGGGCTTGTTCGACCATTGTTTCAACAACAGGAATATTGAGCGGTTCCGCGTGGATTGTGACAGAGAGAAAATAGAGGCAAAGTATTAAATAACAGCGGAAAAATGGAAGATATTGCATAATAAAAAAATAGGTTTGTTTATAAAAGAAGTTCAGATATACGCTATTTTTGCGTACTAAACCACATCATAAACAGAGGTTTTTAAAATGGATGAAATTACTACCTTATTACAAGAAAAATTACATGATTTGGAAAAAGCATGGGTGTTAGAAACCAGCCCCGCGCATAAATTCGCGTTAGGTAAACAAATTGAAGAAGTCAAAGCTGAATTAGTTGCATGCGGTGGGCAAACAGCGGGCAGTGAGAGAAAAACACAATTTGGCAATATCTCGGTAGGTTCAGTGACAGGCAATGTGATTATTCAACAAGCGGGCAATGATATTGTAATTAATCGCAAATAACCTGAATTCAGCAAGTTTCTTTTAAAAAAGACAACAGCTTGTCTGAATCAGAATTCACAGAATTTTCAGAATTAGCAGAATTAAAAAGCGTGATTCGCATTAATTTCTTGGTTTAAGGGGTTTAAATCCTGTTAATTTTGAAAATTCTGATTCAGACAAAAAAGACCTGCTAGGTTTTGAAAACCTAGCAGGTCTCTGTTTTTGCTCGTTACCAAGCGTCGCTTGCCGAATACAAGCAGACTTAAGATTGAAACATTCAAGTACAAGCCAAGCAGAGCTTGGCGAGTCGGCATTACCCAGTGAAGCTTGGTAACGAGCAAAAATTGGGTAGTGATAAAGAAGGAAGGGGGAGAAATGATGTATTACGCTATTGCAACGGATAGTAGCAATATCGAAAATCAAGATCGGGCTTGTGTTATTCAACGCAATGCAGAAACATTGATAATAGGACTTGCTGATGGCGCAGGTGGATGTAGTGGTGGCGCACAAGCCGCGCAGTTTGTTATTGATGCGGTACAACAAATAACAAATGAGCATCCCAGTATTTTTTTACAACGGTTAGACCAACAAATTGCACAAGATAAAACCGCAGGAGAAACGACTGCGATTGTATTGCAGATACATAAAAATCAATTAATTGGTGCTAGTGTTGGAGATTCCGCAACGTGGTTAATCAATGGTAACGAGGTTTATGATCTCACTCAGCAACAACAACGTAAACCATTATTAGGTTCTGGAAATGCAACACTAACAGCTTTTAATCATCAATTAACAACAGGTTTTTTATTAATTGCATCAGATGGTTTAGTTAAATACCTTTCCGTCGATACCATTGTAAAGCAACCGATACCATTGTAAAGCAACTGAATAAAACCAGTGAATTAATGCAATGTGCTCAACAATTAATCGCGTTAGTCCGTTATCCTTCTGGACAATTACCTGATGATGTAACGGTTGTTTTATGTGCGGTAAGTAATTAACCTGAGTTATGCAATTTATTAAAAAACTTAACCCTTTTGTCTGAATCAGAATTCACAGAATTTTCAGAATTAGCAGAATTAAAAAGCGTCATTCACCTTAAATTTTTGGTTTAAGGGTTTTAAATCCTGAAAATCCTGATTCAGACAATGTTTTAATCTTAATCTGGTGAATTCTGATGAAAAACAAGAAGCAAGAAAATAAGTTATCCGATTGAAATAGTTTCAGCTATTTTACGCCTGAAAATATAACAAGCTTCTGTTTTAACGTTTAGAATCTCTCCAAATTTGGGTTAATTATCATGATTATCCGCTTGTGATAACACAGAATTTTCTTCCCTTTCATCATCCACAGGCATTGCTTGAGTTGGTTCTGCATCGGGATTCTTTTCGGCATATTCTGCTTTTGCCGCTTCTAAATATTGCATGATTTGATAACAGAGTTCTTGACAGCCTTGTCCTGTTACCGCAGAGACTTGAAAGACAGGGGCTTGCCAATTCAGTTGTTTAATAATGGCTTGACAATGTTCGGCTTGCGTTTCTGGGGCTAATAGGTCGAGTTTATTCAAGACGAGCCAGCGCGGTTTTTCGGCGAGGGTTTCACTGTATTTTTCTAATTCTTTTTCAATCGCACGCACCGCATAAACGGGGTCGTCATCCAAGGGAGCTACGTCAACGACATGAAGGAGTAAGCCTGTACGGGAAAGGTGTTTTAAAAACTTAACGCCTAAGCCGATACCTTCCGCCGCGCCTTCAATTAAGCCAGGAATGTCTGCCATGACAAAGCTACGATGTTCTTCAATTTTTACCACGCCTAAATGGGGGTAAAGTGTGGTAAACGGGTAATCAGCGACTTTAGGGCGTGCAGCGGAAACAGCTCGAATCAGGGTAGATTTGCCTGCATTGGGCATTCCCAGTAATCCAACATCGGCAAGGACTTGTAGTTCTAAACGGAGTGTTCGTTCTTCGCCTAGTGTGCCGTGTGTGGTTTTGCGGGGGGCGCGGTTGACGCTGCTTTTAAAGTGAATATTGCCTAAGCCTCTTTCTCCGCCTTTGGCAACTAATAATGTTTGTCCTGCGCGGACTAAATCGCCTAGCAGTTCTTCTGTATTGCAGTCGTAAACGGTTGTACCGATGGGAACAGAGATATATAAATCTTCGCCACCTTTGCCAAAGCATTGGCTGCCCATTCCTGGTTGTCCATTTTTGGCACGAAAGTGTCGTTTATAACGAAAATCAACAAGGGTATTAAACTCAATGGATGCAATGAGATAAACACTCCCTCCATCGCCTCCGTCGCCTCCATCGGGCCCGCCTTTCGGAATAAATTTTTCACGGCGAAAACTTAAACAGCCGTCGCCGCCTTTGCCAGCAAGGACTTCAATTGTAGCTTCATCAACGAATTTCATAATGCTTTAAACCAAATAAGGTGCGATGGATATCGCAATGGGGAATAACGATAGGTGATTGAATAATCTGCGGGGTATGTGTTTGTGTAATAGCGTAACGTAAGTTTAAATGAGTTTTTGCGGTGTTTTATGAGCAGTAAATACGCAGTTTTTTAGGCTTTCTCTTACGTTAGCTATTTTAACAGATGGGCGTACAGATGACTATTTGATTGAGAATATCAGGCTGTCGCTTTTTATTGGGTTTCTTTCTCTTGTTTTTCGGCTTGTTGTTTGAGGGTGTTTTCTACCCCTTGGGCTTTGTCTAGGGGGCGTTTTACTTCTTCTGTGATGGTGATGTTGTTGTTTTGTTGGCTTTGGTTATTCGATGCGTCTGAGCAAGCGGTTAAGCTGGCGAGCAGGGTCAGCAGAATAGCAAGACTAAGACTAAGGTAGCGATAGAGCGGTAACATTGTAGCTCCTAGTAACGGGTGTGCATTTATTTGGTCGGGCTACCTGAGGTAGCGACTAATTTTGTTTCTAAGCGTTCAATCGCTTTTTTCTCGCGTTCGAGCGCACCTTCTGCTTTGATAATGCGGTTGCGTAGGGTGGTTGCTTCGCTTTTTACGAAGTTATTATCTTGTTCTAACTTGGCAATGGTTTCTTTATAGGTTTTTTCTTGTGCTTCGGCGCGGGTTGTGATGGCAACAAGTTTCTTTTCTAACTCAATACGGAGTTTTTCTTCTGCGTCGCGGGCTTCGCGGAATTCCTGTTTATCTTCTTTGAGCAGTTTAATATCGGATTCTAGTTTGCGGATGGTTTCGCGTAATTCTTGGGTTAAGGCTTCAGCAACAGCAACTTTGGTTTGTTCTGTTTTGAGTTGTTTCCACGTTTGTTCGGCTTCTGCGGTGGTGGTGTTGATGGTTTTTTCTAAGCGTTCACGATTGCGTTGTTGTACGGTGATTTCTTCGCGTAGGGTTCGTAAGTCAACTTGGTCTTGTTGGCTTTGATAAACAACTTCGTGTAGGCGTTTTTGTGCGATTTCGCCACTTTCGCGGGCGCGTCCGAGTTCTTCGTGTAGATTTTTAATGTCGTGTTCTTGTTTTTCGATCTTTTCTTGTAGAACAGCGATGTGGCTATGTGCGGTTTTGACTTCGCCTATTTCACGGTCTAAGTCTATGTGTAAGGACTTATTTTCTTTGGTTAAGTTGTCTATTTTGGCATAGGCTTGTTGTCGTTCAACATTAAGACGTTCAACTTCTTGTAAAGCTTGTTGCTGTTGTGAAATCGCATTCTTTTCAACAGTTGCAGAGGCTTCACGAATTTTTGCAATTTCAGCATTTGCCAGTGATTGAGAAAAAATCCAGATTGCTTGAGTTGCTTCAGTGCCAATCCGTTGAATTTCTTCAGGTAATTTAACGGGGGATTCTTCAGTTAATGAGATACTAATTTTTTTATCAGACATGACGGATTACTTTACGCCGTAAGGAAGGAATTTAAATAGTTTTGTGCGGTATTTAACCGTATTTAATACATTTTTTGTGTCTTAAAATCTATCATCATGCATAGTATGCCTATGATCATAACTGATTGCTGTTAAGTTATATAGAGCGTTTGCCTACTGACTGATGCGGTATTGAATGTGTAATATCAGGTCGATATTTGCGGTCTTATTTTAGATTAACAAGCCTTTTTCATCCTTAAACAAAATAGGATTTATAACGAAAATGGATAAATACTTTTACCGCTTTTTGCTTTGTTGTTATTTGAGCTTTTTTAGCTTTTTGCCTGCTCATGCAACTCAACCATTAGCACCTTCTGCTGTACCACCTGCGTTGCAACCGTGGATTGATTGGGTGTTGCATGAGCAAACAGAGAAGGATTGCCCTTATTTTTATCAACGTGAAGAAAAGTTATGTCGTTGGGCTTCACAGTTGGTTATCAGCGTAGAGGGTCAACAAGCGCGATTTAAGCAGTCGTGGCATACATTTGCAGCTGGGACAGTTGCTTTACTGGGTGATGCAAATTTATGGGCGCAAGATGTGCAATTAAATGGTCAGCCTGTTGCTGTGATGGATATTGAGGGGATTCCGCATATTCAATTACCTGCGGGTGAGTCGGTGGTTACTGGGGTTTTATCATGGCAACGAATGCCTGAGTCAATTCCTGTTCCCCCAGAAACTGGTTTAGTCAGTTTGTTTATTGATGGGAAGCCGATGGCAATTCCTGAGTTGGATGCTGAGGGGCGTTTGTGGTTACGCCAAACAGCACAATCGGCGGAGACGGTGGAGGAAAATCGTTTAGATATTCGTATTTATCGGCAAGTTATTGATGAAATTCCTTTACAAATGGTTACGCGGGTAGAAATTGATGTTGCGGGGCAAAATCGGGAGGCGATGTTAGGGAATTTGTTATTAGCGGGACAGATTCCGATGAATTTAACCAGTCCTTTGCCTGCACGTTTAGAAACTGATGGGCGGTTGCGCTTACAAGTGCGTCCAGGTTCTTATTCCATTTTATTGCACACTCGCCAAATGGGGGCCGTCACTGCCTTAACGTTACCTGTGGTTGAGGGATTACCAGAGGAAGAAATCTGGGTTTTTGATGCGCGTAATGCGTTGCGTTTAGTGGATGTAACCAATGTAACGGCTATCGACCCGCAACAAACAACTTTGCCAAGCGAATGGCGACAATATCCTGCCTATCAGGTAAAAGCTGGCGATACTTTGCAGTTAGTGGAAAAACGCCGTGGCGACCCTGCGCCAAGTCCTGCGCAATTATCATTGCATCGTCAATTTTGGCTGGATTTTGACGGCGTTGGTTACAGTGTACAAGACCGAATTAGTGGCACGATGACGCAAGGCTGGCGGTTAGAAATGTTAAATACCAGCCCTGAAGCATCGGGTGAGTTACAAACGCATTTAGGGCGCGTCAGTGTGAATGGTCAAGACCAATTTATCACTCGTTTAACAACTAATGCGAATACAGGCGTAGAAGTGCGTCAGGGACAAGTGAATGCTGTCGCGGATAGCCGTTTAGAAAATGCGTTAAATGATGTGCCTGCCGTCGCTTGGGTCGCGGGTAGTCAAGTAGAACCAACTGCTAATTTTCAACAGGTTTATGCCAGTTTACACCTGCCACCGGGTTGGCGGTTGTTTCATGTGGATGGTGTGGATAGCGTACAGACAACATGGCTACAACAATGGACATTGCTCGATTTATTCACCGTGCTTGTGCTGACGTTGGCTGTTGGTAAATTGTGGCGGTGGTATTGGGGCGTACTCATGTTGTGTACTTTAGTACTTAGTTGGCAACATGCGGATATTCCTGCGGTTGTTTGGTTTAGCTTATTAGTGAGTTTAGCCCTTTTAAAAGTGCTTCCGACATTAAACTGGTTTACCAGAGGAATTTATTTGTGGCGTAACCTCAGTTTATTAGCTTTATTAATTATTGTTATTCCCTTCATGGTTGCTGATGTTAGACAAGCGATTTATCCACAGTTAGAAAATCAATGGCGTTCTCTTATCGATTCGAATCGTAGCGCGTCAACTTATTACCCCAGCACAGTACCCGCTCCCGAACCGCAAGTAGCAAAACCCGCAGATGTAGAGGGTGCAGTTATGAATCAAGAGGAACAAGATGTATCTACTATCCTTAATATGCCTTCACAAGGGATGAATAAATACGATTTGGGCAGAGAAGACAAACGCAAGAAAGCGAAAAAACAACAATTGGCACAAATTGACCCTAATGCACAAGTACAAACGGGGCAAGGTTTACCTGAATGGGACTGGCGCACGATTCAATTGAGTTGGTCAGGGCCTGTTGCTGCCAATCATAGCGTGCATTTTTACTTACTCTCACCGTTGCAAAATCGGTTTATTGGATTTACCCGTGTGATTTTACTCGGCATTATGCTTGCGTTTTTCCTCTGGATTTCATGGGGTAGTAAAGCACGGCATTTGCTGATGACACCTTTTAAACCAGCAATAGTTAGTACATTGTTAGCACTTTGCTTAAGCACGGGCTTATTCTACGGGCTTACACATTCAACAACCGTACAAGCCAGTGAAACGACTCCCCCCCTAGTCAATGCTACAAATGTCGTTTACCCGCCTGAAAGCTTACTGAATGAGTTACAAATACGCCTACTTGCACCGCCTTTATGCTTACCACATTGCGCCAGCAGTCCCCGTATGGCGATTGAAATTGCAGACGACCATTTGTTAATTCGGGCAGAAATCCATACCCAAATAGCAACCGCTGTACCGCTTGCAGGCAGTGCACAAGAATGGTTACCGCAACAAGTTTGGGTTGATGACAGCCCCGCAACCGTATTGCAACGCGATGATAACGGGCAACTGTGGGTATATCTCTCCGCAGGCATTCACCATGTACAACTACATGGCATTTTACCCAACCGCCAAAGCGTACAATTAGCCCTTCCCTTAAAACCCCATCATGTCAGCCTGAATATAAACGGTTGGCGTGTCGATGGCATACATGACAATGGGTTAGCGGATGACCAGTTACAATTTAGTCGAGAAATACAAAACGGTGAAAATAATACAAATCGCCCGTTAGAAATGGGCAATTTACCGCCTTTTGTACAAATTGAGCGCACGCTGTTACTGGGTTTAGATTGGCAAGTTGAGACCAAAGTCACCCGCTTAACGCAAACAGGGAATGCAATTGTCTTAGAAGTTCCTCTTCTTGCAGGCGAATCCGTGACGAGTGAATCGATACGAGTTAATGCAGGAAAAGCCCTTGTAAATCTTGCCCCTGACCAAACTGAAACCAGTTGGATTTCCATCTTTGATAAAAGTGACCAACTGCAATTAGTAGCACAAACAAGCCTTGCACAGACAGAAGTCTGGCGACTCAATGCCAGCGCAATTTGGCATGTGGAAACAGCAGGAATTCCGATGATTTATCATCAAAGTGGCGGGCAATGGCTACCAGAATGGCGACCCTATCCCAATGAATCAGTTACGCTCAACATCACCCGCCCCAGTGGCGTGAGTGGGCAAGTCATGACGATAGACCGTAGCTTACTACTCATTCGCCCTGGACAACGAGCGACAGACACCACATTAAGCTTTACCCTACGCAGTAGTCGCGGTGGACAACACAACATTACCCTGCCTGAAGGTGCGCAATTACAATCGGTAAGCATAAACAATGTAATGCAACCCATTCGGCAAGAAGGGCAACAAGTGTTGCTACCCATCACACCAGGTGTGCAAAACATAGAAATGCGTCTCCTCGAAAATACAGGCGTTAACACATACTACGAAACCAATCCCCCCAACTTAGGCATTGATAGTGTTAATCATCAAACACAACTGGCTATGCCAAATGGACGTTGGATTTTACTCGTTGGTGGGGATGCCATTGGTCCTGCGGTATTAATTTGGGGATTATTAATAGTATTTATCGCACTCTCGATAGGCTTGGGACAAACACAATTGACCCCCGTTAAAACGTATCAATGGATACTCTTAAGCTTTGTATTAAGCCAAATTCCGATAGAAATGGCGTTATGTATCGTCGGCTGGCTTTTTGCCTTAGGTTGGCGGGCAACAATCAATCCTGAATTATATCGCCCTTGGCAATTTGCCTTGATACAAATTGGTTTAGTCCTCCTCAGTTTCATGGCATTAGGCTCACTCTTATTTGCCATTCAACAAGGATTATTAGGTGATCCTGAGATGCACATCATGGGCAATGGGTCTTACCATACCCAATTAAATTGGTATCAAGACCGTGTACAAGCAACTTTACCGCATGTTTGGGTTTGGTCACTTCCGCTCTGGATTTATCAAATTTTGATGCTAATGTGGGCATTATGGTTAGCCTTCGCGCTATTAGGCTGGCTACGTTGGGGCTGGCAATGCTTTAGCCACGAAGGCTTATGGCGCAAAGTTTGGCGACGGAAAAAATCTGTACAAACCGCAGAAACAATCACATCAGAAACGTTAAAAATTGATGTGCCGTAGTTAAGACTTGAAGAACTTAATCGCAACAGACCTGTTAGGATTTAAAAACCTAACAGGTCTCTGTTTTAATTTTTCAAAATAAAACAACATGATAAAAACAATGATTTTAGCGGCGGGACGGGGTGAGCGGATGCGTCCATTAACGGACACCTGTCCGAAACCCTTGTTAAAAGTCGGGGAAAAAGCATTAATTGAACATCATATAACCCGTTTAGTAAACGCAGGCTTAACGGATATTGTGATTAATCACGCATGGTTAGGTGAACAAATTGAACAAGCCTTAGGCGACGGCTCACGTTATGGGGCAACAATTGCCTATTCACGAGAAGCACAAGCATTAGAAACAGGGGGCGGGATTTATCAAGCCTTACCACTCTTAGGGAATGCACCTTTTTGGATAATCAATGGCGATGTCTGGAGTGATTATCCAATTGAAAAATTTAAAAACTTCTCCCTGCAAGGTTTAGCACATCTCATTTTAGTAGATAATCCTGAGCATCATCCACAAGGAGATTTTTATTTAAATCAATCCACTGTTTCTACCAGTGGTGAACCCCGTTTAACCTTTAGCGGAATTGCCTGTTATCACCCTGATTTATTTAAAAACTGCCAACAAGGACGTTTCTCAATCGTTCCCTTACTGTTAAACGCAATGACACAGCACCAAGTCACAGGCGAACACTATCACGGGCAATGGCTAGATATCGGCACACCTGAACGTTTAGCTCAACTAAATCAAGCCTTAAGCACGAAGTAAATGCAATCTTCGCAAGCCTTCTCGTAAACCCGCGATTAAAAATCCGCACCCATAGCTCAGATGCAAAGTAAGAAAAACAAGGGCTACTAATCCCGTTAATGATAAGGCTTTAGGAAAGGTACAGCGCATTGTAAATAAACCTAATACACTGAAATAACTGCTTAAAATAGGTATTAATAAATAGAAACCTAAGCCTTGATAAAAACTTGTGAGTATGCCAAGCACTAAGCTTAGAACAAACAACGCGGGCACTAAATGACGAATAGATGTCGGTAACGTGTGTTTACGAATCACCCCATATTTACCCTGTCCATATTGAAAATATTGCAACCAGAGTTTTTTTAACGAATCACGCGGATAATAAAAAGATTGAATTGTTGCACTTAAATAAATTTTTCCGCCCTGTTTGATTAAACGATAATTTAACTCATCATCCTCTGCACCGATGAGAGCTTCATCATAATTACCAATTTTTTCAAAAACTTGACGACGATACGCGCCTAAATAAACCGTATCGACATAACCTTCATATTGCGTGTAGTGAAAATGCGAATTGCCAACACCGAAAACTGAAGTTGTTGCTAGTTCAATGGCTTGTGTTACCCGATTTGTCGTTTTAATCCGAATATGCCCGCCAACATTATCCGCCCCCGTTTTCTCTAAACAAGCTACACACTGACGCACATAATCTGTTGCATACTCTGTATGTGCATCCAAACGAATTAAATAATCTCCTTGTGCTTGCGCAATCGCTAAATTTAAGCTGCTTGGCGTGTTACGGCGTGGATTTCTCAACACCATTAACGCGGGCATTGTCCGTTGATAACTCTTTAATAATGCTAACGAACTGTCAGTTGAATCCCCATCAACCGCAATTACTTCTATCGCGGTTGTAGGATAATCTTGAGCTTGAATCTGTTGAAATAGTGTCGGTAAAAAAAGAGCTTCATTATAAATAGGAATCAAAAGGCTCACTTTTTTAATGGGATTCATGTTGCCGCCCTAATAAAAAATACGTTTGCATCTCGCCTTTACCTTTTACCGTTAACAGCTCTCGTTTTTCAAAAATGAACTTTTTATGCAATTTTTGATAAATTTCTTCAGAAACCTGAATCTTGTTAGGCATACTATGTGATTCCATTCGACTGGCGGTATTCACTGTATCTCCCCATAAATCATAAATAAATTTCTTTTGACCTATCACGCCCGCCACAACAGCCCCCGAATGAAAGCCAATGCGTAATTGTAAATGGTGTCCTGATTCACGGTTAAATAACTCAATTTCATGCAACATATCTAATGCCATTTCTGCTATATTTTCCGCATGTTTGGGCAATGCTTGTGGGATACCACCGACAACCATATAAGCATCTCCAATGGTTTTTATTTTTTCCACATCATATTTTTCGACTAAACGGTCAAAACGGCAAAAAATATTATCTAACATCCCGACTAAGCCCTCAGGCGAAATACTGGCAGATAATTTAGTAAAGCCAACTAAATCAGCAAATAATACAGTTGCATCAGGATAACTATCCGCAATAATGTGTGAGCCTTCTTTTAAACGTTGCGCGACTAAATGCGGCAAAATATTTAAAAGTAAGCGTTCTGATTTTGCTTTTTCTGCGGCTAACTCTCGATAAGCATTGAGCAATTCTGCATTTTTTTCAGAAAGTTTAATATTTTGTAAATGTTCTATTTCTCGCTGTTGCACGATTGCCAACAAGCGAAATAAGCGTAAGATGCGGACAAAACGCAGAAAAATCGCAAAATGAGTGCTCGGCAGTAGATAAACAGCAACCAGTAAAAAATCAAAAACATTCCACTTGTCTAAAAAGAATTGTCCGAATTTGCGTCCATATGAACCAATACGAATGATAATTTCAATGAAAAAAATCACAAAGATAATATGGTCTAACCAGTAAAATATCTCGCCGTAACGATGTAATAATTCTGGATAACCTTCTAAACAGACTAGAAAAACAGAAAAAAAGATAGTTCCAATAATAAAATTTTGAAATTCTTTGGTACGTTCAATTTTTCTACAAAGCTCAACAAGCATTGCTCATCCCTTACCTAATAAATTCATTGGGGATGTGTATGCATGTTTGTTTCATGCGCTTATCATTCCCCCAATATTTTTAATTTTTAGCCCATACACGATAGTTGGCTAACCATTACATTCTTCTTCTGCGAAAATATTACCAACCTTGCATAGTCACTCGCAATTTTTTACAGCACTACGAGCACTTATTATTTAATTGTTTAATCTTAAAGAAAAGATAAATTATGAATTAAATGATTAATTTGAGTTCCGTGAGATTTTCTAAAAAAATAGACCTGCTAGGTTTTTAAAATCTAGCAGGTCTGTTGGAACGCATTCAAAGGTCTGCCAATCCTCGAAGGATTGGCTGCGCTAACGCAAGTATTAGAAATGGTCTAAATTCATTACTTTAGTCCAAGCTGCGACGAAATCATTCACAAATTTCTCTTTGCTATCATCTGCTGCATAAACTTCAGCAATCGCGCGTAGTTCAGAATTAGAGCCAAAAATCAGGTCGACAGAGGTTGCCGTCCATTTTGGTTGACCTGTTGTACGGTCTAAGCCTTCATAAATACCAGATGTATCAGCAGATTTTTGCCATTTTGTGGACATATCAAGCAGGTTGACAAAAAAGTCATTGTTTAATGTGCCCGCTTTAGTGGTGAGTACGCCGTGTTTACTTTGTCCTGCATTGGCATTGAGTACACGCATACCGCCGATTAATACGGTCATTTCTGGCACAGTCAGTGTTAATAAATCCGCTTTTTCTACCAACATCTCTGTCGGTGAACCATAGCTTTTATCACTGTAGTAGTTACGGAAAGCGTCAGCCATTGGCTCAAGCACGGCAAATGAAGCTGTATCGGTCATTTCCGCTGTTGCATCGGTACGTCCTAATTTAGTAGGAACTTCAACTGTATAGCCTGCTTGTTTTGCCGCTTCTTCAATCGCAGCCGCCCCGCCTAAAACAATGACATCCGCTAATGATACTTTTTTGCCATCGCTTAATGTGCTGTTAAAATCGGCTTGAACTTTTTCAAGCGTTGTTAAGACTTTGCTCAACTCAGTGGGATTATTAGCCGCCCAATCTTTTTGGGGTGCTAAACGGACACGTGCACCATTTGCACCGCCACGCATGTCAGAACCGCGAAAAGTAGAAGCTGATGCCCATGCTGTTCTCACTAATTCAGGAATGGTTAAACCTGTTTTGAGAATAGCTGTTTTTAAATTGGCAACGTCTGTCGCTTCAATCAATTTATAATCTACTGAGGGAACTGGGTCTTGCCAAATAAAGACTTCTTGCGGAATTTCACTGCCTAAATAACGGGCGCGAGGGCCTAAATCGCGGTGAGTCAGTTTAAACCACGCTTTAGCAAAGGCTTTGTCGAACTCTTTTGGATTTTTCAAAAAATGTTCGGCAATTTTGCGAAATTCGGGGTCTTCTTTTAAGGCAAGGTCTGTTGTAAACATCATGGGTGGGTGACGTTTATCTTTAGTATGGGCATCGGGGATTAATTCTTGTGCAGCTTTATCTTTGGGTTTCCATTGGGTTGCACCAGCAGGACTCTTTACTTTTTCCCATTCAAAGCGGAATAAGTTATCTAAGAAGAGAATTGACCATGCGGTTGGTGTTGCTGTCCACGCGCCTTCTAATCCGCTGGTTGTGGTATCTTCTGCATTCCCTTTACCGCATTTGTTTTTCCAACCAAATCCTTGTTCTTCAACGGCAGCGGCGGCAGGCTCTGCGCCTATACAATCAGCAGGTCTTGCACCGTGAGCTTTTCCTAAGGTGTGTCCCCCCGCGACTAAGGCAACAATTTCCTCATCATTCATTGCCATACGTCCAAAAGATTCCCGCATATCTTTTGCAGCAGCCAGTGGGTCGCCACTGCCATTTGGCCCTTCCGGATTGACATAAATTAAGCCCATTTGCACAGCGGCTAAGGGTTTTTCTAACTGCCCCTCTTTTTTATAACGTTCTTTGTTATCTAGCATCTTGGTTTCAGCCCCCCAATAAACATTGTCGGCTTCCCAGTCATCCACGCGACCACCTGCAAAGCCTAAGGTTTTGAATCCCATTGATTCCAGCGATACATTACCCGCTAAAATCATTAGGTCTGCCCAAGAAACGCTACGCCCATATTTTTGTTTAACTGGCCATAAGAGACGGCGGGCCTTATCTAAACTGACATTATCAGGCCAACTGTTGAGCGGTTCGAAACGTTGTTGACCGCCATCAGCACCACCGCGTCCATCATGTACCCGATACGTTCCCGCACTGTGCCAAGCCATACGAATCATTAAACCGCCGTAATGACCCCAATCCGCTGGCCACCAATCTTGCGAGGTCTTTAACACTTTTTCAATATCTGCCTTTAAGGCTTTCAGGTCGACACGGTTGAATGCTTCCGCGTAATTAAAATCCTGACCATAAGGATTAGAATGCATATCATGAGCGCGTAACGGTGATAAGTTCAGCGTTTGTGGCCACCAAAACTGATTTGATTGTGCCATTGTGCTGGTGGCAAAAGAACTTGTAGAAGTGAGTGTATTGAGTGCTATCGCGCAAGCGGTAAACATAAGCGTTTTTTTAAACATAAGACCCCCTCCTCTTGATGGAATAGGATATTTAGATTTAACGGGTTAAATCTAAATATGACTTAGATTAAGACTAAGTCTAAAGTAAGGATTGTTCCTATTCTCGTTATTGTCAATGTTTAATAGATTATTATTTTTCTTGTGTCTTTATTTTCAGGGTGAAATCGCGGGCGTGTTGTTAATCAGGATTCAGATAAAAAATAGACCTGCTAGGTTTTAAAAACCTAGCAGGTCTGTCGGAACAGGCGAAAGGGTTTGACCAGACAAGATTAAAACCTTGTCTGAATCAGGATTTTCAGGATTAACAGGATTAACAGGATTAGCAGGATTTAAAATCCTCAAACCAAAAATTTAAAGTGAATCATGCTTTTCAATTTAATCCTGTGAATTCTGATTCAGATAAAAAATAGACCTGCTAACGCGAGTTCGGCGAGTGGCGAAAACCTTTTAGAATTTTTCAACTAAAAAATGTAGGGTGGAATAGCGAAGCGTATTCCACCCTACGATTTATAATCTGTTTTTGCTCAGTTTTTGCAGAATTTCAAGGTGGAATACGCTTCGCTATTCCACCCTACAACATTCAAGCTGTTGTCTTTTTAAAAGAATCTCGCCGTACTCAGGTTAATTTAACTCGATTCAGCTTAACAACATTCTTGTTCTAATCGCCACAGCAATTCTAAGGCTTCAACATCCTGACATTGTTCTAAATAACTGCGTAAGTTATTCATTTGACTTCCAACAAAATATAGGTTGTCGTGTTGCATCTTCGCTTGTTGGACGCGCTTTTGTTGAAAATAGACATGCCAACGGGCATCGCCATGTCCTGCTTCAATGTGAGCTTCTACACAGGCAAGTAATTGATCTGCATTTGCGTCGCAGCTAATGCCTAAAAAACTGATATAACGGTCGGTTTGTACAGTCGTTGAGTTGCTGTTTGTCTCCACGATATTTTCCTTTTTATAAAAACGATACGTGAAGCAGTCTAACGGGATTTTTTTCTCGATTCTGTCAGCTAGCTGACATTCCTGTTGCGAGTTGCTCAAGATAATCAAGTTTAAGCAGGGTGAGGCGTTGGCGGTCTGTGCGTTGTATTACGTTATCTTTGATAAGACGATTCAGAATCGTAGAAAGGGTTTGGCGGGAAGTGCCTAGTAGGCTTGCCAGAATTTCGGTATTACCTGTGATTGTTATCGTCGTTTGTTTTTGCTGGTGATATTCCAGTAGAAGGTAATAAGCAAGACGTGATTCTACTGAGCGAAACGCGAGATTTTCAATAATATCTAGGGTATTGCGTAGCATCGTGCCAATTTCTTGCATTGCAGATAAGGCAATATTGGCGTTCAGGGTAATGATGGTTTTTAATTGACTAATCGACCAGATTTTAATAGTGGTTTCTGTCATCGCTTCTATCCATGCGCGGGTATGTGTGACATAAATGCTATTCGGTTTTAAATAGCCAATGGTAAGCTCTTTATTGTCGGTACAAAGATAAATACGCGCTTCGCCTTGTTGCACGATAAAGAATTGATCTGCACTTTTTTCAGGACGGCAGATAATCTCACCAGTTTGATAAGTTTTAGTTATCCCTTCTGTTAAAGCGGGTAACCAGTCACTTTTGCTATGGCGCATGGGTTTAAGGAATGTCCATTGGTTAAGTGGTAATCGTGTCAGATTGAGTCTAGGCACAAAAGAGTCACAGCGACAGATATAGTAAACACACTATAAAACGATGCGAAGGACTGCTAGTCCTAAATTTAAATCACTTTGTGGTACGTTTACTATACTACCGCGTAACATGGTATCTGTATTTTAATGTATGTTAACCTGAGTTCGGCGAGTTTCTTTTAAAAAGACAACAGCTTGTCTGAATCAGGATTTTCAGAATTAACAGAATTAAAAAGACAAGAAAATTAAAAGAATAAAAATTATGTTTTTAATTGTTTTTAATTCTGAAAATTCTGTGAATTCTGATTCAGACAAAAAAAGACCTGCTAGGTTTTCAAAACCTAGCAGGTATCTGTTTTATTTTATAAATCTCGCCGAACTCAAGTTATGTTACGTAAAAAATTTTAAAAATGCCTTTGCTTTATCAAAGGTTTCTTGATATTCGCTCTCTAGCATTGAATCGTAAACAATGCCCCCACCTGCCCAAAAGCGTAGCGTGTCATTTTGATGAATTGCTGTTCGAATGGCTATATTGCTGTCCATCCCCCCATCAAAGCTGATATAGGCAATACTGCCACAATATACCCCGCGTCGATGTGGTTCTAAGGCATCAATAATTTCCATTGCCCGAATTTTTGGCGCGCCTGTAATTGAGCCGCCTGGGAAACAGGTTTTTAAAACATCTGTTGCATGATATTGCGGTCTTAATTGCCCTGTCACCGTGCTGACCAGATGATGCACGGTTGCAAAACTTTCTAGCGCGAATAATTCAGGCACGCGGACTTGTTGGCAAGTTTTGCTTAAGTCATTGCGTAATAAGTCCACAATCATCAGATTTTCAGCACGGTCTTTAAGGCTGTGTTGTAAATCTTGGGCAAGGGCAAGGTCTTGCTCTGGGTTGGAATGACGTGGGCGTGTGCCTTTGATGGGTTTGGTTTGTACCTGTCCTTGTGGGGTTACGGCAAGAAATTGTTCAGGCGAGCAACTCAGTACGGTTGCAAACGGGTAGTTTAAAAACGCGCCATAAGGAACGGGGTTTTGCGCCCGTAATTGTTGATAGCCTGCCCATGCGTCGCCCATCACGGGTAAGCTAAAACATTGAGCGAGATTAATTTGATAGCAATCTCCCGCTTGAATATAGGCTTTAACTTGTTGAAAGGCTTGTGCATAGTTTGCTTTGCTCATATTAGAGCTAATCGGCGCGAGGGGATGCAGTGGTGATGTTGTTGTAACGTTTGCCCCTGTGGGGGATAAGTTTGTGGCGAGTGTGTGTAGTTGTTGCCGTAAACTGTCCCAACCTTGCACGGTAACAGGGTCGCGCCCTTGCCCGACCAGCCATGTTTGTTGCTGTTGGTGGTCTGTCACAATTGCCCAATCGTAGAGACCTACCGCCATATCTGGCAAATTTGCCAACGGTTGGGCGATGTTGGGGAGTTTTTCTAAATAACGTCCTAAATCATAGGCAAAGTATCCCATTGCACCACCACAAAAGGGGATATTGGGCAGGCTTGGGGTTAGTTCGCCGAGTTGTTCGCGTAGGAGGGTGAATGGGTCGCGTTGGCTGTGTTGTTGGTGGTCGCGGTGTTGAATCGTGGTGATGCCTTGTTGCGTGGTGAGCGTGCAATAAGGGTTTGCGCTGATGATGTCGTAGCGTCCACGTCCACCACTATCGAGTAGAACACTCCATGCTTGGTCGGCAAAGTGGGTGAAGTAGGGGCTGATGTCGGCAAGATAGGGCAGGGATTCAACGCGAGCAGTAGTCATTCCATATTCTCGCAAGGTAGGCAACGGCAACCGCAGGGGCGCAGAGTGTGACTAGTCGATGTAGTGCGGGGTCGTTAATTTGAATAAGTTCGGCAAAGTCGATAAAGGGGCGTTTGTACCATGTGGCTAGTTGACGCACAACAAAGTTACCTGCTCCTGCTCCAATAAAAGGGGCTTGGGGGGGGAGAAGTTGGCGGGAGAGCTGGACATCTATCGCATCCATGATGCGTCGGGCTTGGCAGTTAATCAGGTAGGTGGCGACCGTTTGCCATTTACCTAAATCGGCAATGCTGACATCTACGCCGAGCATACGCGCCAAACGGCGGGCACTGTCTAGTGATGTTTTACCTTGTCCGTCAGCGGTTGGCATTTGGTCTAATGTTTCGTCTAATTCGCCAACTAATCGGTAAATATCGGCAGTTGTTGCAAAATATTCTGCCATGAGGGGTTGCCACGCGCCGAAAAAGGGGACTTTATCCGTAATCGCCATTAAGGGGGTGCGAACAACGCCTGTATAAACTAATTCACCTGCTTGCATCCGTTCGAAATCGCTATAACCCCGATGATTGATTGTTGCTTGTTTAATCAGGAGTAAATCCGTTGTTGTGCTACCAATGTCGATGAGTAAACCTTGCTCAAGATTTTGCCCGACTAATAAACCTGTTGCTAACCAATTAGCAGAAGCAACGGCTTCTGTGTGTTGCATGGCTTGTTCAGCGGTGAGGAGTCCACCTGTTCCGCCGAAAAAAAATAAATTTGGTTCTTCAAGGTGTTGAGCTAAGGCGCGGATGAGTTCTCGCACGCCTGTTGCACGGTCTGGAAATAAATCGACGAGTTCTCCCGTCATGGTCACACTGTGCAGGGTAGATTGAGGCGTATAGGGTAAGGTTGTAAGGGCTTCAGTAATCGCATTGTGTAAATAGTCTAAACCTTGCCAAAGTGGACAAGGATATTGTTTTACTGATTGTAACTGACCTGCTTTATCTATATAGGCAACCTTTAAATGCGCCCCTCCAACATCCCAGCCTATGATGGCGTTATTTGACATTCTTCTAAATTCCTAACAAAACAGGGTTATGTGCTAATGGCGTATTTAAAACATCTTTTGTCTGTGATAACTGTAATAGTAAGAAAAGTGGATTTGCTTGTAAGGATTTGCCTAGACCCGCGTAACTTGTTGTTAAACGCGGATTTATTTCTATAATGGCATAACCTGTTTCAGTAATAATGACATCAATCCCAATCCATCCCCATAGTCCTGTTATCGCGCTACAAAGACAGTCTAACAAGGGCTGAAAACGGCTTGCAAATGGATAAAGCGCGTTAACAGTAACATGGGATAAGTATAATTTTTGCTTATCATCCCATTGAATCCCTTGTTTATTCACCGCTGCTAACCGACAAGATATGCCATCTGTTAATAAAGTTAAACTCGCTGCATCTCCTTGAATATACGGTTGTATAATGGGATTTGGAACACGTGGCAAATATTGGCGAATATTGGCGCGTTCTTGACAGAAAAAAGTATGTTCACAACCTGCGCCTGTATCAGGTTTAATAATCCAGCCTGTTGAATTATCTGGAAAAGCTTGGCGTGGTTGATAGGTTGGAATAGTTGGTAATTGATGTTTTGCTAATAATAAAGCCGTTTGCCGTTTACTCGTTGTTAAACGAATAGCGTTCGGTGAACAACCTAATAACCCTTTTTTTGCCTCTAATACAGACTGACTAAAAGTTGCCAAAACATCTTCAGTTTCTGGCGCGACAACCAGCACATTATCCGCCCATAATAAAGCCGTTTGCCAATGGGCGCGGGCTTCATTGGTTGAATGTGCCGTATAAACCTTGATGGGATACGTTAATGCAGGCAAACGATGGTCACGCAAAGTACATATTTCAATTTTATCATGCCATTGCATCTCTAATGCGTCATTTAATAAACAACGCAACATCAATTCTCCCTCTGCCGTTAAACTCGTCGGCAAGGGCTGATTCAATAAATATCCACTACTCACAAATTCGAAAATAAATAAGCGCATTTTTTTAAATTTCAGTTAGCCAAGCGATTTATTTATCTAAAAAACATCAAGTAAACTGCCACTGTCATCAATTCGTCACAAACCTGTGTACTTGACATTTCAGCCCATTTTTAACATAAATAGCGTTATATATTTTAATATATATCCCTCTGTCTTAATCAGGAATATTTCCTCTCATGTTTTCAGCTTGGTCAGAAATTGATTGGTTACCCCTTTGGTTAACCTTAAAAGTAGCGAGTATCGCCACCTTAATTGCTTTCATGATTGGCATTGCACTCGGTTATTTACTCGCCCGCACTCAATTCTGGGGAAAAGAAGTGCTAGATGCATTTCTTACCCTCCCAATGGTCTTACCGCCCACAGTCCTTGGTTTTTACCTACTCACCATCTTTGGAAAAAAAGGCTGGCTTGGTGGATTTCTGCTCGAACACTTTAACTATACCCTGATTTTTAACTGGCATGGCGCAGTCATTGCCTCCGCTGTCGTCTCTTATCCCCTTGTCTTTAAATCAGCACGTGCCGCTTTTGAAGGAGTCGATGCCAACTTTGAAAACGTCGCCAAAACCCTCGGACAAAATCGCATTGCCGTTTTTCTCCGCGTCACTTTCCCACTAGCGTGGCGTGGCATTCTCGCAGGCACAATGCTCGCTTTTGCCCGTGCGATGGGCGAATTCGGCGCAACCCTCATGGTTGCGGGCAATATTCCAGAACGTACCCAAACCCTTTCCCTTGCCGTCTATGACGCAGTACAAGCGGGTAACGACTCACTTGCAAACGTGCTTGTTCTGATTACCTCTATCGTCTGCATCACCGTTTTAGTCATTGCGAGCCGTTTACTCAAAAGCAACCACTGGTAATTTTTCCTCACACATAACAAGGAGTTTATGCATGTTACATTTACCTAAAGCAAAACAATGGATTAAGTTTACCGCCCTAGCCCTTACCTTAAGCTGGTCTGCACTAGGTTATACGGTTGAAAATGAATTAGTCGTATCAGCTGCTGCTAGTTTAACCAACGCCTTTAAAGAATTAGGCAAAAAATTCGAAAGTGAAAAAGGCGTAAAAGTTGTGTTCAATTTCGCCGCCTCCAACAACCTCCTCCAACAAATTGAAAAAGGTGCGCCTGCCGACGTATTCGCCTCTGCGGATGAAGCCACCGTCAAAAAAGGCGTTGACAGCAAAGCCCTACTTGGTGAATCCGTTAAGATTTTCGTCAGCAATAGCCTCGTGATGGTTGTACCGACTGACAGCCAACTCGGACTAACCAGCACTCAACAACTCACGGGCGACACTGTAAAAAAAATCGGTATTGGTAGCGACAACGTCCCCGCTGGACGCTATGCCACCGAATCCTTAACCACGGACAAACTCATCGACATATTAAAACCCAAATTCATCTATGCCGATTCTGTCCGCCAAGTTTTAGATTACGTGCAAAAAGCCGAAGTCGATGCAGGCTTTGTTTACGCCTCTGACGCACTTGTTGCTAAAGACAAAGTGAAAGTTGTTGCTACCTTAGGCAATCACACCCCCATTCTTTACCCCATTGCTATTGTCACAGATAGCCAACAAAAAGACCTTGCCGAAGCCTTCATTAACCTCGTCCGCTCCGAAGAAGGTCTGAAAATTTTAACGACTTTTGGTTTTAGCAAACCAGATACAAAGTAAATTAATTTAGACAGTTAGATTAAAAACAGTGGGGGCAATTGCCTTCACTGCAAGAGGACGGCAATATCATGGCTATTAATGTCAACATCAGAAAACACCTTATCGAGAAACATCGCCGCTTTGAACTTAACGTTCAATTCCAAGCAAGCACCAATTTTCTCGTCCTTTTTGGCCCCTCAGGCGCGGGTAAAAGCCTGACCTTACAATCTATCGCAGGACTGATTACCCCCGAACAAGGCACAATAACCATTAACAATACCATCCTATTTGATAGCCAAACCCACATTAATATCCCTGTACACTGCCGCAACATTGGCTACCTTCCCCAAAACTACGCCCTTTTTCCGCACCTCACAGTCATGGACAATATCGGTTTTGGACTTAAAAAATTCTGGCAATGGTCACTTAACAAAGCCGAACAACAACGTGTGCAAGACATCATGCACCTCTTCGAAATATCCAACCTTGCCAACAGCTTCCCCCGCTCCCTCTCAGGCGGACAACAACAACGGGTTGCCCTTGCCCGCGCCCTTGTCTGCAAACCCAACCTACTTCTCCTAGACGAACCCTTCGCCGCCTTAAATCCCCTATTACGTACCAAAATGCGTAATGAACTCCTACAAATTCAAAAACTCTTTAACACCCCTGTCGTTATCATCACCCACGACCAAGCCGATGTTGACGCATTTGGCGAGACCGTCGTTATTATCGACGATGGCAAAGCCCAACAAATTTATAACCATAAAAACCGTATCCGCGAAACCCCCGATTTATCTATCACAAATTTAATGTTAAGCAACCACGAAGCCCTTAACGAAGCCTAAACCCAGCTAATCAATTGTTAAATAAGTTCTAAGTTATACACGAATTCAATACATTACCTATTCTCATTCAAGGGTGGAAACTGTCAGAAACCTGCGTTATATGCTACGCTTACCCGCTGATAACCACCCCAACATGATTGCTAAAAAAGCCTTATTATTATCAGGTATTTGTATGCTACGCTACTTTGTTCCATTAGGTATTTTTATCGTTTTATCCGTTTTTCTCTACATCGGTTTAGGACTCAACCCCCGTGATTTAGGCTCAACCCTGCTAAACAAACCCACCCCCGCTTTTTCCCTGCCCCAACTAGAAAAACCTGACCAACAATTTACCCAAGACGAATTTAAAGGCAAAGTCTCCCTGTTTAATGCATGGGCTTCATGGTGCGTCACCTGCAAATACGAACACCCTTTATTAATGCAATTGGCAAAAAACACCAACATCCCCATTTACGGCTTAAACTACAAAGACACCGAAGCCGAAGCCAAACAACTCCTACAACGCGAAGGCAACCCCTACCTAGCCAATGCCGTCGACGCTAATGGACGAGTCGGCATGGATTTAGGCTTATCAGGCACACCAGAAACATTTATCATTGATAAACAAGGGATTATCCGCTACAAACACATCGGCGCGATAACTGTTGAAGATTTAGAAAAGAAAATTCTACCGCTGATTAAACAACTACAAGACAGCTAACTTTATGAAACATATTTATTTACTCCTATTTCTCTGTTGTTTACCCCTATTCGGCTACGCTGTCGATAAACCCAATATTTATTTTAATGATTCTGAAAAAGAACAACGCTTTAAAGCCCTGATTGCCGAATTACGCTGTGTGGTTTGTCAAAACCAATCCTTAGCTGATTCAGACGCAGAATTAGCACAAGACATGCGCGATTTAATCCGCGAAAAAATGCAAGCGGGAGAAAGTGACGAACAAATTACCGCTTTTTTAACCGAACGTTACGGCGATTTCGTCCTTTACAACCCCCCCTTAAAGTCTAAAACTCTGATTTTGTGGGCAGCTCCGATTGCTTTAATTATCATTGCTATCATTGTCTTATTCCTATTCATCCGCCACCACGCCAAAATAACCACCACGCCCCCGACCTTATCAGAAGAGGAGCAAAAACGGGTTAAAGAGGCGTTAGGGGAGTAATTCGGCTTTTTATTAACACTTTAATTGTAAAACATAATGCTAACTTCGCTACACATTCAAAATTTTAAGGCTTGGAAAGATACTGGTGTTATTAAATTAGCACCATTAACTATTATTTTTGGTGCAAATAGTGCGGGTAAAAGTAGTATTGGGCATTTGTTATTAGCACTTAAGCAAACTGCTTTATCAGCAGATAGAAAAAGAGCTTTACATTTAGGCGATGATACAACACTCATTGATTTAGGAACTTTTAAGGAGTGCCTTTATAAACATGATTTAGCTCAACCTTTATCGTTTGAGCTTTCATGGTTACTTCCTAAAGAATTAGTGGTAAGGGACTCAACGCAAGAAAAAGAATATCGAGGAAATAAACTGAGTCTAAATACAACTTTATTAGCCAATAAAGCGGAACAACCTCAAGTCAGTAAATTAGAGTTTTCTTTTAGAGATACAAAAATAAATGATGAAGAAAAATTACATGTTACTTATTCAAATCAAAATGGAAAAATTTCTCTGAATGTTACGCCATTTAACTTAGTCCGAAAAATGGGACGAGTATGGTCATTAGATGAGTTAGATAAGTTTTATCGAATTTCAGATCAAAGCCGAGCATATTTTCAAAATTCTGATTTTATTATAGATTTTTCATTAGAAACAGAAGCAGTTTTAAACCGTTTATATTACTTAGGACCATTGCGAGAATATCCACGCCGTATTTACCAGTGGTCAGGGGACATTCCAGAGAGTGTTGGCTCAAAAGGTGAGTTTTCTATTGCCGCTATTCTTGCCGCAACAAGAATGGGAGAAAGAAAACTGAATCGTCGCGGAAAACAGCGATTACAAGCTTTTAATGAATTTATTGCAAGTTGGTTAAAAGATTTAGGAATTATTGATAGTTTTACTGTAAAACCTATTGCTGATGGACGAAAAGAATATGAGGTTTTAGTTAAAACACATGGTTCTGATTCAGAAGTAAAGATTACAGACGTTGGCTTTGGTGTATCGCAAGTTTTGCCTGCTTTAGTGCAATCGTTCTATTGTCCACCAAACTCAACGGTATTAATGGAACAACCAGAGATTCACCTACATCCACAAGTACAGGCAGAACTTGCAGACGTATTTATTTCTGCTATTTACGCTAGGGAAAATGGAAAACCACGCAATACACAATTGATTATTGAAAGTCACTCTGAACACTTATTAACACGTATTCAACGGCGTATTGCAGAAGATAAATTAAAGCAAGATGATATTGCTATGTATTTTGTAAAAAGAGAGGCAGGAACAGCACAATTAGAACCACTGGAGTTAGATTTGTTTGGCAACATAAAAAACTGGCCCGATAACTTCTTTGGCAATGAAATGGGAGAAATCTTTGCAAGAAAAAAAGCCGCTATTGATAAAAAAAGAAAAGAAGGCAATAAAAAGAATGCCTAATTATTATGTCATTGATACAAATGTGCTGCTGGTTGCAAACGAGGTACATGATGATGTTTCTGACGATTGTTTTTTAGCATGCATTAAAAAACTAACAGATATACAACAAAAAGGCTGCGTTGTTATTGATGATAGCTATTTAATTTTAAAAGAATATGGAAAGAAACTTAATTCTAAAAAAAGTAAAGATGCAGGAGATGTCTTCTTAAAATGGTTACTCCAAAACGAACAAAATGAAAAATATTGTCAACAAGTATCCATTGAAGGTAATAACTTTGTTTTTAACGGTGAATTATCTAATTTTGACGAACCAGATAAAAAATTTGTTACTGTAGCTAATGCACATCCTAATAAACCGAAGATATTACAAGCAACAGATTGTAAATGGTTAAACTGGGAAAATGAGCTTTTAGAAAGAGGAATCACCGTTGAATTTTTATGCCCAGAAGACATTCGTAAGTTTTACAATAAAAAATTTCCTAAAGAAAAAAAGTTGAGCAAAAAATAAAGATGCAACAGCCCTTCTTTCGTTTTCCACACACACCACATCTTATCTGGCTAGGAACTAGCATACCAAGAAACGATAAACTACTAGAAAAGATAGAAGTAACTACTTTATTAAACAGTGAAGTTATTATAGAAGAAAAAATAGATGGGGCTAATTTAGGTATTTCTGTAGATGCACAAGGAAATCTACAAATACAAAACCGTGGGCAATACCTAAAAGAGCCATTTAGTGGGCAGTTTAGAAAACTAAAACAATGGTTAGCACAACATCACTATGATTTAGTAAATACATTAACGCATAACTTAATTTTATTCGGGGAGTGGTGCGCAGCTTGTCATAGCGTATATTATGAACAATTGCCAGATTGGTTCTTAGTGTTTGATGTTTATGATTATTATACGCATCAGTTTTGGAGTACAACGCGACGTAATGAGTTAGTAAAAACTTTAAATTTAAACCATGTTTCCTGTTTATTTAAAGGAAAAATAACAGAACAAGAGTTAAAAAAATTATTGGATAAACAAAGCTGTTATTCATATCACAAACGCGAAGGCTTAATTATTCGTCAAGAATCTGAACATTGGTTAAATATGCGTGCAAAATTAGTTGCCCCAAACTTTATTCAACAAATAGATGAACACTGGACGAAGAAAAATATTATTTGGAATCATCTAGCTGTTAACGATAATTAAATGCACGCTTTAACCATAACCATCGACTAAGCGTTTCCCCTTTCTATGACTACCTTCATCAGCGATTAAGCCAACATGCTTACGCTATCTACTTTTTTACTTAGGATTTATTCATGCTGACCTTTTGGATTTCTGCGAGTCTTTTAACGTTGCTTGCTTTAGCTTTTGTTATTCCGCCTTTTTTTCGACGGACGAGTTTACCCAGTGAAACGCAAAGCATTAACGCCATGAATGTGGCGATTTATAAAGAAAAATGTCGAGATATTGATGCAGATGAAACGTTAAGCGTTGCGCAAAAAGAGATTGCGAAACAAGAATTGCAGAAAACGTTAAGTACAGAATTAAAAAGTGGTTCACAAGCGATGATGCAAGCACGCGCTCGTTGGGCAAGTGTCATTGTCTTGCTGTTCGTGCCACTGCTGGCGACTGGGCTTTATTATGAATTTGGTACACCTGATTTAATTGAACCGCCTGCAAAAGCAGAAAATCCAATGATGAGCGAGAAAATGGCGGAGTTTCCGCAAATGGTGGAAAAACTCGCAAAGAAAATGCAGGACAATCCCGATGACCCTGTCGGCTGGCAGATGTTGGGACGGTCTTATATGGTATTACAGCGTTATCAAGATGCTATCCCCGCATTTAATCAGGTGATTCGTTTAAAAGGCGAACAGGATGCGGGCGCGTTAGTGGATTTAGCGGAAGCTATGGCAATGGCGAATAATGAGCAGTTAACAGGGCAACCCAGTGAATTATTGGATAAAGCCTTAGCCTTTGAACCGACTCATATTAAAGCCTTATGGTTATCGGGTTTAGCCATGGCGCAATTGGGCGATTATCGCAAAGCGATTGAACGCTGGGAAAGTTTGTTAGCACAGTTAAAGCCTGAAGAAGCGGAAGACCGTCAGATTATTGAAAAACATATTGCGCAAGCACGGGAGTTGTTGCAAAGCGAGGGCATGAGCAGTGTACCCGCTGAGTCTGCGAGTAGTCGTAATAGTAATAATACCGCTGCGGTGCAATTATCGGTCAATGTGCAGTTAGCTGACTCTTTAAAAACGCAATTGCCCGCAAATGCAACTTTATTTATTTATGCCCGTCCTGCACAAGGGGGGCGAATGCCTTTAGCCATCGTGCGTAAGCAGGCGAGTGAGTTACCGATTAATAATGTGATTTTAGACGATACAACCAGCGCAATGCCGACGATGAAGTTATCATCTGCGCAATCGGTTGTTGTCTTCGCTCGTATTTCTGCCAGTGGTAACGCTATGCCACAAATGGGCGATTTAATGGGCGAGAGTTCTACGTTGAGTTTACCGCACGTTGAGCCGATTCAGATTATGATTGATAAGGTGGTGAAGTAGTTAAGTTGAGGAGGGGTAGCAGGGTTGCCCCTCTAACTTAGAGTTTACCAGATTGTTTTTACAGGATATTGCCTGATAAATGAATCTGTTGTTAATAGTGTTAAATCATGCGTTAAGGCTTGGCAGATTAACATACGGTCAAAAGGGTCTTTGTGATAATTTGGCAAGGTCAGTAAATAGCGAATGCTTGATTCGTTTAAGTCTAACGTTGTTATATTATAAATATTTCGTTGTTCCTCAATAAAATCCATTGGGAGTTTAGGTAGTGGTAACTTACCCAGTTGGTATTTAACGCTTATTTCCCATGCAGAAACAACACTGAAATAAATATTATTATTAACATCACGAAACAGTATTTTTGCTTGTTCGGATAATTCAGGTGCATCGTAAGTTAGCCATAAAAATGCATGTGTATCGAGTAAGATATCCACATTTATTTTCCTTCAAATGCATCAAGTATTTCTGAAGGTAACGGTTCAAAAAATGTCGCAGGCACTTGAAATTGACCTTTTAACAAGCCTAAAGGACGGGCTTTAGGTGCATGTTCTATGGGTTTAGCGTGTACCGTAATGACGACCTCAACATCTTGTTCTGCCATATATTCAGGTAATTGATGTTGTAGCTTTAAAATGCCATTTTTATCAACATGTAGTGTTAATTGAATATCAGGAATAGCAAATTTTCCCATTTTATCGCCCCTCATGTACAAGCAAATTAATGTGATATTGCAGAACTGAATCTTTATTAAAGTATAGTTTTTATAAAAAATACGGATTCATTGAAAGAACAGTCTATTATTTCCTGTCCTTTCAATGCGTCGATTATCAGTTACACATTAAAACGGAAGTGCATCACGTCGCCGTCTTGTACAATGTACTCTTTACCTTCTAACCGCCATTTGCCCGCTTCTTTCGCGCCTTGTTCACCTTTGTAGGCGACGAAATCGTTGTAAGCGATAACTTCAGCACGGATAAAGCCTTTTTCGAAATCGGTATGAATGACCGCAGCGGCTTGGGGAGCGGTTGCACCGATGGCAACTGTCCATGCTCTCACTTCTTTTTCACCTGCAGTAAAGTAGGTTTGTAAGCCTAGTAAGCGGTAGCCTGCATGAATCACGCGATTTAAACCAGGTTCATCCATCCCCATTTCTTGTAAAAATTCTTGTCGTTCTTCGGCATCAAGGGCGACTAATTCAGATTCAGTTTTTGCGCAGACGGGAACAACAACCGCATTTTCTTGTTCGGCAAGTTGGCGAACTTGGTCTAAATAGGGATTGTTTTCGAAGCCGTCTTCGTTGACATTGGCAATGTACACAGTCGGTTTTGCCGTGAGTAGGTGTAGCTCTTTAATCCATTGTTGTTCTTCTTCATTGAGACTTAGCCCGCGCACGGCTTTGCCTGCGTCGAGTTGGGCAAAGAGTCGTTCGAATAGGCTTTTTTGGGCAAGGGCTTCTTTGTTCCCACTTTTGCAGTTTTTCGCAACTCGTTGTAGTGCGCGGTCAACGGTGTCCATGTCGGCAAGGGCTAATTCGGTGTGAATGACTTCAATATCGGCAAGTGGGTTGACTTTGCCCGCAACGTGAATAATGTCGTCGTTTTCAAAACAGCGGACAACGTGGGCAATGGCTTGAGTTTCACGAATATTGGCTAAAAATTTGTTGCCTAAACCTTCGCCTTTAGACGCACCTGCGACTAAGCCTGCAATGTCGACAAATTCCATGCTGGTGGGAAGCACGCGCTGTGGTTTGACGATTGTCGCGAGTGCGTCTAAACGGACATCAGGCATAGCAACTACGCCGACGTTAGGGTCTATTGTACAAAAGGGGTAATTTTCTGCTTGGATGTTGGCATTAGTTAAGGCGTTGAATAAGGTTGATTTGCCGACATTGGGTAAGCCGACGATACCGCATTTGAATCCCATAGTTGTGTGCTTCGCTGTGAGGTAGTAAAAAAATGAAAAAGGGTAGGTATTGTAAAAAAGTCTATTCTGCTCTTACAAGTTAATGAGGGTAAATTAGATCGGTGATTTTCGTGTGTAAAAGACGTATATTGACGTTCTTTTTTGGGGCGTTCTCAGCAATACGTAAATTGTATCAATGAGAATAGTTAATAACTTTTTATTGATGAAATATTTTTATTAAAACTAAAGATTTTAATTAGGACATTGGCATGACTCATCCCGCGTTTACGTTAGTACGCCGTATTCCCATTGTAAGTTTGCAAGTTACTTTTGAAGAGTATCGTCACCTAAAAACAGGGGCTAGACATATCCATTTAGCCGCTGAAGATAGTAATAATGTGTTTATGGTGACATTTTTAACCGTGCCTGAGGATTCAACGGGGGTTGCGCATATTTTAGAACATACGGCATTGTGTGGTAGTCAGCGTTATCCTGTGCGTGACCCGTTTTTTATGATGACTCGACGGTCTTTAAATACGTTTATGAATGCATTCACGGGCAGTGATTGGACAGCGTATCCGTTTGCGAGTCAAAGCCGTAAAGATTTCGATAATTTATTGCAAGTGTATTTAGATGCGGTGTTTTTTCCTTTGTTAGAACCCTTAGATTTTGCACAGGAGGGGCATCGTTTAGAATTTTCAACGCCTGACGATGCGCAGTCGCCTTTGTTGTTTAAAGGGGTGGTGTATAACGAGATGAAGGGGGCAATGAGTTCTCCCATTCAACGCTTACTTATCGCTTTAAATAAATATTTATATCCGACAACAACCTATCATCATAATGCGGGCGGTGAGCCGTCTGATATTCCCAGTTTAACCCATGAACAGCTAAAAGCGTTTCATGCGAGTCATTATCATCCGAGCAATGCAGCCTTTTTTACCTATGGCGATTTATCCGCCGAGCATCATCAGGACTTTTTTGAAACTCGTGCCTTGTCGCGTTTTGAGCCTTTAGATACGCAGTTATCCGTAGGCAATGAGCAACGTTTTACTGCCCCTCAATCAGTGGTTTTAGAGTATCCGATTGGGGAACATGAGGAAACGGAAGATAGAACCCATGTTTTAT
Organism: Beggiatoa alba B18LD; assembly: GCF_000245015.1. Taxonomy (NCBI): domain Bacteria; kingdom Pseudomonadati; phylum Pseudomonadota; class Gammaproteobacteria; order Thiotrichales; family Thiotrichaceae; genus Beggiatoa; species Beggiatoa alba. The sequence continues at coordinate 2,910,109 of NZ_JH600070.1, read as the reverse complement.
TAGCGTGGTTATTGAATGAGAGTACCAATGTTCGAGAAAATTTAAACGCGGATTTATTGGGCGGGGTGTTGTTAGAAAATAGTGCCGCTCCCTTGCGTCATGCGTTGGAAACAACGGATTTAGGTTTGTCACCTTCCTCTTTATGCGGTTTTGATGAGAATGCGAAAGAAAGTTGTTTCGTCTGTGGTTTAGAAGGGGCTAACCCTGAGAATGTGGAGGCAATAGAAGCCTTAATTTTCGACGTTTTACAGGATGTTGCTGAAAATGGGGTTGAACCGTCGTTAGTGGATGCAGTTTTACATCAAATTGAATTAGCACAGCGGGAAGTCTCAGGCGATGGTGTGCCCTATGGCTTGCAATTATTATTGCAGTGCGTCGCCCCAACTTTGCACGGTGGCGACCCGATTGATTTTTTAGATATTGATGATGCTTTAAATGCGTTGCGAGAAGATTGCAAAAATCCGCAGTTTATTCCGCAATTAGCCCGTCAATTGTTGCTAGATAATCCGCATCGTTTGCGTTTAGTCATGCAGCCTAGCAAAACCTTAACTAAGCAAGAAGAAACTGAAGAAATAGCACGGTTAGCGGAGATTCAAGCCCATTTAAGCGAGGCTGAAAAAGCGCGGTTAATCGAGCAGGCAAAAATCTTAAAGGTAAAACAGGAAACACCTTCCGACCCTGATATTTTGCCAAAAGTAACTTTAGCCGATGTACCAGCAGACTTTTTTATTCCTGAAGGTTCAGCACGGGCAATTGCGAATTTACCAACAACATGGTATGAACGGAGTACGAATGGCATGGTCTATATGACAGTTGCCATTGATTTACCTGCGTTACCGCCTGAGTTGTTAGATTATGTCCCTTTATTTTGTGATTGTTTAAGTGAAGTGGGTTGTGGCGAGCGGAATTATCGAGAAAATGCGACATGGCAAGCTTTAATTTGTGGTGGATTAGGTACGCGCATCGGGATACGTAGCAGTGTCGATGACCCGCAAGTGGTGCGCAGTGTCTTTACTTTATCAACAAAATCGTTAGTCCGTAATCAACAAGCAACGGCGCAACTTTTATGCGATACCTTAAGCAAAGCACGTTTTGATGAATTAGACCGCTTGCGCGAGCTTATCGAGCAGATTCGTTCTGACCAAGATAATGGCGTGACTGAGCGTGGACATAATTATGTGTCGGTCGCTTCTAGTGCGGGCATTAGTCCAACAGGGGCAATGACTCATCGGTGGTATGGCTTAGAAGGGTTGCTAACGATACGGCAGTTAGATGATAGTTTAACCAGTCCCAATGCCTTGAAAACCTTTGCGGATAAATTAACGCAAATTCGTGATGCATTTTTAACGGCTCCGCGTCAATTATTGGTTGTTTGTGAACCTGAACAACGTGCGACATTGGCGACTATATTGGAGCAGTGTTGGCAGTCTATACCGGCTGTAAAAGCGAATAGTCCTTTATACATGCCAACCCCTGTTAAACGGGTTATCCGCCAAGCATGGGCAACGGCTACCTCTGTGAATTTTTGTGCTAAAGCCTATCCTGTTACTTCAGCAAATCATCGGGATACACCTGCGTTGATTGTTTTAGGCGATTTTTTACGTAATGGCTATTTGCACCGTGTTATCCGTGAGCAAGGGGGCGCGTATGGGGGAACAGCGGTTTATGATGGGGAAAAAGGGGCATTTCGCTTCTTATCCTACCGAGACCCACGATTAAGCGAGAGTTTGCGCGATTTTGACAATGCCTTGATATGGTTACAGCAAACGACACATGATGAACGGGTGTTAGAAGAGGCTATTTTAGGGGTGATTGGACGAATAGACCGCCCTGGGTCGCCTGCGGGTGAAGCAGTGAATGCGTTTATGGCGGGTTTATTTGGGCGTACCCCTGAACAACGTCGCGCTTTGCGTCAACGAGTTTTAGCGGTCACGCTTGAAGATTTACAACGGGTTGCAATGACTTATTTACAATCTGAGCGTGCAAGTATTGCTGTATTGGGTGATGCAAAAGCCTTGGATAAATTAGACGGTCAGTGGGAACGGCGCACCGTTTAGTATTTTGTAAACCATCTGTTTTAATAGATATTTTTCATGCAAAACTATTTAGATTTACTGCAAGATATTCTTGAGCATGGCGTAACAAAGACGGATAGAACAGGCACGGGAACACGTTCTGTATTTGGTCGACAATTGCGCTTTGATTTAACAAAGAGTTTTCCTTTAGTTACAACGAAAAAATTGCATTTACGCAGCATTATTTATGAGTTGCTGTGGTTTTTGCGCGGTGAAACAAATGTGCGCTATTTGCAGGAAAATGAGGTGCATATTTGGGATGCGTGGGCAAAGCCCGATGGTGACTTAGGGTTTATCTATGGTAAACAATGGGTCAATTTCGGCGGGGTGAATCAGATTGAGCAATTGGTTGCAGGTATTAAGCAAAATCCTGATTCTCGACGACATATTGTCAGTGCATGGAATCCGCCTGAATTGGCGTTGATGGCGTTACCACCTTGCCATCTTTTATTTCAATGTTATGTTGCAGAAGGAAAATTATCGTTATTGTTGTATATGCGCAGTAGTGATACGTTTATCGGTTTGCCGTTTAACATTGCCTCTTATGCGTTGTTAGCAGAAATGATTGCGCAACAATGTGATTTAGTCGCGTCAGAATTGGTTGTGACGTTAGGCGATGCACATATTTATCTGAATCATATTGAACAGGTAAAAATGCAGTTAGAAAGAACCCCTTATGCATTACCAACATTAGAAATTGTGCGTAAACCCGCCAGTATTTTCAATTATGCGTTTGAAGATTTTTCTATCTTAAATTATCAGGCGCATCCACATATTAAAGCCCCTGTTGCAGTTTAGGGGATTTTAATTTTATAACTGATTGATTTTTAAAATCAATCAGTTATTTCTTACACTGCAATCATCAATTCTCTGGAAATTAGCGTTTTCTTAATCCTGAACTTCTTTCTGTCGTTTTGCTTAAATCGTCTATTGGTAAAGGTCTTAAAAACAAGTAGATACTAAGCATTAAAAATAAAATATTAAACGTTAACAACGTGTAATCGTGCATGTTGATGTATAAACCAAATGTACCAACCACAATCATCACAGCACTTGCAAACATTTGGGATAGGCTAACAAGTGTTGATACAAACGGTTTCATAACGGGGATACTCCGTAGTTGTCAAAGAAAAGGGTTTAATTTAGAAATTATCTAAAAAGCTAACGTTAGCTTGTTTTGTCATTCTGTCATCATAAACTTTAATTCTAAAAGTATCTGTTGATGTGTCAAGCAATAGACGTTGATGTTTTTCTTGGCACTGTTGTGGCAAATAGGTAGAAATTTTTAATGTTAAATCGTTATATAGATGAACAAAGTCGTTGGGTTAGTCATATTAAACGTTTAAGTTATGTCTATTTTTTCATTTTTATTTTTATTTTAGGCGTGTTAGTCGTAAAACAGAGCATTATCCAGTTTTTTTTATCGTTGCAAACAAAAGATGCTGTTGTAATTAATACAGCAGGTAAGCAACGTATGTATAGCCAGCGGATTATAAAAACAATTTTTGTCTTGTCTATTCATGAGGATGATGATGTTTGGCAGGAAGAATGGGCAATATTAAAAACGGATTTTTCTCATTGGCAAATGTCACATTATTCATTAAAAACGGCTTATACGATTTTAGGCTTGACAATCAATAGTTCAGCCGCGATTAAAACGTTATTTGTTGCGTTAGAGCCTGATTATATTGTGCTTGCGACACAAATTAATGTGATTGTAAATGCACTTGCGTCCGATGGAAAAAGTGCGTTTAGTACACCTATGGTTAAAGTAGCTTTAGACAAGCTCTTGCGAGGAGAATCATTGTATTTAGCAGGGATGAATGCAATTGTTGCACAGTATGAAAAAGAAGCTATTGAGCATGTTAGTTTTTTTCGTAATGTCAGTTTTTTCTTAGATGTGTTTGTGATTTTGTTAGTTGCTATTTTAGGGTGGTTATTGTTTTTTCCATTTAGTCGGCAGTTGATTCGTAATCTTGTTGCTTTTCAAACAGCAAAGAATTTATTGCAACAAAGCCAAGCCCGTTTATTAGAGTCTCAAGCTGTTGCACAAATTGGTAATTGGGAAATTGATTTGAAAAATAATAAGTTGGCGTGGTCTGAGCAGGTTTTTAATTTGTTTGAGCGTGATCCGTTATTGGGAGAACCTGATTATGCAAGCAATATGCGTTATTATTTACCTGAAAGTTATCAACGATTTGAAAATGAAATAAATCTCGCGGTTCAACGACAAGAGGCGCGTCGTTTAACCTTACAGGTCAAATTACCGAGTGGCAGAATGGCTTATCATGATGTATTTATTAAGCCAATTAAATCTGTAGAGACGAATCAGGTTATTAAGTTATTTGGAACGGTGCAAGATGTAACGGTGCGCTGTCATATTGAAAATGCATTACGACAAAGTGAAACACGTTTATTAAGTGCGCAGAAAATCGCGCAGTTGGGATATTGGGAAAAAGAGGTTGCAACAGGGTTGGAATATTGGTCTGATGAAATGTTTCAGATTTTGGGGCTACCGATTGAATCTTATAATTTTCAACAGGCTTTATTAGCGCGTTTAGTTGCACCAGAAGATTATGCAATGTTGTTGGAGTCTTTTTTAAAGCCTAGCCATGATTTATTAGAACGTGCGGTTCATCCTGATGACCGAGCGGCTTTTATGGCGATGTTTGCTGAATTGGCATTAAAAAAAGTACCACAGTCTATGGAGTTTAGAATTATACGGACAGATGGGAGTTTGCGTTATTTACAAGCATTTAATCAGTGTATTGTCGGTGAGCGTGGAAATACGTTATGGCTGATGGGGACGGTGCAGGATATTACACAGCAGAAACTGGTAGAGCAGGCGTTAGTACAGGCAAAAGAGCAGGCAGAGTTAGCCAATCGAGCGCGAAATTTGTTTTTAGCCAGTATGAGCCATGAATTACGCACGCCATTAAATGCTATCTTGGGATTTTCTCAATTATTATTGTTAGACAATCAGTTAAATCGAGAAACAGCGAGTAATTTATCCTTGATTAAGGAAAGTGGCGAGCATTTATTGCAGTTAATCAACGATATATTGGAGATGGCAAAAATTGAGGCTGGTAAAGTTGTGATGGAAAAGCATCAGGTTGATTTGCATCACTTGTGCAATGTTGTAAAACATTTATTTTTACCGCTCGCAAAAAAGAAAGGAATTGTATTGCAGATTGGTTTGCAGAATGTCCCTGTTTTTATTAAGACTGATGGGGATAAGTTACGGCAGGTTTTGATGAAATTAGTAGATAATGCGATTAAAGTTACGCAACAGGGTTGTGTAACTTTATCTATTGATGGTACAGAAGAAACGACAGTACACTTTCAAGTTATGGATACAGGAATGGGGATTGCCGAGCAGGTGTTACCAACCTTATTTACGGCGTTTCAGTCTAGTGCGAAGAAGCAGGCGCAGGAGGGGATGCGTTTAGGTTTGTTTATTAGCCAGCAATTTGTGCAACTGTTGGGGGGAAAATTAAGTGTTGAAAGTCGGATTGGTTATGGTTCAACCTTTTCTTTCACTTTACCCATCGAGTTGAATGATAGTCATGTCATAGAGATGCAGGGTAGAGACAATATTGTTGATAAAACTAAAAAAGTTGTGACGGAAAGTAGTACGATAGAAGTCGATACACAAAATACAGAAGAGGGAGTTTTTACAACATTATTAGCGGAGAATTCTTCTGAATGGTTAATTGCCTGTAAACAGGCTGTCCTTGCTGCAAATTTGGATGAGTTATTGTTATTAATTGAGCAGATTAAAGAGAGTCAGCCAGTCTTAGCGAATAGATTAAAGCAGTGTGCTCAAAATTATGATTATGATTATATAGAATTTTTATTAAATAGGATTTAAGGATATAGGCATCTATTATTAATTAGCTAACGGCAACTAAAACTTATAATTATGCAAGAATATTTAAACCAAAATAGTATTTTAATTGTTGACGATACCTTAGCTAATTTGCAGGTTTTAACGCAAATGTTAAATGTTGAGGGTTATCGTGTACGCCCTGTTTCTACAGGTAAGAAAGCCTTAGCGGCTATTGATGCGATGTTACCTGATTTGATTTTATTAGATATTAATATGCCTGAAATGAATGGTTATGAGGTCTGTAAACAGTTAAAAGCGAATGTTAAGACACAACATATTCCTGTCATTTTTATCAGTGCATTAGGGGAATTACATGATAAGGTTGAGGCTTTTCATGTGGGGGGGGTTGATTACATTACAAAGCCTTTTCAGGTTGAAGAAGTTTTAGTCCGTGTTAAAAACCATTTAGCCTTACAGTCGTTACAAAGTCAGTTGCGTTATAAAGTAAATGAGTTAGAAGATACCAATCAGGCGTTAAAACAGGCAAAGGAATTAGCTGAGTTAAATGCAAAGGCGAAAGCTGATTTTTTAGCTACGATGAGCCATGAAATTCGTACACCAATGAATGGCGTTATTGGTATGACGAGTTTATTGTTGGAAACACATTTAACCCGTGAACAGTTTGCTTTTGTCAATACGATTCGTGTTAGTGGTGAAACGTTACTTGCGATTATTAATGATATTTTGGATTTTTCTAAAATTGAGTCGGGCAATATGACTTTAGAGTCACACCTATTCTCTCTTTATACGTGTTTGGAGGAAACCTTAGAATTATTTGCAGAACAGGTTAATCATAAAAAAATAGAATTAATTTCTTATCTTGATAAGACTGTTCCTGAATGGATAGAAAGCGATGCAACACGAGTTCGACAAATTTTAACGAATTTAATTGGTAATGCGGTGAAGTTTACCAGTCAGGGCGGTGTCGTTATTGAAGTCAGTGCAAAGGAATTAAGTCAGGAAACAATAGAAATACAATTTATTATTCGTGATACAGGAATTGGAATACCTACGGATAAAATGAATTATCTATTTAAATCTTTTACACAATTAGATAGTTCTACAACACGAAATTACGGCGGTACAGGATTAGGATTAGCAATTACAAAACGCTTGTGTGAGTTATTAGCAGGCAAAATTTGGGTTGAGAGCGTAGCAGGACAAGGTTCTAGTTTCTTTTTTACAATTCAAACTAAGAAAGTACAGACGTTATGTGATGAGCATCGAACAACAATTATTGCTCAAGAATTACAAGGTAAAAATATTTTACTAATGGATAATAAAGCAGTTTATACAAAAACATTAAGTCGACAGTTACAACAATGGGGATGTAAAGTTACTATTGAGACACGAGGGGAGCAGGTATTAGAAAATATAAAAAATCATCAACATTATGATTTGATTATATTAGATTTCTTTATCATGGATATTAATGGTATTCATGTTGCGCGTACAGTTCGGTCATTACAACCTGATATTCCCCTAATCATGATAACCACTATGAGTCCAACCGATGTCAACGTTGAAATACAAGCATTATTTACCGCTTGGCTAGTAAAACCACTTAAGACGCAAGCATTGCTCAACATTTTTAATTATCTGTTTGCCAATATCGAACTCCCGCCAGAAGTCGCTCAACGTAACTCTTCAATTACGGATAAAAATTTAGCTAAACGTTACCCATTAAGAATTTTATTAGCAGAGGATAATCCAATTAATCAACAACTTGCTTTGATTATGTTAAATAATATGGGTTATCAAGCAGATGTCGCAGGTAATGGTTTAGAAGTATTAAATACATTGCAACGTAATCACTATGATCTTATTTTAATGGACGTGCAGATGCCCGAAATGGATGGTTTCATGACAACGCAAATGATTCGTCAAACGCGAAGTCATACAACAAATCCGTTACGTATTGTTGCGATGACCGCTAATGCATTACAAGGAGATCGGGAAAAGTGTTTAGCTGTGGGTATGGATGATTATTTAAGTAAACCCATGAGATGGGAAGATTTATATGCCATTTTGGAAAAATGGGGTAGGCAGATGATCCAAACACACCAAAAAGTAGATTTGACTATTACATCTACACCACCATTAAATCTATCACTGATTGCACCTATACCAGATATTAAAGTTGTTGATATGGCAACCTTACGTATGGTGAAAACCTCAATGGGTAACGGTTGGGAGCGATTACGCGATGTTTTTTTGCAACAAACTGAAGAACTCAGCAAAGAAATGTTAGTTCAATACACGCAACAGAATAATGAAGCAGTCAGCCAGATTGCACATAAATTACGTGGTTCGGCAAGTACTGTCGGAGCTAAATCGCTGGCACATTTATGTGAACTTATCGAATTTAATGAAAAGCGTGGAAACCCTCAAGACCTCAATGAATTATTAAAACAATTACAACTTTGTGCAGAACAAACCATAGAACAAATTGCACAATTTCAAGAATAAATTAACAATAAGGATGGAGAATCTTACGATGTTAGCAACACAACACGAAAACGTCACATGTCCCTTTTGCGCCTTGTTATGCGATGATTTACAAGTACATCAGGAAAATAACCAAATTCAAAAAGTCACTCATGCCTGTCAACAAGGCTTAGAAGGCTTTCAATATCAAACAGAAGTAAAGCCTCGCATCCAAGGGCAAATTGTCAGCGAAGCAGAAGCTACAATAGCGGCTGTTGAATTATTAGCAAAAGCAAAATTGCCTTTATATGCAGGCTTAGGTACTGATGTTGCAGGTATTCGAGCAGTGCTACAACTGGCTGAACAAACAGGCGGAATTCTTGACCACCAAGATAGTAGTAAACAATCCGCCCGTACTTTAGCAATTCAACACAGCGGATATTTAACGACTACATTAACAGAAGTTCGTAATCGTGCTGACTTCATGTTATGGATTGGCGATGGTATTCCAACCTACTATCCACGTTTATGGGAACGATGTGCACAACGTAAAGAAACCTTATTTACAAATGCACCTAAACAACCCTCACTTATACAATTAGGTGGAACGCCTGTTGAGTACGCACAAAAATCATTCAACATCCCATTATCACAACTCCCTGAAGTTATTAATGGATTAAGAGCATTACTTGCAGGACACACATTACAACAAACACATATTGCAGGAATTCCTGTTGCAGACTATCAATCTTTAATGACTCAAATGACGGCTACACAATATGGCGTTATTGTTTGGCAAACATCAGGGCTACCTGCAACACAAACTGATTTACTGATTAATGCGCTTTATCAACTGGTTAAAGAACTTAACCAAAACACCCGTTTTGCAGCCCTCCCATTAGGGGGAAGTCATGGTGGTGTTTCTGCCCTACAAGTAACAACATGGCATACAGGGTTTCCACTTCGTATCGGCTTTAAACAAGAACAAGTAACCTATGACGTATGGCAATTTGATACTTTGCGACTCCTCGAACAAGGCGAGATTGATACACTTATATGGTTATCGAGTTTTAGCGATGTAAAACTACCAAAGGAAGCTGCACAGACTCCTACAATTTTAATTGCGAACACATATCCACAAACCCTTGCATTTGAGCCAACTATTTTCCTACCAATTAGTACACCTGGCATTCATCATACTGGACAACTTTTCCGAACAGATGGGGTTGTCTCCTTACCATTGAAACGCATTTTAAAGAGTGAGTTACCAACAGCAGAAGCTATACTACACACATTGAGTGCTAAATTAATGGCAAAAAATGTTGACAATGTCTGATATGCGAGTAGAATGCGCGTCTTTCCGAAGCACAGAAGTTAGAATTAGGAAGTGAAGAGGTTAAGCGGAGTAAGAAGACGAAGCGAGACCGAGAAAGTTAAAGCGGATGGAAAAAAAGGATTGACAAGTTGTTTGTGTGATATATAATGAGCGACTTGCTAACGGCAGTAGCCGAAGGCGAATAAGTAAAGTCAACGAGATTAAAAAAGTAGTTGACAAGGGCGAATAAAGATGTAGAATATGCGCTCTCTTAAGTTAAGCAGGATTGTTTAACCCGTATCAAACGAAAGTTTGAAGCTGATAAAAAAGTTAAACAAAAAGCTTGACAGAATAAAAAAGCAGTATATAATGTTGTCTCTCTTGAAACGCTGCAGTAAACGACGTTAAGTTGTAAACATGATAGCGAATCAATATGACAAATCAGTTAAGGCGCGATAGTCTTAATGATAAAGCTCTTTAAAAGTAGAATCAAGTAATTTGTGTGGGTACTTGCCAAAAAACTCGTCAAACGAAGTATTTTAGGCAAGAACTCTGTCAAAAGAGCAAGCTTGCGAATGAACATGAGTTTAAACTGAAGAGTTTGATCATGGCTCAGATTGAACGCTGGCGGCATGCTTAACACATGCAAGTCGAACGGTAACGGGTTAAGCCGACGAGTGGCGGACGGGTGAGTAATACATGGGAATCTGCCTGATAGTGGGGGACAACCTAGGGAAACTTAGGCTAATACCGCATAATCCCTAAGGGGGAAAGTAGGGGACCTTCGGGCCTTACGCTAACAGATGAGCCCATGTCGGATTAGCTAGTTGGTAGGGTAAAAGCCTACCAAGGCTACGATCCGTAGCTGGTCTGAGAGGACGACCAGCCACACT
>NZ_JH600070.1:2746078-2899410 GCF_000245015.1 Beggiatoa alba B18LD | reverse complement strand
CCTTATACCAACCCTCTAAGTTTTCTTAGAGGGTTTTTTTTGGGTTGCGTTCCCAGTGTTGAAGTTTATTTAAACAGGTGTGGGACAAAACGCGAGGAGTTCTTCGTTATCGGACTCACGTCCTCGCGAACGCCTAAACCACTTGCAATATCTCCTACTATCCATGTCCCTAGTACTGGGTAGTTACCTTCGTAGTTTTTGGTAATCATCAATTTTTTCTCATATCCTCTTCAAGGACATAATGAACAATTCTTATTGTGTCTGCCTTGCATAATCTTCAATTGCAATCCCCATCAACTTTGCGTATAAAAGCAGTTTTTCTTGCCACATAAATCTAAACTTGAATAAGGTACAGATAATGCGGGTTACGCCACAGTCTATTTGGGTTGATATTGTTAAAATTCGTGAACAATTTCCATTAGTTCATAATATTACTAACTATGTTGTGATGAACAACACTGCTAATGCATTGTTAGCATTAGGAGCCTCTCCTGCAATGGCACATGCAGAAGATGAAATGGTTGAAATGGTTAGTATTTCAAATGCCTTAGTTATTAACATTGGTACGTTAAGTCCGCATTGGGTCAAAGGCATGGAAAAGGCTGTTATTCAAGCAAAACAATTAAATAAGCCAATTGTCATTGATCCTGTTGCTTGTGGAGCAACGGCTTTACGTTCTACGACAATGCAAACACTTTTACAATTAGCAAATCCTAGTGTTATTCGGGGAAATGCTTCCGAAATTAAAGCGTTAGTTTCTGCTAATATAAAAACACGTGGTGCAGATAGTAGCGAAAGCTCCGGTATGGCTGTAGCGGAAGCCTTGGAATTAGCAAAAACCTATCAGTGTACGGTCGTTGTCAGTGGTGCGACTGATTATATTGTTGATGATAAAGCAGTTATCAAAATTCGCAATGGTCATCCAATGATGACAAAAGTCACAGGGTTAGGATGTACTGCAACGGCGTTAGTCGGTGCATTTGTTGCCGTCAACGCAGATTTTCATCAAGCGGCTTGTCATGCTATGGCAGTGATGGGGATTGCAGGGGAAATTGCGATACAAAAAACGGCAGGACCAGGCACGTTGCAATTACACTTTTTAGATGCTTTATATCAATTAAATGAGCAACAGTTAATTAACTATCTGCATGTTGAATCATGTTAAAAACTAATACAACAAAACAATATAAACGACTTTTAACAATTGCTGGTTCAGACAGTGGTGGCGGAGCAGGTATTCAGGCTGATTTAAAAACGTTTTCAGCATTAGGATGCTATGGGATGTCTGTAATCACTGCCTTAACTGCACAAAATACCCAAGTTGTCTCTGCTGTGTATCCTGTGCCTGCCTCATTTATTCGCCAACAAATGCTTGCTGTGTTTAGTGATATTGGTGTGGATAGCGTTAAAATTGGTATGTTACACTCAGCGGAAGTCATTGAAATAGTAGCAAATACATTAAAAGAGTTTGCTATAAAGCATGTTGTGCTAGACCCTGTTATGGTTGCAAAAAGTGGCGATCGTTTAATGCAAGAAGAAGCTATTGATGCATTAAAAACTTGTTTAATTCCTTTAGCAACGATGATCACGCCAAATTTACCTGAAGCGGCTGTTTTATTAGGTGAACCGATTAATTCTATCCCTCAAATGCTGACGAGTGCTAAAAAGCTTAGTCAATTAGGAAGTCAGAGCGTTTTATTAAAGGGTGGGCACTTACAAAGTCAGCAGAGTATCGATATCCTCTATGAACATCAATATGATACCTTTACAGAGCTATCACACACTCGCATTCAAACACATAACAGTCATGGGACTGGTTGCACTTTATCATCTGCCATTGCAGCTTATTTAGCGAAAGGTTGTAGTATAAAAGAAGCTGTTTCAGCGGCTAAAACTTATTTAACCTTTGCTTTACAAGCTGGAGCGAGTTATACAATAGGGCAAGGACATGGTCCTGTGCATCACTTTTACCAAGTCTGGGACTGAAACTCTTAGGGGGATTGTATGACACCTAGTCCACAAAAATCATCCGTTCATACAATGCGTTGGTGGCACAATCCCCAAACTAGAGCCAGAATTTTTGAATGGTTGATTTTAAGTATCTTAATTCTTTTTTTTATTTATATTGCTCAGAACACATTACATAATTTAGAGAAACGAGGTATTAGTACAGGTTTTGGGTTTTTATCAAACCCTGCGGGATTTGGCATTTTACAAACCCTTATCCCTTATGATGAAACAGATACGTTCGGGCGCACCTTCATTGTTGGCTTGCTCAATACCTTATTAGTGTCTGCATTAGGATTATGTTTTGCAACAACATTAGGTTTTATTATTGGTATTTCTCGCCTCTCTTCTAATTGGTTAGTTGCCAAACTTTCACTGGTTTATATTGAAACCTTTCGCAATATCCCCTTGCTATTACAACTCTTCTTTTGGTACTTCGCTGTATTACGTGCCTTACCAACACCACGACAAAGTTTAGAATTTGCTGAAACTGCCTATTTAAATGTTCGTGGCTTATATATTCCTAAACCACTACCAGATGAAGACTTTATCTGGGTTTTGCTAGTATTCTTTCTAACATTGATGGGAATGTTCTTTTTTAAACGTTGGGCTTGTCAATATCAAGCAAGGACAGGCACGAATTTACCTGTTTTTTGGACAAATCTTGGATTTTTTCTCATCATTCCCAGCACTGCATTTTTTATACTGGGTTCTCCATTAACGTGGAGTTTTCCAGAATTACAAGGGTTTAATTTTCGCGGTGGGTTGGTGATTATTCCCGAACTCATTGCCCTTGTCGTTGCACTGAGTATTTACACTTCTGCTTTTATTGCAGAAATAATTCGGGCAGGCATTCAAGCTGTCAATCATGGACAAACCGAAGCGGCTTATTCTTTAGGCTTACAACCTCGACAAACACTGCGCCTTGTCATTATTCCCCAAGCCTTACGTGTCATTATCCCACCGTTAACCAGTCAATATTTAAACTTGATTAAAAACTCACCGTTAGCAACGGCTATTGGTTATCCCGATTTAGTTGCTGTTTTTGCAGGAACAACTTTGAATCAAACAGGGCAAGCCGTAGAAATTATCATGATGACCATGGCGGTTTACTTGTTCATTAGCCTTGTTATCTCCGCATTGATGAATTTTTATAATCATCGGATTGCGTTGAAAGAAAGATAAAAATGGGTAAATGCCTGTGCAGGAGTTTTTAAAATGATGCAACAAACAGCCAATGCACCTCATCTTTTTACCCATGTTTTGAAATGGCTACGCGATAATTTATTTTCTTCATGGTTCAACAGCTTTTTAACCCTTGCCTGTTTGTACTTACTCTATGCAACCTTGCCCCCTCTGATTCAATGGGCAATTATTGACGCGGATTGGGTTGGGACAAGTCGAGAAGACTGTGACAGCGGCGGGGCTTGTTGGGTATTTATTTCGGTGCGAGCCTCACAGTTTTTTTACGGATTTTATCCAGATGCAGAAATTTGGCGAGTTAACCTTGTTTTATTTATTTTTATTGGATTAGCCTTGCCCTTATTTTTTAAAAATACACTGCATAAACTTTGGTTAGCAGGATTTTTATTATTTATTTATCCCTTAATTGCTTTTGAAATCCTTTATGGCGAACGCTTTGGCTTACCTGTTGTAGAAACTGCCTTATGGGGCGGTTTAATGTTAACGCTAACACTGGCATTTATTGGGATGGTTGTCTCTTTGCCTTTAGGTATTTTGCTGGCGTTGGGACGACGCTCATCGATGCCAATAGTGCGCACGCTTTGCGTGATATTTATTGAATTTTGGCGAGGAGTACCTTTAATTACTGTTTTATTTATGTCTTCGGTGATGTTGCCCTTGTTTCTACCAGAAGGCATGAACTTCGACAAACTATTTCGGGCAGCAGTTGGCATTGTCCTATTTGAATCGGCTTATATGGCGGAGGTTGTGCGGGGGGGACTGCAAGCAATTCCAAAAGGACAGTATGAAGCAGCCGCATCATTAGGCTTAGGCTATTGGCGCACAATGTTTTTTGTCATATTACCGCAAGCGTTAAAACTCGTTATACCCGGTATTGTAAATACATTGATTGCATTACTAAAAGATACCAGTTTAATTTTAATTATTGGTTTATTTGACTTATTAGGCATGATTAAAGCCGCTTTAAACGACCCTTATTGGCTGGGTTACTCCGTGGAAGGCTTTTTATTTGGTGGTTTTATTTATTGGTTATTATGTTTTAGTATGTCTCGCTACAGTCAACATTTAGAACGCAAGTTGCAAACAAGTCATAAACGTTAAGTTTATAAAGTCTCTGTCTGAAAAGATGCACATTGCATTTTTTCAGTTTCTCGCACACTTCCCGATAACACACTTTTATGCAAGATACTCATATCAGTCTCGCTCATGGTAATGGTGGGCGTTTGATGCGTGAATTGATAACACAATTATTTGCAAAACATTTACAGCATCCAACCTTAAACACCCAATTAGACGCAACGACATTGCCATGGTCTGCCTCTCATCTTGTTATTACAACAGATGGCTTTATTGTTAAACCGTTAGAGTTCGCAGGGGGAAATATTGGCTCATTAGCCGTACATGGAACAGTCAATGATTTAGCCGTTGCGGGTGCAAAACCGCTTTACCTAACTTTAAACGTCTTCATCGAGGAAGGCTTAGAAATCGCTACTTTAGAGCGAGTTATTATCAGCATGGCACAAGCCGCCCAACAAGCAGGCGTTTCAATCGTGGCGGGTGATACAAAAGTGGTACAACGTGGAGAAGGTGGCGGTTTATATCTCGCTACGACAGGCGTTGGGGTTAAAATTGCACCGCAAACACTGGATTTTTCCAGTATTCAAGCAGGCGATATTATTCTTGTCAGTGGTGCAGTGGGTAATCATGGTATTGCCGTCATGCTTGCCCGTGAACAATTTGGACTCCGAGGGGATTTACAATCAGACTCCGCCAACGTGTTCCCACTAACACACGCCTTATTGCCATTAACAGGCTTACGCTTTATGCGTGACCCAACCCGTGGCGGACTCGCAACTGTTGCGCATGAAATCAGCCAAGCTACTGGAAAAACAGTCATACTAGAACAAGGTAATATTCCTATTCATGACGCAGTGCAAGTTGTCTGCGATATGTTGGGCTATGACCCTTTATATTTAGCCTGTGAAGGACGTGTTGTGGCTGTCGTTGCGAAAGAACAAGCAGAACAAGCTCTTGCCAGTTGGCGAGCTTTAGCCCAAGGCGAACAAGCTGCTATCATCGGACAGGTTGCAACAGGTGATGCTCGCGTTATTCTACGCACACCGTTAGGCGGTGAACGTTTATTAGAAGAATTAGAAGACGACCCTTTGCCCCGTATTTGTTAATTGATTTTATCGTCACTGCTATTATTATCTGCCCTCATTTCACCTTATTAAAAATCCATGACACTCAAAAAAGTTACCACTATTACTGAACTTCGTACCCAAGTCGCCCAATGGCATGAAGCCAAACAACGTGTTGCACTCGTTCCAACCATGGGCAACTTACACGCGGGACATTTACAACTGGTTAAAGAAGGGCTAAAAGTCGCTGACCACGTTGTTGTTAGTATTTTTGTCAACCCGACCCAATTCGCCCCAAATGAAGACTACCAAAGTTATCCCCGTACACTGGAACAAGATTGTGAGGCGTTAGAAAAAGTCGGCGCAGAACTGGTTTTTGCCCCCAACGTGGCAGAAATGTATGGACAACAAGATTTAAGCACCGTGACTACGGTCGAAGTTCCTATTTTAAGCCAATTACTCTGCGGTAAATTTCGCCCGATACACTTTGCAGGCGTGACAACCGTCGTCAATCGCCTCTTTAATATCAGTCAAGCCGATGTCGCTCTCTTTGGACAAAAAGACTACCAACAACTGACTATTATCAAGCGTATGGTCAATGACTTATACATGCCTATCACCATTATTGGCGTGCCCACCATCCGCGAAACCAGTGGACTTGCCATGAGCTCCCGCAACGGCTACTTAACCGCAGAAGAAAAACAAATAGCCCCACGTTTATACCAAATTCTCACCCACCTTAAAGAACAACTGCAAGCGGGCGAAAAAGCCTTCACTGCCTTAGAAGCAAATGCCGTTCAACAACTCCAACAAGCAGGTTTTAAACCCGATTACGTGGCTATCCGTGACGCAAATACTTTACAAGACGCTCAAGTACAAACCCGCGAACTGGTTATTTTAGCTGCAGCATGGTTAGGAAAAGCCCGCCTTATCGATAATATCTGCTTAATCCTTAACGAGTAACCCGCTTAACATTGTTAAAAAACCGCCCAGCACTGAAAACCTAAAAGGCACTTTACTTGCACTGAATCGCATAGCCCGCTATAACAAGTTAATGTACTGAGCGGTTTAATCCAACACACTCCCGACCCCAACCAAGCGATAAAAACGACTACTCAAGCCCATTAGCTCTGTGGTAATCTGCTTTTGTTTACAGATTCACTAAGGAATACAGCGTTTAAAATGTCAACTTATGCAATCGGCGATATTCAAGGGTGTTATCAACAATTACAAGCCTTATTAGCCCTCATTCAATTCAACCCCGAGCACGATAAACTTTGGTTTACAGGCGATTTAGTCAATCGTGGTCCCCAATCATTAGAAGTATTACGCTTTGTAAAAGGACTCGGAGATAAGGCGGTTACTGTTTTAGGTAATCACGACATGCACCTACTATTTATCGCTAATGGACACCCTGACCGACTAAAAGCGGAAGACACTTTAGAACCCATTCTACAAGCCCCTGACCGTGACGAACTCCTAGACTGGTTACGCCACTCTCCTATCATGTACCATGATGAAAAACTAGGCTTTTCTCTCGTTCATGCAGGATTAGTCCCACAATGGGACTTAACCCAAGCCCGTGCCTGTGCGCAAGAAGTTGAAGAAATCCTACGTAGTCCCCACTATGGCGAATACTTACATCACATACACGGCAATAAACCTAATCAATGGTCAGATAAATTAAAAGGTTATGACCGTTTACGCTTTATTCTAAGCTGTTTTACCCGTTTGCGTTACTGCAACAAAGACGGCGTATTAAACATGAAAAAGAAAAATGCCCCAGAAACCAACGACCCACACGACCCCGACCAACCATGGTTTTTAATCCCTAACCGTGCTAGCCAAGACATGCGCATCATTTTTGGACACTGGGCAACCCTAGGCTTATACATTAGCGACAATATTTTTGCCCTAGATACAGGCTGTTTATGGGGCGGTTGCTTAACCGCGATGCGTTTAGAAGACAAACAACTGTTTAAATTAAATTGTCCGCAAACTCGTGCTATTACCCCCTTAAGTTAATCTCACTTTTTTGATTTGCATTGACAACAGATTTTCTTTTACACTGAAACGCTTAAAAACAAAGTTGTTCCCCTGAAAAAATCCAAGGAGTCTAACCGATGCAATTCATTAAATACATACTGATTGCCTGCTTTCCTTTTATCATCATGGCTTGTGACGGCAAACCCAGCAACATGTTAAAAGATAGCGATTCTAATCGCCAAGTTGCGCCCATGAGCACCCAATCAGCTCCAAAAGACCCTGATTTAAAACTCGCATTCTGCAAAGACAACCCGCTACATGCTGACTGCCAAACCACGACAAAATACTAAAATTTTTCCATAAAAAAAGCATGATAGAGCGACATTCCTATCATGCTTTTTTACATTTCCCCCGCAATAAATAACGAAGGATTATAAGCTTACTTTAACGCTAGTTCGGCGAGTTTTATAAAACAAAACAGAGACCTGCTAGGTTTTGAAAACCTAGCAGGTCTGTCGGAACGCGCAAAAAGGATTCACCAGACAAGATTAAAACATTGTCTGAATCAGGATTTTCAGGATTAGCAGGATTTAAACCCTCAAACCAAAAAATTAATGCGAATCATGCTTTTTAATTCTGCTAATTCTGAAAATCCTGTGAATTCTGATTCAGACAAGCTGTTGTCTTTTTAAAAGAAACTCGCCGAACTCAGGTTACTTTACATATTCCTTTGCAATATCAATCCACTCTCTTTGTAACTTATACTGCCCTTTCGACAAATTATTCGCTTGTGTCAAAATCTCGGTAAAAATCGCCCGTGATTGCTCAGTACGACCTAAACGACTTAGCAATAAGGCATAACGACATTTAGCCTCATAACCTGAATAATAACTGGCTAACACCTTATATTCCGCAATCGCTGGCTCTGTTTCGCCTAACTGCTCCAAGGTTCGCGCATATAACAAATGTCCATCCTGCGATTTAAAATCAGGATTTGCCGCAATTAATCGGTCTAATTGCTGCTTAGTCTGCGCAAACTCACCCAGAAAAAATAAAACTTGCGCTAATGATAATAAAATCTTTGGGTCATCCTTATAAATGCCAGATAAACAGCTTTGATACAAATCTTTAGCTTCTGCATATGCTTGTTGTACAACGCATTCATCCGCTAAATTTAATTTATTCTGCACATTATCAGAAATAGCCAATTCACGCGCCCGCTGTTTTAAGGTCATGGCTGGGTCTATGGTTTTTAAAATATCTTTCACCACTTTGCGCCCCGTCCGACTATTTCGTAATTCGGGCAACATTTCTAAAAAGAAATAAAAGCCACAGCCAATTAAGGAAAAAACCAAAATAATCCAAATCCAGTCACGTCTTCCAGTGCGATGGGCGTGAATCACACAAACAACTTGGCAAAGAAAAGATAAGGAAAGCAATACAGGCATGTTAACGCTACCTTAATAAGAGAAAAGGGAAAAAACTCACTGTAGAATGAGTAAACATCATCAAGATAACATCCAGTATATTGGAACAATGAGAGAAATTTAATGTGTTTTATTCCTTATCTGCTACTTTAACCTGAGTTCGGCGAGATTTATAAAATAAAACAGAGACCTGCTAGGTTTTGAAAACCTAGCAGGTCTTTTTTTGTCTGAATCAGAATTTTCAGAATTAGCAGAATTAAAAACAATTAAAAACATAATTTTTTTATTCTTTTAATTTTCTTGTCTTTTTAATTCTGTTAATTCTGAAAATTCTGATTCAGACAAACTGTTGTCTTTTTAAAAGAAACTCGCCGAACTCAGGTTACTTTACAACATGGAATTACTTCTATAATTGAAAAATATAGTTGCTGATTTTACTTAAACTTAACAGAATACTTTAACAAAAACATATTGTTATTATCTTGTTTAAGATAGAGTTTTAAAGTATTATCCATAAAGATTGAGTTTAATATCATCACTTATCACCATAGTAGGACGAATTAATATGGAAAACATGCCCTTGCAATCCACAGAAACAGAGGTAAAACCAATTGCCACGACTACACAGCAAATAGATGTGAAGCAAGCTATTGCTATTGCTCGGCAACAAGCAAAAATGATGTTTCCACCTGAATCTATTCACAATCTTGCTTTAGAAGAGGTTGAGTTTAATGAGGATAATCATGAGTGGTTTATTACTTTAGGTTATGACTCACCACATAAAATTATTAAAAAAGACACTTTTGTATATTCTGTGATAGAGGAAACTGTTAAAAGAGAATATAAAATTTTTCGTATTTCATCTGATGGCAAATTTCTTTCTATGCGGATTCGAAATGTCTAAGGGAGTACTTCTCGATACAAATTTATTAATGGTTTATTTAATTAGCGAATTAGGACAAGGAGAGGTTGAGCAATTCAAACGAACACGAGAATTTACCTCAGACGATGCAGATATTCTCAAGCAATTATTAAAGGACTTCAAACATCGCTACACAATTCCTCAGGTACTTGCAGAAGTCTCTAATTTGTTAGATTGGATGCAGAATGAAGATAAACAAATACGCTTAAAAAAATTGCTTGCCGAATATATAGATTTATCAAATGAACTTGTAATAGCCTCTAAACAGCTCATAACCCTTCCAATTTATTTTAAATTAGGTATTACAGATGCTGCATTGTTCTCTCTGGCAAAACAATATGAATTAACACTGATTACTGTTGATTTTGGTTTATATGGTTATGCACAAAAATATAAAATACAAACAATTAACTTTAATCATCTGAGAAAACTATAGTAATTCACTGTTTTACACTAAAAAATCTCAAACCTGCCAGATTTTCAAAACCTAGCAGATTCTTAATCCTACGCTGTCTTACCACTCTTTCCCCGTTCCCATGTCAAAATTTTGTTGTTGACTGTATTGATAACGGAATTTACGTCGTAACAATCCGCTAGGGTCATCGGGAATTCTTCTTAACCACTGTTCTTGTGCGGTTTGTTCCTCGCTCATGGGTTTAGTAGTTTCACTGCTCACGGCATTTGCCGTT
Organism: Beggiatoa alba B18LD; assembly: GCF_000245015.1. Classification (NCBI taxonomy): domain Bacteria; kingdom Pseudomonadati; phylum Pseudomonadota; class Gammaproteobacteria; order Thiotrichales; family Thiotrichaceae; genus Beggiatoa; species Beggiatoa alba. The sequence continues at coordinate 2,889,035 of NZ_JH600070.1, read as the reverse complement.
TTATCCGTTTCGGGTTTTTCCTCGCTTTGCGCATCTGTTGCGCTTGCCTGCTGTTGCGCTTTGGCTTGTTGTTCTTTTTCTTTATCAGCTAGTGTTTTTTGTTCTGAAGCATTGGCTTGCTTATCTGATTGGGTATTTTGCCCATCCGTTGCCGATTGTTGACTTTCCGAATCGTTGGAGGGTTCATCTTGCTTTTTCTCGCCATTTTCTGCTTGGCTTTGATTTTGTTGTCCTGCATCTTTTGGTGAATTTTGAGCGTTATCCCCTTCTTTATTTCCTTGTTGTTCTGCGTTTTGCTGACCTTGTGACGAATTATCTGGGTCTTTCTTATCGTTATTCTTATCCTGTTTATCGGACGCTTGATTTTTGTCTTGTTTATTTTGTTCGGCTTGTTTCTTCTGCTCTTCTAAGAACTTTTTAACTTGTTCTTTGTTATAACGTGCATCTTCAAGGCTTGGGTCTTGTGCTAAGGCTTGTTCATAAGCGTTGTGTGCTTCCTCATACTTTCCTAGTTTAGTCAAAGTATTACCTTTGTTATAAAGACTAGTTGGTGTATTGAGGGTTTCTAAGTTCTGTAACGCTTGCTCATATTCGCCCGCTTTATAATGCGCGGCAGCTTTCCATTCAGGATTATCGAATAAAGTTGCGGCGGTTTTGGCATCGCCTGTTTGTAGGGCTTGGCTGGCTTGTTGGTCTGGTGTTGCCCAAAGGTTTTGCCATATTGAGGATTTGGCTTGCGCTTCTTCTGCGTAAACGGGGGGGGATAGATGCAGTGAGAGTATGCCAATTGTTAGGGGGATGATGACAAAATAGCCCCGTCTAAAGGCAAACGCGGAGAAGGGCAAGGCAAGCAGAAGTAGATAAGTGCCTAATTCGTACCAACGTTCTACGTGTAATTGTGCTTCTTGCGTCGTAGCGTTTGATTTTTGATGTAAGCCTTGGTCTATCAGGGCAAACAATGCGTTTGTGTCGCTATCGTCAATTGCTAGACGTTGGTAGATGCCGTTGCCTTGTGTTGTGAGCTGCATCAGGTGGGCTTCATCTAGCGTAGGTATTACGATATTACCTTGATTATCTTTTAAAAAACCTTCTTTGGTAATGGGGATAGGTGCGCCTTCAGGTGTACCAACACCAAAAATAGATAATTGGTAACCCAAGTTTGTTAATTTTTGAATTTCGTTAAGCGTGTGGTTGCTTTCGGCTTCGTCGGTTATTAGTAAAACTTGCCCTGTTTTTACGCTGGCTTGTTGTAGTAACTCAACGGCTTTTGTGAGGGCTAAATCTGTGCGTCCGCCTTGGATTGGCATGATATTGGGGGTGAGTGCGGATAGTTGCGACAGAATTGTCTCTTTATCGTCTGTCAGTGGGGTAACGACAAAGGCTGAACCTGCAAAAACGAGTAGTGCAGTTTGTCCTGTTTGGCGACGATTGACGATGTCGGCGATTTTATAACGCGCTCGTTCTAAACGGCTGGGTTTTACATCTGTTGCCAGCATAGAGCGGGATAAATCAAGGGTGATGATTAACGCTGATTGTTCTCTAAATACGGGCTGTGGTAAGCGTTCCATCGTAGGACCTGCCAGTGCGAAAATGGCAAGACTACCCGTGAGTACAATTAATAGTGTGGTGTAATGGGTATTCGCTGAACGGGTTTCAGGCAGGATTAAGTAGGGCAATAGTTGTGGGTCGCACACGCTCGCCCATTGTCCGCTTTGTTGACGACGCTTGAACCAAAAATACAGCAGGATGATAAAGGGTAGAAAGGTAAGGAGCGCGTAAGGACGCAAAAAATGGAAGTCTGTCCAATTCATCATAATGTATTATGCAGTCTATATTTTTAAGAGTTAAAAGAAACTTAATAAACCAAATTATCCAGATAAAATGGGGATAGGAAAGGATTTTGCTAAGTCTTTTTTAAGAAGACAATGTCATTAAAACAGTTGTGAATTAAGATACAACGATTAACTGCAATAGATGATTATATTTTTGTAAGATTAGATTTCATTGTAATGGATCATAAATGCCATGATAGGTCATGAATATAAGGGGACATTATTAATTGTTGATGATGTGCCTGCAAATGTTGCCATGTTATTCGATTTTTTAACGGATGCAGGTTTTAAAGTATTAGTTGCGCAAGAAGGATTGCGTGCTATTCAAAAAGCAGAATATGCAAAACCCGATTTGATTTTATTAGATGTCATGATGCCTGACATGAATGGCTTTGAAGTGTGTCGAATTATTAAAATGCAAGAGTCAACGCGCGATATTCCTATTATATTTATGACCGCATTGACAGAAACCGTCAATAAAGTGAAAGGCTTTGAAGTGGGGGCGGCTGATTACATTACAAAACCCATTCAACAAGAGGAAGTGCTTGCACGGATTAACACGCATTTAAAATTGCACCGTTTGCAAAAACAATTACAGACTTATACCAATGAGTTAGAAAAACGTAATCAAGAGCTTGAAGCATTCGCCCGCACAGTTGCCCATGATTTAAAAAATCCGTTAAGTGGGGTGATACATCTCAGTGAGCGATTAGTCCGCGATTATGATACTGCGCCCGATTTTAAAATAGTGACGGAAAAATCTTTAGGTTATTTAAAGCTCATCAATAATGCGGGTGAGCAAATGTCCGACATTATCGATGCATTATTACTACTTGCAGGGGTTTCAACACGGCAACAAGTTGAAATTAAACCGTTAGATATGCAAATGATTTTGCAGGAAGTGACAGAAAAGCATTTAGCTAATTTAATTGACTGTTATAAAGGCGAGCTATCTTTCCCTAATGTTCCTTATCCAACAGTTATTGGTTACGCACCATGGATAGAACAAGTCTGGGCAAATTATTTAAGTAATGGGCTGAAATATGGTGGAACACCGCCTGAATTAACAATTGGTTTTGAAGAACAAGCAAATAGTGTTTCGTTTTGGGTGCAAGATAATGGAGTCGGTTTGTCGATAGAGGCACAAGAAAAACTATTTACCCCATTTACTCGCTTGCATGAGAATCGCATTGATGGGCATGGGTTAGGCTTATCAATTGTTAGACAAATTATGGATAAATTACAAGGTCATGCAGGGGTTCACAGTGCTTTAGGACAAGGTTCACGTTTTTACTTTACCCTCCCTAAAGCGGTAGCGAGGGTAACTTGAGTTTGGCGAGTTTCTTTTAAAAAGACAACAGCTTGTCTGAATCAGGATTTTCAAAATTAACAGGATTTAAACCTCTTAAACCAAGAAATTAATGCAAATCACGTTTTTTAATTCTGCTAATTCTGTGAATTCTGATTCAGACAAAAAAAGACCTGCTAGATTTTGAAAACCTAGCAGGTCTCTGTTTCTGACTCTATCGATTGCCAAATGGGTGCATGTGTTGGATAAACTTGCATAACGGCTTGTTGAAATGTGCTGAAACTTGGCAGCGTTTCAGAAAAAAATAAATGACTGCAACAGGTACAATCAGAAGCCCCAAAATGTGGCAACCCAATATGCATCGTTTTTGAACCAGACAAAATACTTGCCCATTGATGTTCGCGCCGTTGAGTATCATGGCTATACCAAATTGCGATTAAAGGGAGTTGCAAACGTAAATAATCAATATGCCAATGCGGTCGTGCACTCAAACGGCGATGATGGGAAATCCGTGCGAAAACGCCGCCTTTACCAAAGGCACTACCAACATATAAATAATATCCCTGCGCAATGGCGCATTGCCCCAATTTTCCAACATGACATTGACATGCGCTTGTTGCTTGTAACACTAAAATATAAGTACCAATTTGCGTTTGTATGACGGCTGGATTATTTTCCTTCACTTGTTTTTAAACCTAATTTATAGAAAACTTAAGAAAACTGACAAAACACCGTTTTTTTTCAAGATAATATTAATATAATAAAATGGTCGATTGACAAATGAATCGACAGGATCACGATTGACCTAATAATTCAGGAGAGAAGGGTATGAAAGGCGATAAGAAAATCATTGAACACCTCAATAAAATCCTCAAGAACGAACTGACCGCAATTAATCAATATTTTCTCCATGCCCGCATGTATGAAAATTTTGGGTTGAACGGCTTAGGCAAGTACACCTTTAAAGAGTCCATCGATGAGATGGAACACGCGGATAAACTCATCAAACGTATTCTGTTTTTAGAAGGTCTGCCCAATCTGCAAGACTTGGGTAAACTCATGATTGGGGAAAATCCCAAAGAGATGCTTGAGTGCGACCTCAAACTGGAGCAAAAAGCTCACCCTGATTTAGTCGAAGCAATTGCCTGTTGTGAAGAAAAACAGGATTATGTCACACGCGAATTATTCGAGGACATTCTCGAAAGCGAAGAAGAACATATTGATTGGTTAGAAACCCAACTCGGTTTAATCGAACAAGTGGGTATTCAAAACTACTTGCAAGAGCAGATGGGCGAAGGTAGTTCTTCATAACGTACATTTAGCATGAGCAGATGTAAAAAAGGCGGGTTTTGAACCGCCTTTTTTTACGTCTATGATGAGAACCTTGTATAACGCGAGTTCGGCGAGATTCTTTTAAAAAGACAACAGCTTGTCTGAATCAGGATTTTCAGAATTAAAAAGACAAGAAAATTAAAAGAATAAAAAATTATGTTTTTAATTCTGCTAATTCTGAAAATTCTGTGAATTCTGATTCAGACAAAAAAAGACCTGCTAGGGTTTTAAAACCTAGCAGGTCTCTGTTTTATTTTATAAAAATCGCCAAACTTGGTTTTTTTATTTAAGCCCTTTTTTGCCGTGCTGGGGTTGTTTACTGTCCCGTTCCCGTTGATGGGGTTGTTGTGACTACAGGCGCATTATGTTTTGTCCCCGTTCCTAACACCGCACTGTTATCAATATCTTTTAAGTTAGGTAATGAGTGTGCAATGCCTTTATGACAGGTAATGCAGGTTTTCCCCTCTGTTAACCCCGTCGAGTGTGCGGTCATTGCCCGCTGTTGTTGGCGAGTAAAATCCATAAATTCAAATTTATGGCAATTACGGCATTCACGCGAATCTGTTGCTTCCATCACAGACCAAACATGTTGCGCTAATTGGGCGCGTTTGGCTTCAAATTTCTCAGGCGTATCTACACTACCGAGAATTTTATGATAAACCTCATTACTGGCTTGAATTTTACGAATCATTTTGTGTGTCCAATCTTTAGGTACGTGACAATCTGGGCAGGTCGCACGGACACCGCTACGATTAGAATAATGAATTGTTTGCTGATACTCCTTATAAACGTTATCTTTCATCTCGTGACAAGAAATACAAAATTGTTCGTTATTGGTTGCTTCCATTGCCCAGTTAAATCCACCCCAGAAAATAATCCCGCTGAAAAAACCAAGCACCAGCATGGGGGTCAGTAACCAAGTTAATAGGCGTTTAAACCTACTTTTAGAGGGCGTTGTCGTTGTCATGCGCTAGACTCCCAAGCAATTAATTATTGTAAGGCTTCAACAGGCTTAAACACATTCTCTACTAATGGTTTTGCATCTGTTTGTGGGACATGGCATTGCGTACAAAAGTAACGACGTGGCGCAACATTATCCAACTCTACCCCGTCACGGTCACGAAAATGGGTAATACTAATTTTTGTCGCGCCAGACTGTTTAGAATTTTGAAAACTATGACAGGTCAAACACTTATTAAACTTAAGTGTAATTTGATAACTCTCAATTTGGTGAGGAATTAAAGGCGGTTGTTGTACATAATCCCTTGGTAATGGCGAACTATCAGGTGCCCATTTATAAAGTTGTGGTTGGCTCACACTTTCCTCGATGTTCTGTATCCCTCCCAAATCGTTCAGTGAGAGTGAGGTCGTTGTTTCTACGGCATAAGAATTAATACTCAATAACCAGAGAGTTAATAGAAATACCCTCATGCTCTTTCTCCTTTATGGATTATGTTGTTTTAATTTGTTTTTAAAGGGGGAAAATATGACTTGCTTTGGTTTTAATAACTTAAATTCGAACACTTGTTCATTACACACATCGATACAACGTCCACAGTTACAACATTGACTACTCTGAATCACAGGACTGATATTTTTAGCAGCTCCCCGCAATGCGGGCGTAATCACTTGCGGTTCTGGGCAAACCGTAAAACATTGCAAGCAATTGTTACAATGCTCGCGTTGGTTGGCACTAACACGAACAGGGCTGATATGTCCTAACAGGCTATAGAACGCACCGACAGGGCATAAATGCCCACACCAGCCACGTTTAATTAAGAACGTATCTAACAGGAAAATCGCTAAAATAACGCCCCATCCTGCCCCCATGCCGAAGATTAATCCGCGATGTAATAGCGAAACAGGATTAATCACTTCCCACGCTAACGCCCCCGTTAATGCACTGAGAATAAAGGTCATTCCCAATAACCAAAACCGTAGGGATCGAGAAAGCGTTAACGTGTTTTTAATCTCCAAACGGTTGCGTAACCATGCGGCAACATCGGTGACTATATTCATAGGACAAACCCATGCACAATAAACCCGCCCACCAACAAGGAGATAAGCCAGTAACACCAGTAATGCACCTATCATGGCGGTAATACCGACCATGTGTCCTGTTGCGAAAATTTGTAAAACAAGATATGGGTCAGTTAAAGGCAATAAATTCAGTGTCAAACTACTGCTTAAATTCCCTTTGACGAGCCAAAATCCTGTCCATGTGCCACAAAAAAATAAAGCAAGAATACTGAGCTGGCTCAATCGTCGCAGGAATAGCCAACGCTGACGCGCCCACCATGTCCGTGGCAAATGCTTGAGGGGTTCAGGCGGTGATGTCGGTATCGTGTTCATGGTTTAAACGTGGGTAAACGGTCAGGTAAATCCAACACCTCGGGCAATAGACTGTGTCCCGCTTTTTCCTTCTCTTCCCAACCTAAACGGTAATGATGTCCTAATTCTCCTTTTGCCAATTTGATGGGTAAGACTTTAATCGCGGCTTCTTCTAATACACAGGATTTCTCACACTTACCGCAACCTGTACACGCATCAGAATGTACAACGGGTAAAAACATCGCGTGTTTATCACTGCGTTGATTGTGTAAGGTTTCTAAACGAATGGCTTTATCAATCAATGGACAAACCCGATAGCACACATCACAGCGTAACCCAAGAAAATTTAAACAATTCTCTTGGTCAATCAGAACAGCTAACCCCATACGGGCTTGTTCAATTTTCTCCAATGCAGGATTTAATGCCCCTGTCGGACAGGCTTTGACACAGGGGATATCGGGACACATTTCACAAGGGACTTGTCGCGCGACAAAATAAGGCGTGCCTATTGCGACAGCTTCGCCTAAGGTCGCCAGTTGCAAGGTATTAAATGGACAATCTCGTACACATAAACCGCAACGAATACAAGAGCCTAAAAAATCCGCTTCGGCTAATGCAGCCGGCGGACGTAATGCCGTTGCAGGTAATGCGCTGGATTTTTGGCTATATAACCCAATTCCCAGCCCAATAACGCTGACACTGGCACAAGTCTTTGCGGTATTAAGTAAAAATTGACGGCGACTTTCTCGTTGCGCGTTCATGGTGTGAATACCACTACAAAATGAATTAAGCCTTGAGAATTTTAATAGCACACTTCTTATAGTCTGTTTCTTTCGAAATCGGACACGTTGCATCTAAGGTTAATTTATTGATTAAACGAGACTCATCAAACCATGGCACAAAGACCAAGCCACGCGGTGGTTGATTACGTCCTTTAGTTTCCACCTGTGCCAACATTTCGCCCCGCCGACTCTGTAATTTGGCCGTCATACCCCGCCGTAAACCGCGTGCAGTGGCATCTTCAGGGTGCATAAAAACGAAGGCTTGAGGAACTGCACGATGCAATTCAGGCACACGGCGAGTCATAGAACCTGAATGCCAATGCTCTAATACCCGCCCCGTTACCAGCCATAAATCAAATTCTTGGTCTGGTGTCTCAGGGGGAGCTTCATACGGCAAGGCATAAATCCGCGCTTTCTTATCAGGATTTCCATAAAACTGTAGCTCTGTCCCTTTTTCTACATGCGGATCATAACCTTCACGATATCGCCACAAGGTTTCTTTATTATCTACCACCGGCCAACGCAAGCCACGAGCTTGATGATATTGCTCAAACTCCGCTAACTCATGACCTTTTTTAGGCCCTTGTAATCCAAAGAGGCGATATTCTTCAAATAAGCCTTTTTGCAAATAAAATCCGAAATGCGCCATTTCACTATTCGGATAAACATTTCCCGCGCTATCAGTAACATCTTGCTTAGTAAACTGATTGACTTGCCCATTAGCAAATAAAACATCGAACAGTGTTTTGCCACGATATTCAGGCATCGCGTTCAATAATTCCTCAGTCCAAACCTCTTCCATTTTGAAGCGTTTAGAGAACTCGACTAACTGCCATAAATCTGATTTTGCCTCAGCGGGCGCATTCACCTGTTGCCGCCAGAATTGCGTGCGTCGCTCGGCATTACCATAAGCCCCTTCTTTTTCCGTCCACATAGCAGTAGGAAGAATTAAGTCAGCGGATAATGCCGTGACTGTTGGATAAGGGTCAGAAACCACAATGAAATTAGCAGGATTACGATAACCTGGATAAGTTTCCTCATTCAGATTAGCAGCGGCTTGCATATTGTTATTACACATCACCCAATACGCATTTAATTTGCCGTCTTTTAACATCCGATTTTGTAAAACCGCGTGATAACCGGGTTTTTCAGGAATCGTCCCTGCGGGTAATTTCCAAATTTTTTCGGCAAAAGCGCGATGTTCAGGTTTCGTAACGACTAAGTCGACAGGTAAACGATGTGAGAATGTGCCCACTTCGCGGGCAGTGCCACAGGCTGAAGGTTGTCCTGTTAAGGAAAAAGGACCATTACCAGGTTCAGAAATTTTGCCCGTTAACAAATGGACGTTGTAACATAACTGATTCGCCCACGTACCACGGGTGTGTTGGTTAAATCCCATCGTCCAAAATGAAACAACTTTGATTTTAGGGTCAGCGTATAACTTAGCCAAAGCCACTAATTTATCGACAGAAACACCAGAAATTTTACTCACTTTTTCCGCTGTATATTCACTGACAAAAGCCTTAAATGCTTCAAAGTCAATATCTTCTGCGCCTTCAACCTCTTTCGCATTTTTCGCGGCGACTTCTAAAGGATGTTCAGGACGTAACCCATAACCAATATCAGCATTGCCTTTTTTAAAGGTTGTATGCTTCTTAACAAAATCCTCATTAACAAAGCCATTTTGAATAATGTAATTGGCAATGTAATTTAAAATGGCTAAATCAGTTTGTGGATTAAAGACGATACCAAGATCAGCAAGCTCAAAGCTCCGATGCTCAAAAGTTGATAAAACCGCCACTTGTACATGGGGTTGTGACAAACGACGATCAGTAAGACGCGACCATAAAATAGGGTGCATTTCCGCCATGTTAGACCCCCACAGCACAAATGCATCAGCTTTTTCTAAATCGTCATAACAGCCCATCGGTTCATCTGCACCGAAGGTGCGCATAAACCCAGCAACCGCAGAAGCCATACAATGACGGGCATTCGGATCTATATTGTTAGAACGAAAACCCGCTTTAAACAATTTAGATGCGGCATACCCTTCCCAAATCGTCCATTGTCCCGAGCCAAACATTCCAACCGCACTAGGGCCTTTATCTTTTAACGCGGCTTTCCACTTTTCCGCCATGATATCGAAAGCCTGATCCCATGAAACAGGGGTAAATTCACCGTCTTTATCAAATTTACCGTTTTTCATCCGTAACATCGGCTGTTTTAAACGGTCTTTGCCATACATGATTTTTGATAAAAAATAACCTTTTACACAGTTTAAACCGCGATTAACAGGGGCATCGGGGTCGCCTTGCGTTGCAACGACACGCCCTTCTTGCGTTCCAACTAACACACTGCACCCTGTCCCACAAAAACGACAAGGGGCTTTATCCCAACGAATTTTTTCAGTTGTCGCACTACTCGCTACATTTGGTAGGCTAATCCCTGCAACTGCGGCGGTTGCAACAATTGCATTATTTTTAATAAAGTCGCGTCGTGATAATGTCATTTTTCGTTCTCCACTTCCTCATCTGGCTCACTGTGTTGATAAACCATTGCGGCAGACAACACCCCATCTAATTTATGTAAATTCATTATCGTATCAGCCACAATTGCTTGTTCTTCTTCCTCAATCGTGACAATAAACCGTCCGTCAGGTGTTTCAAAATGTACTTCTACCCCTTGCAGAGTCTGTAAACTTTCACGAACCTGCGTTTTATAACGGGGACTTGCATGAACAATTACGCCAGCAATATTCATTAAATCTTCATCCTTATACGTTTATTATGGTAGGGATACTGTTGATAAGGGTCTAATTTCTATTGCATTTATAGGACAAGGCGCATAGCACGCACCACAGCCCGTACATAAATCGAGATTTAATTGTGGTTGTGCAACGCCTCCTACTCGTAAACGAAAGACAATCGCACGACTATCACAAAATTCTCCACAGCTTCGACATTCCACCCCATGAAAGGCTAAACAGTGTTGATGAATCAGGGCGCGATAAGTCCATGCGGATATTTTTTCTTGTAAAATTAGTGCATTATCAGGACATGCTTGCACACAGGCTTGGCAAAAGGTACAAGCACCTTGTTGAAAATTTACTTGCGGAAAATTGAAGTCGCCCGTCTGTAAAATGTGTTCTGGGCAAGCGGTTATACAACGACTACAACGACTACAACGCTCAAGGAAGTTCGCGACTGCCCAAGGAGGACGCAATATCACTGTTTTAGCAGGATTACCGCGTAAAAAAGCTCGACGAGAAGGAGAATGCATATTTATTTGTACTAAAAGTGTGCATTAAAATTAAAAATAACCTACATAAACTAGGTTTTTTCACCTTGCTATTAATTTTAAATCTAAGATTTAAATTGATATAGCATATCTTTGCACTATTAAATAAAGCACTACGCACAATTATAGTGCTAAATCTCTTTTAATCACAAATTTTTTAAAAAGCGGTTGAGAAGGATTTATAGTAAACGCACTATAAAACGATGCGAAGGACTGCCAGTCCTAGATTTAAATCACTTTATGGTACGTTTACTATAGTGAGGTTTAAGCAATCTGTAGTTTTGCGAGGTTTTTAAGCACGTTTTTATAAAAAAGACAATGGCTTGTCTGAATCAGAATTCACAGAATTTTCAGAATTAGCAGAATTAAAAAGCATGATTCACCTTAAATTTTTGGTTTAAGGGTTTTAAATTCTGCTAATTCTGTGAATTCTGAAAATCCTGATTCAGACAATGTTTTAATCTTGTCTGTCTGGTGAATCCTGAAAAATAAGGGGGGTTAATAATGCATACTCAATTCAAAATGTACGCCATCATCTTGTAAATCATACTCGTCCCCGCCGTCTATATTGCGTAACGCATGACCCCAATACACTTCTGCCCGCACTTTTTGACTGGGTGCCCAACGTAAGCCTAAACCAATACTAGAAATATCTTTCGGTTCAGGCGTAGCAGTACTGCCAGAATTCCAAGAACGACCATAATCAAAGAAAGGCGCAAGTTGGATTAAGCCATCATCAGGTTCTCGACTAATTTTAGGAATTCGTAAACTCGTCAACGGTAAACGCCATTCTATGGAGGCAATAAAGCCATTATCACGGGTTAATTGATTTTCACGATAACCACGCACGGTTGACGCACCACCAATCGAGAATTTTTCTAAAGGCAGTAGTTCTTGATGTGCATATTGCAAATCACTACGGAATAAAATTTGACTGTCTTTTAACATCGTTGTATCAAAGAAATCTAAACGGCGCACATATTGAAATTGACCCAACCACGTAAAAAATTTGCCATCGGGTGAACCGTCCTCATTAATCGTCGCATCGAGTGCATCAATCCCCACATTAAAGCTAGAGCGTGCGGCAATGACGTGGACGCGACTACGGTCTAACCAATCTTGAGAAAAGCGCACAACAGTAATTTTACTCTCGCCATCGTGTACACCCGGTGAGAAGGAAAATCTTTGGTCCAGCAGATAGGTTTGACTACTGCGTTTTTCTAAGCGTAAGCCTAAAGTAAATTCTTGATTAGCAACACGGTAAAAAGGATGGCTTAAGGTGAGGCTGTAAGTATCTGCTTCGCTTTTAACATTTAGCTGTGAAAAAGGCTCTTCAATAACTTGGGAATCACTGCGTTCAATATTGACGCTTAAGCTCGTATCATAACGATTTAAAGGGATTTTATAACTCATTGCCCAGTCGTCTAAGCCTTCAGTTAAGCCATAACGGGCATAAAACTGGTCTCCACGTCCTGTTAAATTAATATGTTGTGCTTCTAACTCCCCCCGATATGAGCCTATGCTTGGGGAACGGTGGTTATTAAAAATCAATCCAAAAGTATAAGGACGGTTTTCCTCAACATTGACGGTTAACACGCCTTCGCCTAAACGCACACCAGGCCCTAATTCGGCATTAACCCGCTTAATTAATGGATTTTGTTGTAATAACTGTAATTTTTTTTGTAATTCATTAATATTCAACACATCGCCGACTTGGTTTTCTAGCCGTTGGCGTAGGTAATTTTCATTTGTGTAGTCGTTTCCATTAATTACTACTTGGCTTAATTGTCCTTCAATCACTTGTAAGGTGATAATTCCCTCTTTAACGGGTTGGTCGGGAATGATAGCTCCAGAGTTGATATAACCCTTTTCGATATAGTATCGAGTCACCTCATTTTTTGCTTCTTGCAACTCTTCCGCGCTGATTTTGCGATTCTGATAGGCTTCGACCACTTTGGATAAGGTTTCTTCACTAAAAACAGTATTGCCCACAAACACAAATTTTTTCACAAACACTTGGGGAACAGCAGACAAGGGCGCGTCGTCAGTAATCGGTGGTAAAGCGGGTAAAGGCGGTAAAACGGGTTTTATTGGTTCATTACTGATTTCAGGGGCAGAAAATTCGGGAAGCTCACGCCGTTCTGGCGCATTTAACGCGCTTTCGGGCTGAATTGCATATACAGGCAGACAGACCCCAACAAGATTTAGGGTTGTAGTAAGTAACCAACATGACCGAAAAAAGGCATTCATGACATTTCTCATGGCTTAAAATGGCGGTACGGTGACAATGAAAACGGTTAAAAATCAGTTTCAATCAACAGTCAGGTGATTTCTTAATTGTTTCTCGTTTTATTGTTATTCAGTGAATGGAAACAAGTAAAAAAACAGGGTTTAAAAGCGAACGACTTTATTTTACAAGTGATAGCAGCAACAACCCAGATTTTTATAAAACTAAGCAATACTGGCTATTGTTGTGCAAAAAAGAAGCCTTATTTATTAAAGTATTTCACCGCTTCACCTAGCAAATAGACAATATGATACATTGAAATACAGTTTTTACCTGTAATGACATGGAATTATCGTTAATATAAGCAATTATTAGGATTTCTCGCATGAAAACAAATTTTTTATCTGCTCTCCGTTATGGTGTTTATGCGTTGAGTTTATTCAGTGTTTCCACGTTTGCAGCAGAGGGTGACATTGTTATTAAAAATGTATGGCGCAATTTAGATAAAACGACGAATCAATGCCCCGAAGTCTTCGATTACTTCCCAAATGGGGGCATTTTAAGCTTTTATTGTCGTGCTAAAACCTTTTTAAGTTACGAAGATTTGCAAAAGTTGTATGGTAAAAATATTTACCGTCAAGGGCCGCACGCAAATGGAGTGCTTAATCTGCACGATAAAGAGAGTTTCGGCTATTACGACCCTGAGTTTGTTAAATGGCTCGGTGATACGTTGATTATTAACACGGATGACAAAATGGCTCAAACCCATTTGCAAGCGATGTATGATAACTATGTCACAACTTTAGCACGAACTTACTATGTTGTTTATAAAGCCTTAGAGGCACAGCCTGAGTTTTTGCAACAAGAAAAAGCCAATTATCAAGCCTTGTTAAACAGCAAAACAGTGCCTGATAACTACGCAGAACAATATTATGATTTTGCTTCTTTAAATACAGATAGTTCTTATGATGGCAATGTGATTAAAGGGGCGGTCTTGTTCTGGCTTCGTCGTCATATCGATGACACACACAAGCCTTTTTTCCAGAATTTACAAAAGCTGTTAACGACATATGATGCGGGATTTTTAAGACATGACGAGTGTATGCAGGCACAAACACCCAGTCAACGGCTTTCCTGTGCGGAGTATGAATATACTGAAGCCGATAAAGCATTGAATACAACTTATCAGCAGTTATATGACCAATTGGGTGCGGATAAGCAAACTCGTTTAAAAGAAGCACAGCGTGCATGGCTCGTCTATCGAGATACCAATGCAAAACTTTTAATTGTCACAGGCGCGTATAAAGGCATTGCTGAGGAAGATATTGCCATGTTAGCCGCGAAAAAAGATTTAACAGAAAGCCGTGTCAATGAATTACAAGCTCTTATTATGGAATTAAATCAGCAATGAGTTTATTTCTAAGTATTCATCCGCAAAACCCACAAGCGCGATTAGTGAGTCAAGTGGCAACCGTTATTCGAAACGGGGGCGTTATTGTCTATCCAACAGATTCCTGTTACGCCTTAGGCTGTCACATTGGCGATAAGGACGCAATGGAACGGATTCGGCGCATTCGTGATGCCGATAAAGACCATAATTTTACCCTTGTTTGTCGGGATTTATCCGAAATTGCGACTTATGCAAAAGTAGAAAATAGTGCGTTTCGTTTGATGAAATCGCTCACACCAGGGGCATACACGTTTTTATTAAAAGCAACGCACGAAGTCCCGCGCCGTTTACAACATCCTAAGCGTAAAACGATAGGCTTGCGTGTGCCTGATAATAAAATCTGTCTAGCCATTTTAGAAGCCTTAGGCGAGCCGATTATGAGCGCGACGCTGATATTGCCTAACGCAGAAATGCCCGAGACTGACCCCGACGAAATTTTACAACGCTTGGATAAGCAAGTTGATTTAATTGTAGATGGTGGCAATTGTGGGTTTGAACCGACGACCATTATCGATTTAATTGAAGACCCACCCGCTATTTTACGGCGTGGTAAAGGGTCTGTTGCCATGTTCGATACAGATGACAGTATCGACAACTATTCCCGATAAAACGAATGACACCATTAACCACGCTACAACAAATTTCTATCTGGCTTGTTCCGATTTTATTTGCCATTACCGTACATGAAGCGGCACATGGTTGGACAGCCTACCGTTTAGGTGATAACACTGCTCAACGCTTAGGACGGGTCACGCTAAACCCAATTAAACATATTGATATCGTTGGTACAATTATTCTGCCAATCGTGATGTTACTACTCAGTGGTTTTATGTTTGGCTGGGCAAAGCCTGTGCCTGTGAATTGGCATCAACTGCACAATCCGCGTAGAGATATGGCACTGGTCGCCATTGCGGGACCTGTTTCTAATTTACTCATGGCATTATTTTGGGCAATGATTGCAAAAATAGGCTGGGTTTTAGCGGATAATGTGCCTTACACCTTGTTTTTATTTTATGTCGGTGGAGCGGGAGTTTTTATCAATATTGTTCTCGCATTGCTCAATTTAATTCCGATATTGCCATTAGATGGCGGGCGAGTTTTACACAGTTTATTGCCATTACGTGTGGCAATTCCCTTCGGACGTTTAGAACCTTTCGGCTTAATTATTCTATTAGCCTTGTTTTTTATTGGGGTTTTAAACTACGTGTTATTTCCTGCAGTGATTTTTGTATATATCCAATTTGCGTATTTAACAGGCATTCCCAGTGAAATGTTTATGTTGTTGCAGATTTTGTTACAACACGGATAAAAAAAGACCTGCTAGGTTTTAAAAACCTAGTAGGTCTATGTACTATTCATAAAATTTCGCTAAATTTGGGTTATTACAATAAGTCAGGTTGTTCTGCATGTTGTTCTGCTTTTTTTAATACTTGATGTACGTTCGGTAATTCCATAAATTGCCCGTCGAACATTTCTTGCGCACAAATAACTTGGATTTTTGGATATTCTTGTCCTGTAAAACCGTTGCGATAAATGCCATATTTTTTGCTTTCTTTCACTAAGTTAGGCATTGGGTACAGCGTTAATAAAATACCGCAAGCCGCTTTTTCTCGTTCTACTGTGCCGAATAAATCGCGAATCACTGTAGGTGAAAGTTTTTCGTTGGATTTTACACTAAACAGGGCTTTGCTGTTTTCTGTAGTGCTTTCAGGAATGTAAGCAACGCCGTCAATGCCACCATCACCGCCTTTTTTCTCGTTAATGATAGCGCGGTTTTTCGAGTAGGTGAGTACAAACCATTTTTCAAATTCTTTGCGGGTGCGGTCGTCTTTTTTATTGGCGAGTGCAACAGCACTTTCAACATCTTTAGGCACGCCTGAAATAACCAGATTTTCTAATGCGCCTGTGTCTTGGTCTTCTAAACGTTTTAGAATCAATGAAATGCTTTGATAAGTAATATCAATGCCAATCCACTGCCGTTTAAGTTTTTGCGCGACGGCTATCGTTGTGCCACAGCCACAATAAGCATCTAGGATAATGTCGCCTTCGTTTGAACTGGCTTTAATAATCCGTTCTAACAAGGCTTCTGGTTTTTGGGTGGGATAACCTAGACGTTCTTTTGCTTCACGATTAAGTGATTCAATATCTATCCAATAATCTTCTGCTATTTTTCCTTCATCTATGTAATAACGGTAAACTTTACCGCTCTTTTTGTCGACTTTCTCCTGATATTCTCGACCATCTTCATCTTTTCCAACTTTCATGTGCGTATTAAGTTTTCTTGGAATTGATGCGCCTATTTCATTGAAAATGTGAGTATCATTTTTACTTTTTGTATAAAAGAAAATGACATCATGTTTTCGTCCAAAATGTCTTTTATTTTTTCCACCAATTGAATAACACCAAATAATTTCATTTTTAAAATCCCCTCCTCTTGAACAAAAAATAGCATCTAATACCAATTTCAAATAATGACTGGCTGTCGGGTCACAATGAAGATAAAAGCTACCTGTCGGTTTTAATACGCGGTGAATCTCAGCAATTCGTAGCGTCATGCTCACCAAATACGCCAGCAACGCGCCTTTTTTCAGAACCTTTTCAAGCCCTGCTATTAAATCAATACTTTGCTCAGTAAAAACGCCGTTGTAATTGCTTTGAATTTCAGCCAGCCCGATATTCGCGTTATCGTCCCACGTCCAAGTATCAATAAATGCTTGCGCTGCGTCTTCTTTGCCAATGTTGTTATAGATTTGATTATAATTACGTTTTGAATTAAAAGGCGGGTCAATATAGCACAAGTCCACCGTTTCATCTTTGATGTAACATCTTAAAACATGTAAATTATCACCGTAATAAATTTGATTTTTCATTGATAAAAAACCTCATGGATAATTCACCCTGAAAATCCCAATTAAAACAAAAACGGATAACACTGTTTTTAACGGTGATATCCGTCTCATTGACGCATCAAATTGTAGGCTAATTATTACTTACTGATTACATTACATTAACCCTAATTTCTTTTCTAAATAATGGATGCTTGTGCCACCTGTTTGGAATGACGCATCTTTTAATAAAGTTTGATGCAAAGGAATATTCGTTTTAATCCCATCAACCACCATTTCATCCAATGCGGTTGCTAAACGCGCAATTGCCGATTCTCGAGTTTCCCCATGGGCAATGAGTTTACCGATGAGCGAATCATAATAAGGCGGAACACGATAGCCACTGTATAAATGCGTATCGACGCGAATACCAGGCCCACCGGGTGCATGATAACGATTCACTAAACCGGGTGATGGCATAAAGTTATTGGGGTCTTCCGCATTAATACGACATTCAATCGCATGACCTGTAAAACGAATATCTTTCTGTTGAAAGCGTAACGGTTCGCCTGCGGCAATATGCAATTGCTCTTTAACAATATCGATACCCGTAATTAATTCTGTTACAGGATGTTCAACCTGTACGCGGGTATTCATTTCGATAAAGTAAAATTCGCCATTTTCGTATAAAAACTCGAAAGTGCCCGCGCCACGGTAGCCGATTTCACGGCAGGCTTGGGCGCAACGTTCACCAATTTTATTGCGTAAATTTTTTGGTAATCCAGTGGCGGGTGCTTCTTCTAAAATCTTTTGATGACGGCGTTGCATGGAACAATCGCGCTCGCCTAAATGTACCGCGTTGCCATGTTCATCGGCTAAGACTTGGAATTCAATATGTCGTGGATTTTCTAGGAATTTCTCCATATACACTTGCGCATTACCAAATGCTGCCGCTGCTTCATTGCAAGTTAAGGTAATTGCATTAGGCAGTGCGGCTTCGCTGTGTACAACGCGCATCCCGCGCCCACCGCCACCGCCTGCGGCTTTAATAATCACAGGGTAGCCAATTTCGCGGGCAATACGGAAATTTTCATCCATATCCTCACCCAGCACGCCATTAGAACCGGGAACGCAGGGCACACCAGTAGCCCGCATTGCGGCAATAGCGGAGACTTTATCCCCCATTAAACGAATGGTATCAGGACGCGGGCCAATGAAAATAAAACCGCTTTTCTCCACTTGCTCGGCAAAATCGGCATTTTCTGACAAAAAGCCATAACCAGGGTGAATAGCAACCGCATCTGTTACTTCTGCAGCACTGATAACAGCAGGAATATTTAAATAACTTTGTCCAGAAGGGGGCGGGCCAATGCATACAGACTCATCCGCTAAACGCACATGTTTTAACTCACGGTCAACGGTGGAATGTATCGCTACGGTACGAATCCCTAATTCTCGACAAGCGCGTAAAATACGGAGTGCGATTTCACCCCGATTAGCGATAACAACTTTTGACAGCATGTAATAATCCCCTGAATAAATTAATCAATGATAAACAAGGGTTCGCCGTATTCTACAGGAGAGCCATTTTCTACTAATACTTTACGTACCACGCCTGCATAATCAGACGTAATTTGATTCAGAATCTTCATCGCTTCAATGATAGCGATAGTATCACCCACTGAAACACGTTGACCTTCTTCAATAAATGGTTTAGTTGTTGGGGATGCTGCACGGTAGAACGTACCAACCATCGGCGAAGTAACCACATGACCTGTTATCGGCGGTGTGCTGGCGGATGCCTCTGTACTTGGGGCGGCAGTAGCAGGCATCGGGGCTGCGGCTTGCTGTGGGACTGGGTACGGTTGCGGATAGCCATAAATGGGCATAGGCGCGGGGGCGTGAGAGCTTTGACGGCTAATCCTCACGGATTCCTCCCCTTCCCGAATTTCAATTTCGGCAATATTGGAGGCTTCCAACAACTCAATTAATTTTTTTACTTTACGGATGTCCATTGGCATAAATATTCTCTAAACATTTGTTTGCAGAGGCGCGGGCGGGTTTTACCATGCCGTCGCATAATGGCAGAACGAGGATAGTAACAGTGAGAATGTTAAACAGTCTCCTGTGCATTTTTATCGCGCAACATAGCAAGTGCTGCTTGTAAAGCAAGCAGATAGCCTTGTGCGCCAAGTCCTGAAATAACCCCGACCGCTAAATCAGAAAAATAGGAATGTTGGCGAAAAGGTTCGCGGGCATGTACATTGGATAAATGCACTTCTATAAACGGGATTGTAACAGCCGATAAGGCATCGCGTAATGCAACACTTGTATGCGTAAACGCAGCGGGGTTAATGATAATAAAATCGACATGCTCTTCGCGTGCGGCATGAATGCGCTCAATTAATTGATACTCAGCATTACTTTGAAAAGTGGTCAACTGATGCGCTTGCGCTAGGTCTTTTAAGGCTTGATTAATATCAGCAAGCGTCGCACGTCCGTAATGTTTAGGCTCACGAGTGCCTAGCAGGTTTAAATTAGGTCCATGTAAAACCAAGATATTAAACATAATGTTTTTTATTGTTGGAGAAATGGGAAAAACTCAATTGACTATCAATCTTGTTGACACTGCACAGAATTCCACTCTGCGAACCTTAGATTAAAAGGAATTTTGGTAGTGCTAAACAAGTAAGACCTGATTCAGACAATAGCGTTAAGATTAACGAGAAAAACCCAACTTGTTTAGCACTACCAAATTTTTAATTCATACGACAAATTTTACAAATACAATAAAAACGTTACTCTAAAATAGTTAATAACAACCCGTGAACACATTTCCCCGACAAACAAGCCCAATTTATCTGAATAACCCAACTGCATCGCACCATTTTTTTATTTATACTGCACAATAATCTATTGCAATAGCCTAATAATTTGACACGATTCTGCCGATTTTATGACAAGCTCATTCTCAATAACGCTCCCTGAAATTACAACAGCCATGTTAGATGCGTTATGTAGCCATTGCATGCAAGAAAATGGTAGCGTAGAGACTTGTCCGCATTGTGGATACAATGCTTTAACACATAAAGATCATCCATTATACCTGAAACCAAAGACACTGTTAAAAAATCAGTACATAGTCGGCAAGCCCTTAGGACAAGGCGGTTTTGGCGTTACCTATATCGGGTTAGATTGCTGGTTACAAAAGCGAGTCGCTATTAAAGAATATTTACCTTCATCCCTTGCCAGTCGTGACTCCGCCGACACCACGGTTGTTCCTTTCAAAAATCAAGCCGATGCCTTTCAACAAGGCTTAAACCTCTTTATTGATGAAGCCCGCAATTTAGCCAAATTTGACCATCCGCATATCGTCCGCGTTAGTAACTTCTTTGAAGAAAATCGAACAGGCTACATGGTGATGGACTTCCTCGACGGCGACAATTTAGCAGTTTTTTTAGACAAAAATGGCGGAAAAGTATCAGTTGAACAAGCTCTAGATATCATCCTCCCCATTCTTGATGCCCTCAGTGCGGTTCATGCAAAACATATTTACCACCGCGACATCTCTTTGCACAACGTCCTACTGCTAAAAACAGGCGTGCCGATTCTCATAGACTTCGGCGCGGCAAGGCACATCATGGGCGAACACAGCCGTAGCCTAGACCTTG
Source organism: Beggiatoa alba B18LD (assembly GCF_000245015.1). Classification (NCBI taxonomy): domain Bacteria; kingdom Pseudomonadati; phylum Pseudomonadota; class Gammaproteobacteria; order Thiotrichales; family Thiotrichaceae; genus Beggiatoa; species Beggiatoa alba. Next base: position 2,867,979 of record NZ_JH600070.1, on the reverse strand, counting down.
TTCTCAAACACGGCTACTCCCCCCTAGAACAATATTCAGGACGGGGAAAAATTGGTGCTTGGACAGATATTTATGCCAGTGGCGCGCTACTCTATCACCTACTCAGTGGCATGTTACCGCCTGCTGCAACCGACCGATTTTGCGAAGAATCCCTGCAACCCCTGACCCAAATTGCAGGACTACAAATCCCCGACTACCTCAACTTAGCCATAGAAAAAGCCCTTGCTGTCCGTTTAGAAGACCGCTTTCAATCCGTTGACGAATTTGAAGCCGCACTGCTAGGCAAACCCTTTATCCCCTTAACGCCCCCCCAAGATACCTTAGAAAGTAGCGAAGAACTGGGAAAAACCCAAGAAGACACCCCCACCAGCAAACGACAACGCCTTATCTGGTCTAGCGTGCTACTCCTTCTCATCCTCCTCATTGCCAGTATCAGCTACTATCGCCCCTTTACCGCGCCTATCGATAAATTACTCAACACAGCTCAAGCACAATGGCAAGCACAAAAACTGACAACGCCAACAGGCGATAATGTTTATGAAACCTATCAACAAATTCTTCGCCTAGACCCTAGCAACCAACCTGCACAACAAGGACTGAGCAAACTTGCTGACTACTACCAACAACAAGCTATCATCCTAAAAAACAAAGGAAATTTAACCGACAGTTTACAACTGGTACAACAAACGCTCGCCCTATTGCCACAATACCCCGCACTGCTTGCCCTTGCGCAAGACCTCAATCAACAACTTGCTAACCAACAAAAACAAAAACACCTTGCCGAACTGCTCATCAAAGCCAATCACGAACGCGAACTAGGACAACTTGCCCAAGCCTATCAAACCTATCAACAAATTCTCCAACAAGAAGCAAACAACCTGCCCGCACAAGCAGGACTTGCACAAACTGCCGATGCCTATATCACCCTGATTAAACAACAAACCAATAGCATAGACAGCACGCGCCTACTACAAGAAGCCCTACAATACTACCCAAACCACCTAGAGCTATTAGCCTTACAAAAAAAAATCATCAATAACCAACGCTTACAAACCCTATTAACGCAAGCAGAACAACAAATTAATGCACTACAACTCACAGAACCACTAGACGACAACGCTTACAACACCTATCAACAAGTCTTAAACCTAGACCCCGACAACCCCAACGCCAAAGCAGGACTATTACGCATTGCCGAACAATACGAACGCATGGCACGTGCAGAACGTCAAGCAGAAAAACGTAGCCACTTCATCGAGAAAGGGCTAAAAGTGCTCCCTAATCACACAGGTTTATTAGCACTGGCACAACTCTACACCTTACCCGCAAAACCAACGCCACCCCAACCCACGCCTCCTGTCGTAGAAACACCTCCCCCCGTCGATACCAAACCCGAACCACCGATTAAAGCGTTATTACTGACGGCAGAACAACAACGTAAAACAGGACAATGGGAAACAGCCATTAATACCTATCGCAATGTTCTTGCATTAGACAACAAAAATACACAAGCCCAAGCGGGATTAGTCCAAATTGCTAGCCATTACTTACAACTTGCCCGTGAACAAATGGCTAAAAATGAGTTACAACAAGGCTTAATTAGCATTGAAAAAGGCTTAACTGCCCAAGCCGACCACGCCGACTTGCTCGCATTACAAAGCGAAATACGACAAAAACTCACTAAACAACAAGCAGATAAAGCCAACACACCGCCAACATCCGAAGATAATAAACCCACAGACAAACCCAACCGCCCGCTGATATTTACGCCTTCGTTTTAAACTATTCGGACTGGCAAACTTTTCCGCATCTTCCAACAGACCTGCTAGGTTTTCGAAACCTAGCAACCTGAGTACGGCGAGTGGCGAAAACCGTTTAGAATTTTTCAGCTAAAAAATGTAGGGTGGAATAACGCGAGTACGGCGAGATTCTTTTAAAAAGACAACAGCTTGAATGTTGTAGGGTGGAATAGCGAAGCGTATTCCACCTTGAAATTCTGCAAAAACTGAGCAAAAACAGATTATAAATCGTATGGTGGAATACGCTTTGCTATTCCACACCTGAGTTCGGCGAGTTTCTTATAAAAAGACAACAATTTGTCTGAATCAGGATTTTCAGGATTAACAGGATTTAAAATCCTCAAACCAAAAAGTCAGGTGAATCACACTTTTTAATTCTGCTAATTCTGAAAATTCTGTGAATTCTGTGAATTCTGATTCAGACAAAAAAAGACCTGCTAGGTTTTTAAAACCTAGCAGGTCTCTGTTTTATTTTATAAAACTCGCCGAACTCGGGTTATTAAAAGTGAAACAAGAAGAAAATCTGACCATAGCAGAGGTAGCAAAACGCTTTCAAATAGCCATGCCATAGCAAGCGTCGTCAGATGGAGCAAGGGATTGGAAGCCAAACGGACACGTAACAGACCTTGTAAAATTGATATGGAAGCCTTACGGAAAGATATAGTAAACGTACCATAAAGTGATTTGAATTTAGGACTGCCAGTCCTTCGTATCGTTTTATAGTGCGTTCACTATATATTCAGTTCTCAGTCGCTGAACTTGCGCTGTGAGCTCGACTAAATATCCTGCTAAATATGTTATTTTAATCGAATCACAGCGTCTAAACGGTCAAAAATCAAATTTTCACGCTTTATGTTATTTTTGGTGGCACTTTGTATGACATATTCAAAATCACGATGTTTTAATAATGATGTTAGTTGCGTTGCAATATAACAACGCAGTTCGGGAGATGCAGCGGTAATTTCATTGCATAATTCTTCGCGACCATCAAAAAGATTAATAATATCTTCAAGGTCAGTGCTGGTTAATGGATCGTTATTACCGCGTCCGAGATAAGCTTCCAACTTCGTGGCAATAAAATAAACAGATTGCACCAAGGGAATTTTTAAATCTGCATTAATAGGATAAAGTTGTGCATTTTTTAAAGCATCAGCATACCAACGATTGGTAAACCCCAAAATATTTACATTATCAGGCATAAAGTCAACCCGAAGATTGTCTAAGTACATTGCACAAATAACTTCTTCTTGAGAACGCGCTTGAAAACCTTTAGACCGCAATGTTTCTTGTAAACCACACCAGTCCCCAAACCCTAAAACATGCACAATAATATCGACGTCGTTCGTATTGCGTATTTGTTCTCGCGTGAAATCATCAGTAATAAAAAAACCTGTAGTGCATCCGCCAACAAAAGCAATCTGTTTTAATAATTCTTCTCCCAGTGCTTCTGCAACTTGAATCAGCATCTGTCGATGACAATTAAACTCACTCACAACAGCTCTCTCAGCATTTTTGATAATTTGTCCGTCGCAAAGGCGCGTTCTCTAGGTTGCCCGATACGAATCGCATCTGTCAGTGCTAAAAAAGCATACAGACGTTCATCACGCCGAATAGCCTGAGAGACTGTTTTATATAAAGGTTCTATACATTGCCCCTTTGTTTTGCCATGGGCATCTTCCCAAACAGGTATAGACAACTCACCTGCTGTCATTATTTCCCCTTTTAACACAGGAGCAGCCAAACCTGTTGCAACACCTCGTGTGAGTTCTTTTAATTCAGCGGGAAATACATAGCGTATCCCATAAACAAGAAACTCTGTTAATGCCTTGATATTGACACGTGGTACATTGGTAATACGATCAATCTTTGCTAGTGTTACCGCATAACAACGTTGTAAGCTGAGCGAGATTTGAGATTTACTCATTCCCGTTTCTGTAGAAAGGGTACGAACCGTATAACGCGCTGCAAAAGAGGTTTCGGGTATAAAGGGTTCAATTTCTGCTGAGTCATTCCAATCTTGGCACGGCGATATTATCGAGTTATCTTTTCTAATACGATGTATTTGCTCTAATTCTTTTTCTTTGTCGGCGATGTACAGCACATGATTTTTTTGTTCTTGCTGTTGTAAACTCACCAGTTTTAATAGTAAAAAAATATCTTGACTTTTCATTTTTAATTACCAGTGCTTGTCCTTTGTTTTAAAACTTAGGACAATACTATGTTGGTATAAATTAGTTTGTCAAGCATATAGTGATTGCTATTGCTAAAATTCTCTGATTTCTGGGACGGTTTTTCGCCCAAATGCCTGTGAACATGTTGTATTGCATCTGTCACCGATTTCATCTTTCATCAGAATAGCCTAAAGATAGTAACTGCCTCTAAGAAGAGAATAAAAAATGATCTATTCACCAGACTTACATTTCTACGGCTTTTTACCCGCTACGCGGGTAAAAAAAAGAAGCAATAGCTGAAGCGATTGCACTCCTGAAACAGAAAAAATTAACGCGAATGAATCTTTTAAATCCTGCTAATCCTGATTCAGACAAACGCTTGTCTTTTTAAAAGAAACTCGTAGAACTCCAGTTAATTTATTTCTTAACTCGCTGCATCCTCCTTCCCCTTTCCCCACAATTGAAAAATTTTGTGCGAATCGATATTTTTAGAATTATCAAATTAAACCCAGTTTAAAAAATACGGGTATTCCCCCATAGTAAACTGCACAGTGTTAGTAAGTCAGACGCTAGTTTTTGATTTTAAAAATTAAGCAGTAAAACTATAACTCCCTCACTAAGTTGCATCGCAACAAAGTGCTTATTTGACAAAAGACAGACTGCAAGCGATAGTTTTTGCCTATCCTTGACGTTTCGTCATTTTTTATTTTTACGCCAAATTTATACGATAGGAAACTGTTTGTTATGTCTAATTATCGTTATTTCTTTATCGGTTTAATGGGAATGAGCGTGTTTATAACGCCATTGTCTCAAGCTGCGCAACAGTCGCCACCTGCAATGCCTGTTGAGGCAGCTCCCGTTAAATTAGATACGGTCATTATTGATGCGACGGCTGTCGGTACGTTAAAAGCGGAGGAAAGTGTGATTATTCGCTCTGAAATTGATGGCAGAGTGCAGGCTATTCATGTCGCAGAAGGTCAAGCGGTTGAAAAAGGTAAACCTTTAATCGTTTTGGATGATTCAGAATATCGGGCACAGTTAGCGGAAAGTAGTGCAACTGTTAATTTGAATGTTTTAAATTTTGAACGTGCAAAAGATATGTTAAATAAGAATTTAGGCAGTCGACAAACTTATGACGAAGCCAAAGCGAAATTGGATGAGTCGCGGGCGCGTCAGTCTATCTATCAAGTTTCTTTAGATAAAACACGAATTCTTGCACCATTTACAGGTATTTTAAGCCTAAAAGACATCAGTGAAGGGGCTTATATTAAAGCGGGTGATGATTTAGTCACATTAGTAGATATTCGTACAGTTAAACTCGATTTTCGCGTCTCTGAACGTTATTTGACACAATTAAAAATCGGGCAAGCGGTTAATTTGCGGGTTGATGCTTATCCGAATGAAACATTTAGCGGACAGTTGTATGCGATAGACCCGCGTGTCGATGAGGAAACACGCACAATTTTATTACGCGCACGGGTTAAAAATGAGGCTCAGAAATTATTGCCTGGTATGTTTGCGCGGGTGAGTTTGTTATTAGCCGTGCGTGAACAGGCGATAACTGTCCCTGAGGAGGCAATTGTGCCTCAAGGCAATGATAGTTTTGTTTTTAAAATCGTTGATAACAAAGCTGTTTTAACAAAAGTGACAATTGGCAAACGACGGACAGGGGACGTGGAAGTTTTAGAGGGATTAAACGCGAGTGATATTGTTGTGACGGATGGACAAATTAAGCTCCGTAATGGGGTTGGGGTGAATATTGTCAATCAGCCCTCATCCAAGCAAGCAACAACGCCTGCAACGCCGTCGGCTAAGTAAGTGCCTTGCTCAGGAGGGCAGTAGTATATGGTTTTATCTGAAATGTCGATTCGTCGCCCTGTGTTGGCGACCGTGATGAGTTTGATGATTATTTTAGTCGGCGCACTCTCTTTTACGCGCTTGTCGGTGCGCGAATATCCCAATATCGACGCGCCTGTGGTTTCCGTGCGGACTGTTTACACGGGGGCAAGTGCGGAGATTATGGAAAGCCAAGTGACGCAGCCGATTGAGGATGCCTTAGCAGGGATTGAAGGGATTAAAAAAATTAAATCCATCAGTCGCGAGCAAGTCAGCGAAATTACCATTGAATTTGTGTTAACCCGTGATGCAGATAACGCGGCTAATGATGTGCGTGACCGTGTTGCACGAGCGCGTTCTGAATTGCCTGATGAATCGGATGAGCCTGTGGTCTCTAAAGTAGAGGCGGACGCGCAAGCGGTGGTCTGGATTGCATTTTCAAGTGATAAACACAGCTCTTTAGAACTCAGTGATTATGCTGACCGCTTTATTATTCCGCGTTTACAAGTGTTGGAAGGGGTTGCAAGTGTCATTATTGGGGGAGAAAGGCGTTACGCCATGCGGATTTGGCTAGACCGTGACCGCCTCGCCGCGTATAAACTGACTCCACAAGATGTGGAATCCGCGTTGCGCTTGCAAAATATCGAAATTCCGTCGGGACGCATTGAAAGCACTCAGCGGGAATTTACGGTTTTAACCCAAACGGATTTAAAAACCCCACAAGAATTTAATGATTTAATCATTAAAGAAGTCAATGGCTATCCAATTCGTTTAAGTGATGTAGGTAAAGCAGAAGTCGGTCCTGAAGATGAACGGCGGATTGTGCGGGTGAATGGACAATCAGCGGTCGGTTTAGGTGTAGTTAAACAATCAACCGCGAATACATTATCCGTTGCGCAAGCGGTACGTGCTGAATTGCCACGTGTTTCTGTCTTGGATGGCATGAAATTAGAAGTTGTCTTTGATACCTCTATCTTTATCGAAGCCTCCATCGATGCAGTTTACCGCACGATGACTGAAGCCTTTATCCTCGTTGTCTTAGTGATTTTTGCCTTTTTGCGTTCATTCCGCGTCACCTTTATTCCCTTTGTGACGATTCCCGTCTCATTGATTGGCGCGTTTATTTTCCTAGATGTTTTAGGATTCTCTATTAACATCCTAACCTTACTGGGCTTAGTGCTGGCAATTGGGATTGTGGTTGACGACGCAATTGTTATGCTGGAAAACATACACCGCCACGTTGAACTAGGAAAACCGCCACTACAAGCAGCCGTTGCAGGCAGTCGAGAAATTGGTTTCGCGGTCATTTCCATGACCGTGACTCTTGCCGCAGTCTTTGTCCCGCTTACGTTCATGACAGGCAATACAGGGCGATTGTTTACCGAATTCGCCTTAACTGTTTCGGCGGCGGTTGTCGTTTCAGGCTTTGTCGCGCTGACTTTAACGCCGATGATGTGCTCAAAAATGTTTAAAAGTCATGAACATCATGGCTTTTTATTCAACATCACCGAAAAATTTTTCGTTGCCATGAATGATGGCTACCGCTTTGTCCTTAAAGGCGTGTTAAAAGTTTGGTGGCTGATGTTAGTTGTCTTTGCCGTAACCATTTACGGCGCAATTTGGATATATCCACAGATTAAACAAGAGCTAGCCCCCACAGAAGACCGTAGCATTTTAATTGGTGTACTCAGCGCGCCTGAAGGAGCAACCTTAGAATACACCGATAAATACGCCCGCCAAATCGAGAAAATTTACGAAAAAGTGCCAGAAATTCGTAAATTCTTCGTTGTTGTCGCTCCGGGCTTACAAAATCCTAACCCTGTAAATAATGCCTTATCTTTCGTCAGTCTGATTCCTTGGGGAGAACGCACACGTAGCCAACAAGCCATTGCTGCCGAAGTCATGCCGAAAATGTTAAGCCTACCAGGTGTTTTAGCCTTCGCGCTCAACCCGCCATCACTGGGGCAAAGTTTTCGCAATCCGCCCGTACAATTCATTATTCAAGGCGATTCCTACGAACAGCTACAAACCATGTCAGACAATATGCTGGCTAAAATTCGGGCTTATCCGGGAATGACCAACGTCGACACCGATTTAAAACTGAATAAGCCACAATTAGTTGTGAGCATAGACCGTGACAAAGTCGCAGCGGTAGGCGTAGAAGTGGAAGAAGTCGGACGTACTTTAGAAACCCTGCTTGGTGGTCGCCAAGTCACCCGCTTCAAACGTGAAGGCAAACAATATGATGTGATTGTTCAACTGAGCCAAGAAGACCGCACCAAACCTGCCGATTTAAGCTCGATTTTTGTGCGTAATAAAAACGGGCAATTAATTCAACTCTCTAACTTAGTCACAGTGACTGAAGCGGTTGCCCCCAAAGAGTTAAACCGTTTTGACCGTTTAAGAGCCGTTTTAATCAGTGCCAACGTTGCACCAGGTTATAGCTTAAAACAAGCCCTAGATTTCTTAGACCAAACCGCAAAAGAAACCTTAGACGCAACGGCAAAAACAGGACTAGATGGACAATCCCGCGAGTTTAAAGAATCAGGCGAAACATTAGTAATGACCTTTATTCTTGCCTTAATTTTCATCTACCTTGTACTGGCTGCACAATTTGAGAGCTTCATCAGTCCTTTTATTATCATGCTCACCGTACCGTTAGCAATGACAGGAGCATTATTTGCCCTGTTTTACACCAATGGCACGCTCAACGTGTACAGCCAAATTGGTCTTGTGATGCTAATCGGTTTAATTACTCGACATGGGATTTTAATTGTTGAATTTGCGAACCAATTACAAGAACAAGGCAAACTCTTAAAAGAAGCGGTGGTAGAAGCAGCAGTCTTACGCCTACGCCCGATTCTAATGACCTCATTATCCATGATTTTAGGAACGTTACCGCTAGCAATTTCAGTCGGCGCGGGGGCAGAAAGTCGCCAACAAATCGGCTGGGTTATTCTTGGCGGTTTGATATTAGGGACATTCTTAACCCTGTTTATCATCCCTGTGGCTTACACCTTATTAGCAAAACGTTACAACCCTGATAAGGAATACTCCCACAAACATGGACATAAAAACGCAACCTATGCCCCACATTCCATTGTAGAAACTGGTGGCTATGGCAATGTGGAACGTCATTAATTAAATATTTGCTTCACGCATGACAAAAAAAGGTGCTAAATGCACCTTTTTTTATATTTAAATATAACAGGTTAATAACGAAAATAAGATATGATACTCACTGGGTAAAAATAATAATCTGGGAATAAAACTGGAATGACCATTGAAAAAATTTTGCTAGGGTTATTTGATAAGTCTGTTTTAGATTACTTTAAACATAAACAACGTGGTGGGCAAAGCAATCAAGATGGAAACCGATACGAAAATTTTTTTGCAGTATCACAACTTATCGAATTATTCTATATTTTACTGAATAACACTAATGCAACAGATATTCAAATCTATATCCAAGCTGACGCTTTTGTAGATGATTTACTCATTGTTGATGAACAACATAGTAGCTATAGACATTTTCAGTTAAAAAATGCCCAACAACTTTCATGGGGAAACGGACTAAAAAGTCTTGCTGATGATTTTTATAAGCAAAAACAAATTAATGTGCATCAAAATATTCAATATACAGCCTTAACGCTTGTTTGTTCACAACCAAAAGCTTTTGAAAAATTAGTAAATAATATACCAACAGAGATTATGAGTTTTTCAAAAGTTATTTACTTTCCTGTTGCCGATACCCTGAATCAACTTATTTTAAGCCATGTCGATTTTAAAGAATCACTCGAAAAAATCTGTTTTTCTAATGAATCTGACAAATTAGAAGCATTAGCTATCCTGATCCTAGGACATTGGCAAGACAAACAAACAACGGTAAATTCTGTGCATGAATTATTAAGAGAATTACAAGCCAAATTTCCTAATTATTTAATAAAAAACAATCTCACAATAGATTCATTATTACCCCAAGTGCGGGCGATTTTTGCCGAAATTACTGATTTTAGTTACAACATTCAACATGGATATTTTCATTGGAACTATATGAATTTAGAATCGGGCGTTGTTTTATATCCTATTGATAGTAATGAATTTAACAATATTCAGCGTACTGTTATTGCACAATATCCTCGTCATTTTGATGATTTAGTAGGTATTTTATTATTATGAGTCGACAATTTTCAAATGACACAAATGACACCGTAAAAGCCCATTTAGACACATTAATTGATCAAGGGACTGATGCAACATGTTATGCAAATGCACTCTATTTATTGGGTAAAGATTTAGGTGAAGTACTTATCAAACAAATTAAAAATCAAGAAAAAGTTTGTCTTGCTTGTACTGTTGAAGATGCGGATTATCTAGCACAAGGTGTCATTGAGATTTTAACAAATCATGTTGCTTCCGTTGCGCTTGCCTGTTTTTGGAATCAACGAGATGAACAACAATCGATTGCCCCTATTTTAAGGAAATATATAGAACCTGATACAGCTCAAGCAACTACGCTGATTATTATTAAATCTGTCATTTCTGGTGCATGTGTAGTAAAAACGAACTTAACCAATTTAATTCAACAACAAACAAAGCTCGAAACAATTATTGTTGCTTCTCCCGTCATGCACATACAAGCGAAAGAAAAATTAGCAAATGAATTTCCAAAAGATTTATCAGATAGATTTCACTATGTTTATTTCGCAACGGATAAAGATAAAGAAACTAATGGAACGTTAATACCTGGTGTTGGTGGCAATGTTTATACCCGTTTAGGGTTTAAAGACCAAACGGATAAAAATCGCTCTACGCCAGAACTTATTAAAAATCGTAGAAAACTATTTATTTCTGCCTAAGTTATTCAGCTTTTTAATAAAAAAGGCGCATTTTGCGCCTTTTTTTATGGCTAACTATAGCAAACGTATTATAAAACGACATGAAGGACTGGCAGTCCTCACAGGACTGCCAATCCTAGATTTAAATCACTTTATGGTACGTTTAACGCTAGTTCGGCGAGTGGCGAAAACCTTTTAGAATTGTTCAACTAAAAAATGTAGGGTGGAATAGCAAAGCGTATTCCACCATACGATTTATAATCTGTTTTTGCTCAGTTTTTGCAGAATTTCAAGGTGGAATACGCTTCGCTATTCCACCCTACAACATTCAAGCTGTTGTCTTTTTAAAAGAATCTCGCCGTACTCGCGTTACGGTTACTATATTCATTATCAAATCTTATATAGCTAATGCACTATAAACTAATTAATAATATGAATTTACTATAAATATTAACGATTAAACTAGTCGTTTTTTATAGTTTTCAAACTTAGATTAATGCTACTTTATTACGTAGAATTTATTCAGCATCTGTCACCCATTTTTTAGGACAGTCCACCTATAATGTTTACCTCCTTAAGGCACATTCTTTGCCTTGCCTTTATACAACGCGGTTTTAAGGGTTGCTCCATAATGCATTATTTTAAAATTTCCACCAAATTGCTATTTCTTGCAATTTTATCGTGTTGTGTTGTTTTTGGGATTGGAATTTATAGCCTTTTACAAGCACGGTCTATTTTTCAAGATATTAATGCGGTTTATCAAACAGCTAATATTGTTTCGCAAATAGAACGAGATATTATTAATCCGAGTTATCAAATACATCATGATTTTCTCTATTTAATTCAAGAGCAAAACCTTCAGGCGCAATCAAGCCGTTATGCGCGTTTAGTGACAACATCGCAATTAGTTGATAATGCATTATTAGCTTGGAAAGCACAATTTGTGAGCATTTCGCAAGAAAATACTGTTTTTCAAGAAACATTTATTGCTTGGTTGTCTTATAAAGATTTCTTAAATGAATTGATAAGTAAAAGTAATGAATTACAAAGTAATACTTATCAGATTAATTTAAAAGAGAAAGCTGATAGCGTTTTTCAGTTATTTGCATTAAAAATGAATGATTGGCTAAATCAACAGTCATTAATAACAACACGCACGGAGCAAGATGCAAAACAGCATTATTATGCTTTCTTTCTTGTTACTTTAGCTGTTGTTTTTATAGGGGTTTGTATTGTTGCTGTTGTTAGTTGGTCTGTAACACGACAGGTGATTTATCCATTGCGTTTAATTCATCAATATTTAACGCAGCTTAAACAAGGCAAAGTACCTGAGCGAGATATTCCTTATACAGGCACTGATGAGATTGCAGAAATTGCAGTAGCGTTACAGCAATTAAAACAAGCCATTCAATGTGCGATTCAACAAGCACAGTTTATTGCCGCTGGTGAGTGTGACCGCGAAATTAGCTTGTTGTCGAATGATGATGAAATGGGGAAAGCCTTACAGAATATGACGTTAACCTTGCGGGAAATGGTGGAGTTTGTGCAGACCATTACGTCAGGGAATTATGAGCATAAAATTGTGGCAGTTTCTGAGCGTGACCAGTTACGCACTGCTTTGGCGCGTATGCGCCGCACGTTGCGCCAAGTGACCGATGAAAATGCCATTCAAAACTGGTTAAAAACAGGGCAAACAGGATTTGCAAGTATTGTTCGTGGTGAGCAGGATTTATTAACCTTGACGCAAAATATCATTAATTATGTAACGGGTTATGTAGAAATTCCTGTTGCAGTGTTTTATGTCTTTGAACAGGAAGAATTACATTTATATAGCAGTTATGGCTATAAAGTGCGTCATCATAATTATACAACGTTTAAAATGGGTGAGGGGTTGATTGGACAAGCTGCGTTAGAACGAAAAAATATTGTTTTTAGTCAATTACCTAAAGAGCATATTTCATTAGCCATTGTGTCAGGGTTGGGCGAGTCTTTACCGATTCATGTGTTTGCTGTGCCGTTACTGCATGAAGATAACTTATTAGGGGCGTTAGAGTTTGCAACCGCTCGTCCATTTACGACGACAGAAATTCAATTTATTGAGTTAATCGCGCCCGATGTGGCAATTGCGTTGAATTCGGCAAAGGCGCGGTTGCGGATGAAAGAGTTATTAGATGAATCGCAACAATTAACGTTAACCTTGCAAACCCAACAAGAGGCGGTGATTGCACGAGAGGCGCGGATTCGCACCATTGTCGATACGGTGGTAGATGCCATTATTACCATTGATGAACGTGGGATTGTGGATTCTTTTAATAAAGCGGCTGAAATTATTTTCGGATATGCGGCAACTGAAGTAATTGGTCATAACATCAGTATGTTAATGCCGAATCCTTATCATGATGAACATGACCGTTATTTACATAGTTATGTCACAACGCAGAAATCGCGGATTATTGGCAGTATTCGTGAAGTACGTGGTCTGCGTAAAGATGGCTCGACCTTCCCTGCTGAATTGTCTGTCAGTGAAATGTGGGTGAATAAGCAACGTTTATTTACAGGCGTTATTCGTGATATTACCGAGCGTAAACAGGCAGAAGAAGCGATTAAATTACAACAAGAAGAGTTACAAACCAGTAATGAAGAATTACAGACGCAACAGGAAGAATTACGCCAAACCAATGAGGAATTAGAAAATCGCTCCCGCGAGTTAGAGCGACAAAAAGAAGTGATGCAGGAGCAAAATGCGCGTTTAGCCGAGAGTCAGCAAGATTTAGAACGCCAAGCCCGCGAATTAAAACAGGCGAGTCAGTATAAATCAGAATTTTTAGCAAATATGTCGCATGAGTTGCGCACACCTTTAAATAGTTTGCTGATTCTTGCGGGATTATTGATTGAGAACAAAGACGCAAATCTGACAGAAAAACAAGTGAGTTATGCAAAAACGATTGAAAGCGCAGGGCAAGATTTATTGAATTTAATCAATGAAATCTTAGACCTTGCCAAAGTAGAAGCGGGCAAGTTAGAAGTACATGTCGAAGAAGTGATTCTGATAGACTTTATGCAAACCACACAACGGAAATTTAGCCATGTTGCGGAACAAAAAGGTTTAAATTTCAATTTACAAGTAACAGAAAGATTACCAACCCTTATCTATACGGATGTCCAACGGTTAAAACAGATTTTTAATAACTTACTGTCTAATGCGTTTAAATTTACCGCGCAAGGCGGTATTAGCATTCAAGTCACTCGTCCTACCGCAGAAGTGTTACAACAAGCTGGCTTAACTACATTAAAAGCAGAACAAAGTCTTGCCTTTAGCATTATAGATACAGGCATCGGCGTTGCGCCCGAAAAGCAAGCCTTAATCTTTGAAGCCTTCCAACAAGCTGATGGCACAACCAGCCGACGCTTTGGCGGAACAGGATTAGGCTTATCTATTTCTCGCCAACTTTCACATTTATTAGGCGGTGAACTGCTTTTACAAAGTGAAGAAAATAAAGGCAGTACGTTTACACTGTATTTACCTGAAAAGTTAATCATTCAGCCAACCCCTCCCAGCACGCCCCCCTTACCGCATTTACCCTTAAGAATACAAGCGAAATACCAAGCCCCAACACCTGCACCTATTCCTGCCCCGAAAACTGTTCAATCTAAATCAGAGACAACAACAGGTATTCTCAACACGGATGAGTTTTCTAACTTAGAGGCATTACAACGTCCGCCACAATTTCAGGATGACCGCCAGAAAATTCTACCGGGTGATCGTGTTTTGCTTATCGTAGAAGATGACAGAAAGTTTTCCACAATTTTAAAAGAGTTAGCCACAGAAAAAGGCTTTAAATGCTTATTGGCTGAAGATGGGAAAGAAGCCCTACAACTGGCAGAAATGTATTTACCCTGCGCCATCATTCTTGATGTAGGGCTACCACTGTTAGATGGCTGGACAGTCATGGAACGCTTAAAAGATAGCCCGTTAACCCGCCATATCCCGATTCATGTCATGTCTGCCAGTGAACAAAGTCGAGATGCACGCAAACTAGGTGCAATCGGTTATTTGCTCAAACCCGTCAGTATGAATGAATTAAGCGACTCTTTCAGAAAAATAGAAACTTTTATCGATAAAGAAATAAAAATTCTTTTATTACTAGAAGATAATAAAGAGCATCAGGTTAAAATTCTCAATTTAGTAGAAGAAAATAACTTGAATATTATTCTCAGTAAAACGGTAGAGGAAGCCTATCAATTACTCCATGAACATCAGCCCGACTGTATGATTATCGACGTAGATACGGATGCAGGAAAAAGTTTAAATCTGTTAGAAAAACTAGACAGAAATGATATTGTCACGCAAGTGCCATTAATCGTTTATTCTGAGCGTGAACTCACAGAATCAGAAGAACTTTTAATGCAAGAAGCAGCAGAATATCTAACGATTAAAGAAGTACATTCTCCCGAACGATTACTAGATGAAGCGACACTCTTTTTACATCAAATAGAAACACATTTAGCCCCTGAAAAACAAAAAATGTTGCGCCTTGTACACAATAAAGAAGCGATTTTAATTGGCAAAAAAGTGCTATTAGTTGATGATGATGTTCGTAATAGCTTTGCACTAACAACGTTTTTAGAAAGCAAAGATATGGATGTGGTTGTGGCTGAAAATGGTAAAGAGGCATTAGATGCCTTAACCAAACACCCCAATATATCCCTTGTTCTCATGGATATCATGATGCCCGAAATGGATGGTTATGAAGCTATGAAACACATCCGCGAGCAAACCAAATTCCGCAAATTACCGATTATTGCTTTAACAGCTAAAGCGATGAAAGGCGATAAAGCAAAGTGTATCGCCGCAGGTGCAAATGATTATTTAACCAAACCTGTGGATATGAACCGTTTATTATCTTTATTACGAGTATGGTTATATCAGTAGTTTGTGCTGATAAGGGGGATGTGTGTTTATAAAAACATTGAGATTAAAAAATTTTCGGCAATTTCAGAATTTTGAAATCACTTTTAATCAACAACTGACTGTTATAACAGCCCGTAATGGGCAGGGAAAAACCAGCATATTAGATGCGGTTACGATTGCATTAGGGACTTTTGTCGGGGCTTTCGATTTTGGCAAAGCCTGCCATCTTGCGCAAAGTGATGCTCGTTATACAAAAAATGGGTTTTCTTCGGATTTTTCATCTGATTTTTATGCTGAACGAACCCAGCAGTATCCTGTACACGTCTATGCAGAATTCGATGAGCCTTTATTAAAAGGATTTAGAGAGTTAACAGGGAAAAAAAATAAAACAACGATTAAAGATGCAAGTGAAATAAGTTCTTATGGTAAGGAGTTGCAACAAAAAGTGAGAGAAGGACAAACTGAACCTTTGCCTGTCATTGCTTATTATGGTTCTGGACGTTTGTGGAAAACTCACAAAAATATGGCGCGTGAACATGTATTAAGTGAAAGTAGAACCATTGGTTATGAAGATTGTTTATCACCTGTTTCAAATTTTGTCCAAGTTCAGCAGTGGATGGCTAAAGCAACTTATGCCGAATTACAACAGCAAGCGCGTGCTGAAAAAGAAACCAGTATTGCAATCCGATTAAAAACCGTTGAAAACGCTGTTAATCAGGTGTTAAAAAAAGAGGGATGGGATAATTTTCATTATGATTTAGAACTAGAAGAGCTAGCAATGACTGGCTTGCATTCTGAAACAGGCGATTTACCGATTAGTTTATTGAGCGATGGTTTACGCGCCATGATTGCACTCGTTGCTGATTTGGCGTTTCGTTGTGTCCGTTTAAATGGTTTTTGGGGGGAGGAGGCAACGCTTAAAACACAGGGGATTGTGTTGGTTGATGAGATTGACTTGCATTTGCATCCTGAATGGCAACAATATGTCATTGATAACTTACGCAAGGTTTTTCCGTTGATTCAATTTATTGTTACAACCCATAGCCCGCAGGTTTTAAGCACAGTTAAACAGGAGCAAATTCGCGTGATTGGCGAAAATGTGAACAGAGAGCTTATTGCAAGCATTCCGCTGGGGATGACTTATGGTGAACCTAGTCAAAGCGTTTTGCAGGGAGTGATGTTTGTTGATCCACAACCGCCTGTTAAAGAAAAAGTAGATTTGCAACGCTTAACAGAATTGGTCGACCAAGGGTGTTATGAAACGTCAGAGGCAAAAGAGTTACAGCAAAAATTAGAAACATTACTGGGTAAAACACATCCTCAATTACAACGTTTACAACGTAGTATTGAAAGACAACAACGCTTAAAAAAATGAGATATATTTTAAAAAGGCAATTTGGAGAATATCATCTGAACGAAGCAAATAAAAATCCTCCTAGTGATAAAGATTCAGCAACAAGTCGTTGGAGTAGTTTTGGATATAAAGATGTAGTTTGTCAGTGTTTATTAGACGAACAAAATTTTTTGTGTTGTTATTCTGAAGTTAAATTAGAACATTGTAGCTCAGATGCGTATGATTATCATATTGAACATGTTCAGCCTAAAAGTTTATATCCAACCCGTACATTTGATTATCAAAATTTAGCAGTCAGTGCATTCAGTGCTGAGGATTTAAAATCTTATCAAAGAGAGGAATTATTTGGCGGGCATTATAAATTAGGTCATTATGACCCTGATTTATTTATCTCTTGTCATCAAGTGGATTGTGCGAATTATTTTTGTTATACATCTGATGGTCGTGTTGTTCCTGCTTTGCAATTAAGCGATGTGGAAAAAGCGAAAGCAATTTATACTATTGATATACTTAATTTAAACTCTCATCTCTTAGTCAATTTAAGGCAACAATATTGGGATGAATTAGAGAAAATATGGAAAGAGCATGAGCAAAAAAATTGGTCTATCGAAGACCTTAAAAAGATTCAATTAGAACCCATAAGTAACAGACTTTATCCTTTTTTCAGTTTGTCACGCCAATTTTTTGGTGATTCTTGAATACAATAAACTAACCAGAATACCTTAATAAAACATGCTATTAGCGGTAAAATCTAAATATCTATGACCGCTTCCTAAAGGTATAATACTTCAAAAGATTTTATACACACTATGTTCCACAGATACTCGGGCTACCTACTCTTGGAAGGTTAATAAGCCCTCTTTGATGTCTTATCCTCATCCTAAATGAGTTAACAACTCAAATTTTCAAGATATTTTTCAACCCTTTTTTATTTAACCTCTTTTTCGTAATACTGAGGTTAATTAATTTCTCACGATTAATCATGACTTTTTTTTAATCTTTGGGCTAGTATAGAACTTGGCGGGCAAGACGCTTGATAAACAAACCCGCTTGATAATCCCTTATTAATAAAAGTAAGTTTGTAGGAGCTTTCTTTAATGAACAGAATGACTCGATTAATATTTTTACTACTGACTGGGCTAACGGCTGGGCTACACTCGTTTTATGCACAAGCCACCGTTTTTGGAGTAAATACCGTTACTGAATACGAAGCATTTTTAAGTCCAGCGCAAGAATTAGGCGAGGCGAACAATTCGCAAGCGCAAGGATACGGACGTTTAAGTTTTGCCGATGATTTAAGTAACGCGAAATTAGAAATTTTCTTAAAAAATGTTGATATGAATCAAGTTACAGCATTTCACATTCATTGTGGTTCACCGAATGTGTTAGGCCCCATCGTGACCAATTTGGCGGATTTTGGCGCGTTTACAGACACTTTTGTCGATGGACATTTTTCCGCGACAATTACCAATAGCAATATTGTTTTTGTCACCATGCCCCCGCCTACTCCCCCTATTGGTCAAAGTTTTACGCTCCCTTTGCCTGAAGGATGCCCCAATGATTATGGACAACTAGGGCAAGTTTATACCGTCGCAGGTTTAGCATGGTTAGCGGAAAAAGGGTTGTTATATTTCAATTTGCACACAGCGGAACATGCTTTTTATGGCGAAATTCGCGGGCAACTTTACCCCTTAACCCAATATAAAGCCACACCAACGGCAGAAAATGTTACTTATGGCACAGATAGTTATAATGAATACACCGCGAATTTAAGCCCAGAACAAGAATTAGGCGAAGCGAGTGGCTCTGTTGCCAGCGGTACGGGTACACTTCGTTTTAAACAAGATATGAGTTCGGCACAAGTTGAATTGACGATTCGTGATTTTGACACCAGCCAAATTACTGCCATTCATTTGCATTGTGGAACGCCGAATGTTTTAGGCCCTTACATCATTCATTTTGGCGATGTAGCCAGTAAATTTGTCGACGGTAAATTATCGGTGACATTGACCAATGACGATATTGTTTTTGTGAAACAAGCCCCACCACCGCCCGATTTAGCCGCGTCTTTTACCTTGCCCTTGCCTGAAGGATGTCCGAATGATTATGGACAAGTTGGACAGGTTTATACCATTGCAGGATTAGAAGCCTTAGCCCGTAAAAATGCGTTATATTTCAATGTTCATTCAGTTGAAAATGCGTTTTATGGAGAAATTCGCGGGGTATTGAAAGCACCCCTGCCACGGGTTGACCGTGCGAGTTATGAAAATGCACAGTTGACTGTTCCAGCAATTGATGTATTAGATTCAGACGGGAAAACCGCAACGTATAAAGCAGATTTAATCCGCACTGATTCAATGAGTTGGTTATTTGAGTTAAAAACCATTGAGGAAGTGAAATAGTATTCAATGAGATTTTATAGATAACACATAAACCTGCTAGGTTTTGAAAACCTAGCAGGTTTTTTGTTGTCTTTTTAAAAGAAATATTGCCTGTATCCCTTTCTTTTTTTGGGATTGATGCGCAGAATAAACAAAAATTTATATAAGGAGTCAAAATAATGAACAAAGAAAACAAGGCATTAATACTGGAAAAAATTAACGAGTTAGAAAAAGCATTGACTTTAGCAATTGATGCTAATGAAAAATTTAAGTTAAAACATGAAATTGAAGAGCTAAAACAACAATTAAAGCTTGTTAATGATGATTCGTACTCAAATGACTTTCTCACCCGTGTTGCACAGGCTTGTAAAATGCGGGAAGGCGAGCAGGTAAAAATTAAGCAGATTAATAAAGATTTTTCTTATCTTGATGTTGTAACTGAAAAAGAAGGCTTGTTATATCGCTATCCTATTGGGGTTTGTGAACAATCAATAACGGCTGCAGTCGTAAAAGCTTTTGAAACGCAGGTATTAGCAGACTATCGTGCCGAAAATCCTTATATCGATTCTTATTTAATTTATCGGGGTGACTTTGCAGAGAGTCATTTAGTAGAAGACGCTAAAAAACAACGTATTCGTTTGTGGCATTTTGCGGAATATCAAAATTTACTCCTCAACCTTGTGCCATATGTACAACAGCAAACTTTAGAATTAGCAAATAGTCGTATTTATCCCCCTGCTTTATATATAGAACAATGTTTTACACAGGAAAAAAGCGGACAACAAAATAAATTAGATGCTTTATCTACTTTGCAACAATGGATAGCTGAACCTAATCCACGCTTTATTGTGATATTGGGCGAGTTTGGCGCAGGAAAAACGTTTTTATTGCGTGAATTAGCGCGACGGATGGGGGAAGCTTTAAATACAGAAAATACACATACCACGTTATTGCCTTTATTGCTGGAAATGCGTCAATTAGAGAAAACCAACGATTTAGATAAATTAGTCGCGCAACAGTTGGCAAAAGAAGCGGGCTATGATGCAAAAAAATTCCGCTATATGTTGGCACAAGGCAAAATTGTGCTGTTGTTTGATGGCTTTGATGAGTTAGCTTTGCGGGTTTCTTATGACCGTGTGTTAGAACATTTTGAGACCTTATTAGACGCTGCGCGGGGAGATTATGCAAAAGTAATTGTTAGCTCGCGCAAAGAGCATTTTATCAATGAAAAGCAAATAAAATTGAAATTGTTAGAAGCCGTTGAACGGGTGAGAGGACAGGAAATTTTATATTTGCAGAAGTTTGATAATGCGCAAATTGATAAATTTTTACATAGAAAATTTGAAGATGTACAAAAAGCCCGCAGTTTTTACAGATTATTAAATGATATAAAAGATTTAATGGGCTTATCCAAAAATCCTCGAATGTTAAGTTTTATTGTGGAATTGCCTGAAGCTGATTTGCGTCAAGCTCAACAACAAGATGGCGAAATTACCGCCGCAAAAGTGTATGAAATGATATTAACCCGTTGGCTAGAAGGAGAACAAAAACGGGTTAAAACAGGTTATCACGATGATTTAAAGCTTGAGCAACGTTGGCAAGCGGTAGAAAAATTAGCCCTGCATTTGTGGGAACGTACTGCTAAAACCGTAGATATCCATGAGCTTGATGGTGTTACGCAACAAATCCATAAGGAACTGGGTTTGTTGTTAGAGTTTGGGATTGCTAAACAACAATTGTGTTCAGGCACGTTGTTAATTCGGGATAATGAAGGGCAATTCGGTTTTATTCATCAGTCAGTCATGGAGTGGCTGGTGGCTAAAATGGCAGTGAGACAATTAAGCGAGCAAACACAAGAAACAGTTTCTCTATGGCAAAAAATTTTAACTTTAGGGAATCCCACTGTTAAAGCAATTCCTTTGTTAGAAAAACGACAGATGTCGGCATTGATGAGCCAGTTTTTTGTAGATTTAGCTGGGCGTGAGCAGGCTACAAAATGGGCTAGCAGAATCATTAAACAGCGCGGAGTTGCATCAATAATACAAAACAATGCCGATAGCATTCTAAAGCAATTAAAGAATAATCAACGTAATAGCCTTGACCGTCGCGGGCAAAATTTACGCGGACAAGATTTTTCAGGGCAAGATTTACGTTATGCTGATTTTAGTGGCGCGGATTTAACTGATGCTTTATTTAAAAATGCAATTTTGTATCATGTTAATTTCAGCAATGCCACGCTAAAAAATGCCGATTTCACTAAAACCGATTTAAGCAACGCCAATTTTAGTGATGCGGATTTAACCGATGCCTTGTTTAAAAATGCCATTCTTCAACATGCTAATTTTAGCGATGCTACGTTAAAAAACGCCGATTTCACCAAAACCGATTTAAGCAACGCCAATTTTACCGATGCAATATGCGACGAGGTCAGCCTATTAGGTGCGACGGTGCATCAGGTCAATTTCTCCGCCCGCTCATGGCGATGGGCAAAACTGCTATTTATTAACCCGCCAGAATTACCTCTCTTAAATTCTTCCTTTGGTATTGCGCTACCGTCGCTTAATCCCTATGAGCTAAACCCCGAACCCATGTTCGCAATGGGTGGTATGTATCAATCTGTTTGCTTTAGTCCTGATGATTCCCTCATTGCCGTTGCTGTCAACAATGTGATTCAAATCTGGGCGGCAGATAGTGGGCAGTGTCTGCGCATCCTTGCGGGGCATGAGAATTGGGTAACGAGTGTGGCGTGGCGAGGAGACGGAGCGCAGGTGCTCAGTGGCTCTTTGGACAACAGCGTGCGGGTGTGGGACGTGGGCAGTGGGCAATGTCTGCGCATCCTTAAGGGACATGAAAATGTTGTAACGAGTGTCGCGTGGCGTAATGATGATAAGCAAATTATCAGCGGTTCAGCCGATGGCACGATTCGCTTGTGGGATGCGGAAACAGGGGAATGTTTAGCGGTGTTTATTGGCTTGCTTGATGGGTGGGTAAGTTATTCTCCAAAAACAGGGCGGTATAACTATGGGGGGAATATACAGGGTAACTTTTGGTATGCCGTGGGTTTATGTCGTCTTGAATTAAGCGAATTAGACGAGTTTATGCCTGAGTTGCGACTTAAAGCGGGGGAAACCTTGTTTTAATGCACAGGTTTGGATTTTAGGACTGGCAGTCCTCAAAGGACTGCCAGTCCTGCGGTGGGGAAAAGGACTGATAGAAATAACTATCAGTCCTTTTTTTATGGGTGTTAGGTGGGTTTATTTAGTTTTAGCGACGGTTTTGGTTTTATTTTTATTTATTCTTGCTTGAGGTTTGGTAGTCGCTTTGGCGGTGGCTTTTACGGGGTTGGTGGTTTTTGCGGGTTTTTTCGCGATGGTTTTGGTTGTGGGTTTTTTGGTGGTGTTGGTTTTTGTGGTTGTTTTTGCAGGTTTGGCGGTGCTTTTGGCTTTGGTTGTTACTGTGTTGTTGCGTGTTGTTGTGGGTTTTTTCGCGCTGGTGCTGGTTTTCGCGTTGGCTTTGGTGTTTGCTTTAGCTGGTTTTGTAGCAACGGTTTTTTTGGTGCTGGCGGGTTTGGTCGCAACTTTGTCGGTTTTTGGGTCTTCATCGCCATCATCTTCAGCAATCGCTTTTTCTGTGTTTGTATCGGCGGTTGCTTTCATTTTGTCTGCGTCATTGTCCGTCTTGTCTTCTTTTGTGTCAGCAACGGGTTTTTCAGCTTTTTCTATAGGTTTATCGGCTGGGGCTTCGGTTGGTTTTGCATCAGCGGTGTCTGGTTTTGGGGGTTCGCTGGGGGTTTTGTCTGTGTTGGGTTGTGTTGATTTTTCCGCAACGGGGGTTGTGTCTTCTGGTTTGGCAGTGAGTTTGTTGCTAATTTCTGGCGTGGGGGCGGATTCTTTGACGGTGGTTTTTTCTGCTTCTGGGGCAGATTTTTCAGCCGTTGTGGGGGCGGTTGTTTCTGTTGTTTTAGGTTCTGTGGTGGCTTCGGCAGTTTCGGTAGCGGGTTTTTTGTTTTCGTTTTTAATCCGTTTGACTCGTTTGCTTTCTTTGTTGTCGGGGGCGAGTTGGGTTTCTGGTGCTTCTTGGGCACTGGGTTCGGTAACGGGAATGTTTGTGTTGCCAGTTGTGCTGTGTAGGCTGGCTTTGGGGGTTGTTTCTTCAGGGCTAGCAGGGGCAGGCTCTGGGGTGTCTGCTGCGTAGCTGGTGCTGGCAAGGCTTATGAGGGCAGTTGTTAGGTAGATAATGATGTGTCTTTTTGTCATTTTAATGCTCTGTTAGTGTGTTGTAGCGGTTTGTATTGTGAGGTCGGGGGTAGTTTAAGATTATCTTACCGTTTGTTAAAGGGTTTGTTCGGTTATCGGTGTTGTGTTTTTTGGGTTATTTTGGGTAGGCAATATCTTGGTAGATTTCGTCAGCAATGCCGAAGATAACAATGGGGGGTTCGTAGTCTATGCGGTTGGCAGTTGCCATGTTGATGGCGATGCGGATGGGGTCTTCAAAGATTTGGTTGAGTTCGCGGGGTTTTGCGCCGTTGAATATTTTGGCGATGGTGGCGGCGTAGAAGCGTCCAACGTCTTGGAATCCAGTGGATGCCATGCTCATGAGTATGCCTGCTTGTACTTGGCTAGAGCCTTGTTGGGCAAAGGATAAAATTTTGTGTTCTATTAGCGTTTGGGCGATGATAGGTAGGGTTTTGTTGGTAATTCCACGGTGTATGGTGACGTAGATGGCTTCTACGTTGGGGGCGATGTCTTTGTAGCAACGGAGTACGTTGTTTTCTGCTTCGCTGGTGGTTACGCCTGAGAATGTGGCGTAGCAGGGAATAATTTTAAATTGTTGTTCTTCTGCAACTTTTTGAGTTGTGGGAATGGCGGCAAAGCTTCTGCCTTCTTCGGTGTCTTCATAGACAACGCCGAGTTTTTTGAAGTTGGTCACGTCGTGAAATAGGCGTATTTGGCGTTCAAAGCGGGTGACATCGATTTTTGCGTGGAGGTGGTCAAAGCCTGAATCGGTGGCACTTTTAATGATTTTGGAGGCGAGCGCGTCGGAGGTGGAGGCAACGATGGTGGGTATGTGGTGTTCGTCGTTGGCGAGGTCTTGTCCTGCCCATGTGCCTAAGGCAAGCATGAGGTCTATGTCTTTTTTTTCATTGAGGTAGTTGATAGTAAGGCGTTTGGTTGTTGGGCGTTGTTTTTCGTCCCAGTTGGATGACCAGTAGGCGGTGGGAATAAATTCGATGTAGTCGCTTTTGACGTTGTCAGCGAGCCAGAGCCAGAGGGCTTTGGTGTCTTTGGGGTCGGCAAATTTGGGGATTTCGGGCAGGGTGAGCCATTCGAGTTCTTCGAGTCCTTTAACGATGGCGATGACGTTGAGTGGGTAGGTGTTGAGGGGACCACTTTCTAGGTAGCCAATCCGCCATTTTTTGCCGTGGTTGAGGGTGGGGGAGGTGTGGTAGTTGTTTGGGCTTGCACTGTAGCTGTTGCTGTAGAGACAGGTGAGACTAAATAGCGTGAGCCATAAGCAGCAAAGATAGGTGATGCGTTTCATTGTGGTAACTCTGGAACTGGGAAAACAGATGGTTGTGTATTTTAGTGGCTTGGTTTCATTTTAGCATTTACGGGTTGTCACGCGGGTTAGTGTTGTTCTGAGTTGTTGTTATTTTTAATGGGGTTGGTTGTTTATAAAAATAAATGGGTATGGTGAGGAGGTGTTATTGTGCAGACGAGTTTGTCTTATTTGGTGAGTTTTGTTGGGTTAGGGTGCATGTTGTTTGTTTATCCGTTGTTGTCTGTATTTAGCCATGCGGTATTAGTATGGGGTATTCCGTTGTTGTATTTGTATTTGTTTTTGCTTTGGTTGGGTTTTATCGTTGTGATTGCTTGGGTGATGTATAAAATGCCTGCGGGGGATGCGTGATGTTGCAGCATTGGGTAATTGTGTTGGTATCATTTGCGTATTTAGGGGTGTTGTTTGCAATTGCGTATTATGCGGATAAGCGGGCGGATAGTGGGCGGTCGTTAATCAGTAATCCGTATGTTTATACGTTATCCATCGCTATTTATTGCACAGCGTGGAGTTTTTATGGCAGCGTGGGGCGGGCTACCAGTAGCGGCATGGGGTTTTTGCCGATTTATCTGGGGGCAACGTTGATGATGGCGTTGTCGTGGGTGGTGTTGCGAAAGATTATTCGGATTGCGCATCAGCATCGGATTACGTCTATTGCCGATTTTATCGGCTCTCGTTATGGTAAAAGTGCGCTTTTGGGTGGTTTTGTCACCATTATCGCGGTCGTTGGGATTTTGCCGTATATCGCTTTGCAGTTAAAAGCGATTGCGATGAGTTTGGAGTTGGTGAGTCAATATCCTGCATTACAGATGCCAAGTGAGGCGGGATTGCGTCCAATTTGGTCGGATACGGCGTTTTATATTTCTTTAATTTTAATTGTTTTTACGATTTTGTTTGGCACTCGGCATTTAGATGCTACAGAACGTCATGAGGGGATGGTAGCGGCAATTGCGTTTGAGTCGTTGGTGAAGTTGGTGGCGTTTCTGGCGGTGGGTGTTTTTGTGGTGTGGGGGTTGTTTGCGAGTCCTGCGGATTTGTTTACACAGGCGTTTGCAGTGCCTGAGTTGCAGCGGTTGATGGCGTTGGAAGGGGTAAACGGGGAGTATGTTAATTGGTTTACATTGGTTTTATTGTCGGTGTTTTCGGTGTTGTTTTTGCCACGTCAGTTTCAGGTAGGCGTGGTGGAGAATGTGAACGAACAGCATTTAAAAACAGCAAGTTGGCTTTTTCCGTTGTATTTGTTAGTGATTAATATTTTTGTTTTTCCGATTGCTTTGGCGGGGCAGTTGATTTTTGCAGGTCAAGCCATTGACCCTGATACGTATGTTTTAACTTTGCCGATGTTTGCGCAGGCGGAAAGTTTAACATTATTGGTGTTTATTGGGGGATTGTCTGCGGCGGCAAGTATGGTAATCGTGGAAACTATCGCATTAGCAACGATGGTGAGTAATGATTTATTAATGCCGATTCTTTTACGAATTAAAGTATTAGATATTAGTCATCATCCGCATTTAGGGCGGTTGTTGTTGTTGATACGGCGGGGGGTGATTGCGTGTATTTTGTTGTTAGGGTATGGGTATTTTCGTGTATTGGGTGAGTCTTATGCGTTGGTCACGATTGGTTTAATTTCTTTTGTGGCAGCAGCACAGTTTGCGCCTTCTATTTTATTGGGAATTTATTGGCAGGGTGCAAATCGTTTTGGGGCGTTAGTCGGTTTAGGCGCGGGGTTTGTGGTTTGGGCTTATACCTTGTTATTGCCTGCGTTTGCAAAATCGGGTTGGTTGGGGATGAATTTTGTCGAGCAGGGTTTGTGGGGAATTGGGTTGTTAAAACCTTATGCGTTGTTTGGTTTAACGGGGTTAGATAGTTTAACCCATGCGGTTTTTTGGAGTTTATTTTTTAATATAGGTTGCTTGGTGTTTGTTTCTTTGTTTTCTCGACAACGGACCATTGAGCGGTTACAGGCAAGTTTATTTGTGAATGTGTTTCAAGCGGGACAGGAAGCGCAGTCGTATTATCGTACAGGACAGGGCAGTTTTAGTGAGTTGCAGGCGTTGACTTGTCGCTTTTTGGGTGAGCAGAAAACGCAACGGGCATTTCAGTCTTATAGTCAGCAGCAGGGAGTTGTTTTAAATGAGCAGATGACAACTAGCCCGCATTTCATCATGTTTGTCGAGCGTTTATTAACGGGGGCAATTGGTTCCGCATCAGCGCATATTATGGTGGCTTCGGTGGTAAAGGGTGAGCCGTTAAGCGTGCAGGATGTGTTACAAATTTTAGAAGAGACTTCGCAAGTACGGGCGTATAGTCGGCAGTTGGAGCAGAAATCGCAGGCGTTAGAAAGTGCAACGCATGAGTTACGCATGGCTAATGCGCGGTTGCAGGAGTTAGACCATTTAAAAGATGAGTTTGTTGCAACGGTTAGTCATGAATTACGCACGCCTTTAACGTCAATTCGCGCATTTTCGGAAATTTTGTTGAGTAATCCCGCTTTAGAGTTGGCGCAACGTCAGCAATTTTTAGACATTATTGTGAAAGAGGCGGAGCGTTTAACCCGTTTAATCAATGATGTCTTGGATTTGGCAAAAATTGAATCGGGGCGGATGGAGTGGCATAAATCTGTGCATGATTTGCGGGAGTTGGTAACAACGGCGTGTGCATCGGTAAGTCAGTTATTTCATGAACGGCGGATTCAGTTAAATTCTATATTGCCTGAACAGGCATTAATGGCAGAGGTTGACCGCGACCGATTTATTCAGGTGCTCATTAATTTACTGTCGAATGCGAGCAAGTTTACTGAGCCTGATAGCGGTCAAGTGGTGATGCAGTTATTGGTAGAAAATCAGGAAATTCATTTGATTGTGCAAGATAATGGCATGGGAATTCCTGAGGCACATTTACAGAAGATTTTTGATAAATTCCATCAAGTCGATGACCAACAGGCGGGGAAACCGAAAGGAACAGGATTAGGCTTGACTATTTGTCAACGGATTGTTGAGGAACATGATGGGCGAATTTGGGCGGAAAATGTTGCTAGTGGTGGCGTGCGTTTTGTGATTAGTTTGCCGTTGAAATAGGTCATTGGATTGTCTGAATCGTGATTGACAGGATTTAAGCATTTAAAACTTTGTCAGAATCAGGATTTTCAGGATTAAACCCTTAAATAATCTGAGTTCTGCAAGTTTTATAAAATAAAATAGAGACCTGCTATAGTAACCGTACCATAAGGTGATTTAAATCTAGGACTGCCAGTCCTTCATGTCGTTTTATAATACGTTTGCTATAAATTTTTAAAACCTAGCAGGTCTTTTTTTGTCTGAATCAGAATTCACAGAATTTTCAGAATTAGCAGAATTAAAAAGCGTGATTCGCATTAATTTCTTGGTTTAAGGGGGTTAAATTCTGTTAATTCTGAAAATCCTGATTCAGACAAGCTATTGTCTTTTTTAAAAATTCGCCGTACTCAGGTTATTAATCTGCTTCGCGTTGTTGTTTACGCCATTCCCAAGGGGTTTGATGTAATCCGCTGGATTTCCAAATTCCTTCTTTTGCATGTTGGGCTTGTTCTTCGGCGGCTTCATAAGGCTCACGTTTTTTACAATATTGCCGATAAACAGCCGCTTTTCCTGCTTTGACCATGGCGAGATTTAAATTAGCATTACCACTGTAAACCTCACCGACAATGCGTTGATAACGGTCTGTATCTATTTTAACAACGCGCACGTTATCTCCTGCAATGGAACGTAGATATTCTTTAGAAGTTGTTCCCCATGGCGTTTGTTTAGATTCTGGCGCGTCTATGCAATATAAACGTACACGAATATCTTCATCAGCCCCTGCACAACGTAAACGCATGGTGTCACCATCGCTAATATTGACAATATTGCATTGATTTAAATCAGCAATATTACCATTTTTTGTCGTTGTCGTGGTGTTGTTATCAGTGGGCTGTGTGGGTTGTTTATTGTCTGAATTTATCCATTTTTCACCCATAAAAATGGATAAAATCAGCGTAATAATGACAATTATCAGCGGTGGTGCAGTCTTTTTACCAGCCATTGTATTCTCCTATAAAGTTATTGATAAATAATAGATTTGTGTAATATTGCTTGTCAGGCTTATAATGTCGCACTTTAAAAAACGATTCATCAATTTGATGGATATACCACTATAAAATATCTTTTGCGTTTTATGGATAGCCAATCCGTTATGCTCGCTTCCTTGCCCATTCATTCTCCTTCATGGCAGTTAGATACATTAAATGTTCCGTCTCCGACACAAGCAATTGATGTTATTGTTTGTGTGCATAATGCCTTAGCAGATGTACAACGCTGTTTAGCTTCAATTAAAGCTTATAGCACAACCCCTTATCGTTTAATTCTGGTTGATGATGGCAGTGCTACAGAAACACGGGATTTTCTCGCACAATACGCACAAACGGAATCCGTGACGCTGTTACGCAATGAGCAGGCACGCGGTTATACCTGTGCAGCAAATCAAGGCTTGCAAGCCAGTCAAAATCCTTACTGTTTACTATTAAACAGTGACACCATTGTTTCTCATTATTGGTTAGAACGCTTAATAGCATGTGCGAATTCTGCGCCTGAAATTGGTTTAGCTGGTCCTTTAAGCAATACCGCGTCATGGCAATCTATTCCTGCCATTGAATGTAAAGGCGATTGGGCAGAAAATCCATTACCTGTCGATATGAATGTGCAACAATTTGCCCATCGGGTTGCATCTTTGTCCCCACGTTTATATCCCCGCATTGCCTTTTTAAATGGCTTTTGTCTCTTGATTAAACGCGCTGTACTTGAACAAATTGGCTATTTTGATGAGGCAACTTTTGGACAAGGTTATGGGGAAGAGAATGATTATTGTATCCGTGCCAGACAAGCAGGCTGGGAATTAGCCATTGCCGACGATGTTTATATCTATCATGCTCAATCGAAAAGCTATTCGCATGAACGCCGTAAACAATTGGCTGACCGTGCAGGGCAAGCACTGGCTGAAAAACACGGGCAAGCAGTGATTGATGCAGGGGTGACTATTTGTCGACAGGACAAAGTTATCGAAGGGATTCGCATTCGGGCGAAACAGTTAATAGCGCGTTGGAATTTAGTCGCAGAAGGGCAATATCGTTGGCGGGGTAAGCGGGTTATTTTTATGCTCCCCGTGCAAGAAGCTGGAGGTGGCAGTAACGTCGTTATCAGTGAAGTCCGTGCCATGCGACGCATGGGGGTAGATGCGGTTATTTTAAATTTTCTACACCATCAAAAGACCTTTGAAAAAAGTTACCCGCAACTAGATGTTCCCGTCATTTATACGCCAACAGACTTTGAGATTCCGCGTTATTGTGAGGGATACGATGCAGTCATTGCGACGGCTAGCTACTCGATTCAATGGATTGCTCCTGTTGCAAATCTGCCGAATCCGCCGATAATTGGATACTATGTTCAAGATTTTGAACCCTATTTTTGGGCGGAAAAACCGACGTATTATCGTTGGTTCTGGCGTTCTCCATGGGTGCGCCGTCGACTTGCGTCTTACTACTTCCGTCGTTATCCCGAATTTCGTCGTGCATGGCTCTCTTATTTAGAGATACCAAACGCTAAACTATTTACAAAAACGCCTTGGAATCAAGACGAGCTACACTATCAAGTTGGTAAAACCAGCCATGTTGTAGGCGCAAGCTATCACGCAGATTTATTTATCCCCCGTGTCAGCCGTCCTGAAAATCCGCAACGCTTGCGAATTAGTGCGATGATACGTCCCTCTAGCGGTCGGCGTGGCGCGTTGCGCACGATGCAAGTGTTACAAAAGATTCAACAAGCATATTCCCAACAGGTAGAGATTCTTTTATTTGGCGTTGCCAATGACGACCCACATTTTCAAGCCTTGCCGAGAAATTTCGACCATCAAAATCTGGGCTTACAAACCCCTGAACAATTAGCGACGCTTTTTGCACAAATTGATATTTTTGTCGACTTTTCCAATTTCCAAGCGATGGGCTTAACCGCGATGGAGGCGATGGCATCGGGTGTGGCAGTGATAGTGCCACAAATTGGCGGGAGCAATAGCTTTGCTGTCCATCAACGTAATGCATTAGTGATTGATACTATGGATATGACAAATTGTTACAACACCTTGCAACAGTTAATCATTGATAATGCCCTACGTGTTTCGTTAATGAAACAGGCGATGCAAGATATTGCACGGTTCTATCCTGAAAAATCGGCGTATCAAATCCTTGAGGTACTTTTTAATAAGTCGAGTTAAAATTATTCATCTATTGTACAAATATAAATAATGTGGGTTTAATAGCGTGTCTTAACTACCGTATTCGTGCGGGATGTATAACAGTATGAGTCGTTATAACTGAATATTTGACTTAATATGTTATACAGAAAATAAATAAGAAAAGGCATATTTCATGCTAATAGGCTTACTCAAGAATCACTTTATAATTAGTTTTTGCAACACAAACAACAGAAGATTTACACAAAGATAAGATGTGACATGTTAAAATGTTTGAACAAATTAGACTGTTTTGCATTTAATTATGCTTATGTGTAATTAAAATACAAATTATCTCTTTTTTGCACATCTATATTTTAGTGCTACATGAAAAGCTTGAAGCTATTTGTTGTAGAGATACAACATTGATTGAAATTTGTTGTATTTAAGAAAAAAGTGTTGCAGTTATATAGCAACCTTTGTATAGTTGCTATTGGTAACTATAAAGTGTATTAGACGGTTGGATTGTGGATGCCCCTTCAGTCTTGTACATAAGAAGCGAATTCTGTATTCTTATGCAGTAAGTAATAGTGAAATCCATTTGTTGTATCCAATGTTAAACAGTGTGTTGTTTAAGGAGTGTAAATTAATGAAGAGTTTTTCCTTAAGAAAAAAACTTCTGCCTTCCGTAATGACTGCCGCCCTTGTTACAGGTGCCGCTTTCAGTGGTAGCGCAAGTGCCGTTCACTTGGCAGAAGATGGTATTGGGCAAGTTTTATTAGGACCTATCTATTTGGGCTTGGCTAATAGCTACACAACCCACGTTGCTATCGTCAATACCCGTGACGACGTAGCTGTCAAAGCCAAGGTTGTTCTGCGTTCTCAATACACCTCTGCTGAGGTGCTCGACTTTATTTGTTATCTGACACCCAGTGACGTTTGCCGTTTTGACATCATCAATGTCAACGGTCAAGCAACATTCTATTCTGACGATGATTCCGTCAGAGGTAATGATCCTTTGACTGGTTCAGAAGGAACAAGTTTTGCGTCTATCAATCCTATTCAAGCGCAATTGTTTGATCAAAACTTAGGGGCTGGTGACAATAACGAAATTGGTCACATTGAAGTCATTGGCGCATATGCTGTTAATGGTGTTATCAATACCCCTAGTGGTAATGTAACCATTGCTAAAGGCATGTCCAAATTTGCTTTAGCTGCCGTTTTTGATGTTGCTCGTACAGACTTAGATGCCAGAAATGGTGCTGAAACAGTAGCATTAACCCGTGATGCAAATGGTAACTTAAGCCCTACTCCTGCTGGTAGAATCCGTTCTGCTGACCCTACTTGGGTACAGTTAACCGGTCAATTAACATTACGTGCACCTAATGGTGACCGTATGGGTTATCGTTTCCCCGCTTTAGCTGGTGAAGTTGAAGACAACGTGCCTCCTGCTGGCGAAATTGTTTATGCTTCTACTTTAGCTAACGTTCCTTTTGATGGTCGCGTTATCTCTAACCCTTTATATGATGTTCAAGGGGGAGCAGGCGCTGCTGAATCTGCTGTTGGCTTTAACTTTGGTGGTGCTGCTTACGGTGTTCGTACTGCAACCTATGATAATATCATGGAGTTAGAGTATGCAATGTCAACCACTCGCATCCAAGGTACTTATGAAGACGACGGTTTCACCTCTCCTGTTGCTGGTGTAAACAGAACTCAATTAGTAATTACCTTCCCTACCAAATATCGTCACTTAAGAGACGTTTGCGGTACAGGTGTCACTGTGAGCTCATCTGCTCCTTGGTATCCTCCGTTTGAAGCAGCGGGTCCTATCACCTATACATTGACCCAATATGACAACCAAGAACATTCTGTTGCTATTTCTGGCAGTATCTTCTCTGGTGGCTCTGCACCTAAGTCCA
The DNA here is from genome assembly GCF_000245015.1 of Beggiatoa alba B18LD. NCBI lineage: Bacteria > Pseudomonadati > Pseudomonadota > Gammaproteobacteria > Thiotrichales > Thiotrichaceae > Beggiatoa > Beggiatoa alba. The sequence goes on along the minus strand of NZ_JH600070.1, from coordinate 2,834,973 downwards.
AACAATTACCCTTTGAAGTTAACTACTTCATTCCTGACTGGAATGCTACCGTCAGAGATGCAAACGGTAATATTCGTACAGGTTCATACAACTATGAATCAGGCTGGTTTGATATGTTAATCAGCCCACGTGTTGGTTGTCCTTATCCTGGCGCGCCTATTTTATCCTTCGCCCACAAATACCAAATCAACAGCACTGGTATTGTGAACTCTTGGTTAGTGCCTAATGCACACAAACCTGAGTGGGAAAATAGCCGTTTCCCAGCCTATGGCACAGCTAACCAATAATGTAATAGTTAGTTAAGCCTTAGTTAGTAGATTAGTGAAGCACTTATCCGCAAGGATAAGTGCTTTTTACATTTATATATGCCAAACTGGTGAGTAATTTAGAGACTAACTTGTGAGGTACTTGCATGAACGTAGATCAACAAGAACTTGCTAAATTCAGCACATTAGCCGCCCGTTGGTGGGATGCTAACAGCGAGTTTAAGCCTTTGCATGATATCAACCCATTACGACTCCAATTTATTGAAACACATAGCGATGGACTTGCTGGTAAGCAAGTGTTAGATATTGGATGTGGTGGGGGAATTTTAAGCGAAAGCATGGCAAAAAAAGGCGCGGAAGTGACTGCCATTGATATGAGCGAGGCTGCATTAAGTGTGGCAAGATTGCATTTATATGAGTCGCAAGTACAAGTTAATTATCGTGCAATGACGGCTGAAGCCTTAGCCCTAGAACAACCTGCACAATACGATGTCGTGACGTGTATGGAAATGTTAGAACATGTTCCCGACCCTGCGTCGATTATCCAAGCCTGTCATACTTTAGTTAAACCCAACGGTTATGTATTCTTTTCAACCATTAATCGCAATCCTAAAGCCTACCTATTTGCAATTTTAGGCGCGGAATATATTTTACAATTATTGCCAAAAGGGACACATGATTATGCAAAATTCATTCGTCCTTCAGAATTAGCAACATGGATACGAGAAGCTGATTTGAATATACAAGGCTTTACAGGCATGAGTTATAACCCATTGACTAAACATTATTGGTTAAATAACGACATTTCGGTGAATTATCTTGCTTATGCCCAACGCCCTGCATAACCCCTCAGGATTAATGCCCAGCGTGTTATTTGACCTTGATGGCACACTGGTTGATACCGCGCCCGATTTAGTCTTTGCATTAAATACCGTTCTGCAAGAACAAGGGCAGAATCCTTTGCCTTATGAATCTGTGCGTCCTTTAGTTTCTCGCGGAGCACGTGCACTGATTCATTATGGGTTTCAATTATCCCCAGAAGACCCTACTTTTGAGCCATTGCGACAACGGTTTTTACAGATTTATGCCAATAATTTAGACACACATAGCCGTTTATTTGCGGGGGTTGCTGAGGTACTAGATACTTTGGAACGCTGGGGAATTTTATGGGGAATTGTGACCAATAAACCGCATTTTCTCACCGTGCCGTTATTAGAACGTCTAAAACTCTATCACCGTGCGCAAGCTGTTGTCAGTGGTGACACCTTGGCAGTAAAAAAACCCCATCCCGCCCCCTTGCTACATGCCTGTCAACAGATGGATATGCCGCCCCAAACCTGTATTTATGTGGGCGATGCAGAAACCGATATACAAGCAGGACAACAGGCAAAGATGCGCACACTCGTTGCCGCGTATGGTTATATCCAAGCAGATGAAAATCCGCATACTTGGGGGGCAACAGCAATACTGGATGAACCTTTAGATTTATTAGCTTGGATGACTTATCAAACGGTTGAGCAGCCTTTATGAATCCACAAGCGTATTGTAACGAGAAAGTATTACGTGCAGGCTCAAGCCTTTATTATAGTTTGCGGGTTGTGCCCTCGCCGCAACGAGAGGTATTGATTGCGTTACACACGCTATTTCATGAATTAGCAGAAATTGTCGAAGAATGTCACGACCCTAAAGTAGCAAATATAAAATTAGACTGGTGGCGCAACGAGTTAATTGCCTTAGCACAAAATACAGCGCGTCATCCCGCTGCCCAAGCACTAAGCCAAGCCATACAAGACTATCGTTTACCCCTGCATTATTTTGAAGAATTACTAGAAGGGATTATTGATAATACACAACGGGCGCGTTATACCAGCTTTTCCCAATTAGAAACCAACTGCAAACGGACTTCAGGCATTTTACAACTGCTCTGTACGGCAACCTTAGGTTATCAGCAAGAAAGCACACTTAAATATGCGGAACAACTGGGCATTGCCCTGCAACTCACCTATTTATTGCGCCATTTTCGCCAACATTTACATCAAGGGCGCATTTATATTCCACAAGAAGAACTTGCCCAATTTTTCGTAACGGAACAAACCTTGTTTGATGAAAATTGCTCAGAAAAAGTACAAGCCTTATTTGCCTTTCAAACAACCCGCATCCGCGCCTATTTTCACAATGCCTTAAAATATCTCGCTAAAGATGATTGTGCTACGCAACGCTTTGGACGTGTGCGGGCAAAACTGGCATTAAGCACCTTGCAAGAAATTGAAGCCGATGGCTATCAACTGTTTAAACATCAAATTCATTTAACCCCATTGCGTAAACTCTGGTTAGCATGGCGGGTTCGTTAACTCCATAACTTTATTCTTTTATATCCATTGATTGATGCTTTTTAATCGTTTCGTACAGCGATAATGCCTGTGCTTTCGTCGTTTTATAATCCACGATAGGACATGGATAACCCTGAATCCGTTGCCCGTTGTCTGTGGGTGCATGAATCTGTTGATTATCCAAATATTTTAAAACAGGCAACCACCGTCGAATATACTGCCCGTCTGGGTCAAATTTCACACTCTGCAAAGTTGGGTTAAAAATTCGATAATAAGGCGCAGCATCCGCGCCACACCCTGCAACCCATTGCCAACCTAGCGTATTATTCGCTAAATCCGCATCCACTAACGTATCCCAAAACCAACGCGCCCCAGTTTGCCAAGGCAATAACAAGTTTTTAGTCAAAAACGAGGCAACCAACATGCGCACGCGATTATGCATCCAACCTGTTGTCCACAGCTCCCGCATTCCTGCATCAATAATCGGGTAGCCCGTTTCCCCTCGTTGCCAAGCCATTAATAGCTCCGTATTTTCCTGATAAGGGAAGTTATCAAACTGACTATAAAGGGCTTTTTCTGGCGTATGTGGAAAGTGATATAACAAATAATGGGCAAATTCACGCCAATATAACTGGCGTAAATACGCATTACCGCCTGTTGTTATCGCTGGATTCAAGGCTTGTGCCTTTAAAATGGCATGAAACACTTGACGCGGCGATAACTCACCAAAATGCAAATAAGGCGAGAGATGCGAAACACTCACAGGATTTGCAGGGAAATCGCGTTGCGTTGCGTACTCCATCATGGCTTGCTCACACCATTGATTTAATAAATGTTGTGCGTGCACCTCTCCGACTTGCCATGTTTGATAAAACCCACTATCCCATGTAATTTTTGGCAATAATTGTAATTTATTAATAGAAATTGTTTCTAATTTAAAGTTATTAGGAACACAAATTGTTTCTAATTGTGATAAAGGCAAAGAAATTGCTAATTGCTGGCTAGTTTTCCAAAATGGTGTAAAAACACGATAAGGGCTTTCTTGTTTATTCAAGACTTGGGCAGGCTCATGTAATAACGAAGCATTAAAACTCTTAACCATTAAACCTTGAGCCTTTAAGCATTGTTTTATTTGACTATCTCGTTGAATCATTGCAGGTTCATAAAGACGATTCCAATACACCGCAACCGCCTGTGTTTGCACAATCACTTGTTGCAAGGTTGAGAGACTTTCACCTTGAAAACAAAATAATTGCCCTTGTTTCTCCTGCCATTGTTGCGCGAATGCCGTTAAACTGTGATGTAACCACCAACGGCTTGCACTACCTACTTGCCACTGTCCTTCTTCAGTAGGTGCATGAATATAAATCGGTATTATTTGATGTCCATCCGCAACTGCTTGCATCAAGGCGGGATTATCTTGCAAGCGCAAATCACGGCGAAACCATACCAATGCAATAGACATAATTAATAATCTCCTTTTTTGTGATTAAGCAGTTAAAAATTACTTATTAAATAATGAATTATTGATTTTAAAAATATCAATAAAGTAATTCTTATCTATAAGAATAAGCCGATATTTATCAAGAGACTCAACTGCTTTAATTTCATCACTAAAATTTAATTTTTTTAAAAAGTTAAAGATATCTAACTGTTAAATAAACATCAGAAATGAAAAATATTCAAAATATGACAAAAATGCTAAAATAATACTATTGATAGCATATTAGGATAAGCATATGAATGACATTATGACTGAACCGACTTACGATGCACATAATATTAAAGTTTTAAAGGGCTTGGATGCCGTTAGAAAACGACCCGGTATGTACATTGGGGACACAGATGATGGGACAGGCTTACATCATTTAGTCTTTGAAGTCGTAGATAACTCTATCGATGAAGCGTTAGCAGGATACTGCACAGAAATCAGTGTTGAAATTCATAGTGACCAATCTATTACCGTGATTGATAACGGGCGCGGTATTCCTGTGGATTTACACGAAGAAGAAGGTTGTTCAGCGGCGCAAGTGATTATGACCGTCTTGCACGCGGGCGGTAAATTTGACGATAACACTTACAAAGTCTCAGGCGGTTTGCATGGGGTGGGGGTGTCGGTCGTTAATGCCTTATCTGAAATTTTAGAATTAACGATTTATCGTAATCAAAAGATTTATTATCAAATCTATCGTCATGGCGTTCCCGATAAAGATTTGGTAGAAATTGGTGAAACCCAGAAAACGGGGACGAAAGTGCATTTTAAACCCAGTGCGCAAACGTTTAACAATATCGAGTTTCACTATGATATTTTGGCAAAACGCCTGCGCGAACTGTCGTTTTTAAACTCAGGCGTTAAAATTCGTTTATCTGAAGAAGCGACAGGACGCGAAGACTTGTTCGAATATGCGGGCGGTATTCGGTCCTTTGTTGAACATTTAAACCAAGCCAAAACCCCGTTGCACAGCAATATCGTCTATATCAATACAGAACGCGATAATGTCAATGTAGAAATCGCTTTACAGTGGAATGAGTCTTACCAAGAAAACATTTTTTGTTTTACCAACAATATTCCACAACGTGATGGCGGAACACATTTAGCAGGTTTAAAAGCGGGATTAACCCGTACATTTAACAACTACTTAGAAGAAAGTGGCTTGTTGAAAAAAGATAAAATTGTCCCAACAGGCGACGATGTTCGTGAAGGGTTAATGGCGGTTTTATCTGTCAAAGTGCATGACCCGAAATTTTCTTCACAAACAAAAGACAAATTAGTCTCTAGCGAAGTGAAAGCCGTCGTTGAATCCGTTACTGCGGAAAAATTAGCCGAGTTTTTACTCGAAAATCCAAACGAAGCGAAAATTATTTGCGGTAAAACCATTGATGCTGCCCGTGCGCGAGAAGCTGCCCGTAAAGCGCGAGAAATGACACGGCGTAAAAGTGCGCTAGATATCGCAGGCTTACCCGGAAAACTCGCCGATTGTCAGGAAAAAGACCCCGCAAAGTCTGAATTATTCATCGTTGAGGGTGATTCCGCAGGCGGTTCTGCCAAACAAGGGCGCGATAGACGTTTTCAGGCCATTTTACCGCTCAAAGGTAAGATTCTGAACGTTGAAAAAGCCCGTTTTGACAAAATGTTATCTTCTGCTGAAGTTGGCACACTGATTACTGCGCTTGGCTGTGGAATTGGTAAAGACGAATACGACCCCGCAAAATTACGCTATCACCGTATTATCATCATGAGTGATGCTGACGTGGACGGTGCACATATTCGCACGTTATTACTCACCTTCTTCTATCGACAAATGCCTGAATTGATTGAGCGTGGACATATTTATATCGCCCAACCGCCGTTGTACAAAGTCAGCAAAGGCAAGCAAGAGCAGTATGTCAAAGATGATAGTGTCCTCAATGATTACTTAATCCGTTTAGCCCTACAAAATGCGCAGTTATATCCGCAAGCAACAGGCGATGCATTAACGGATAATGCCCTAGAAGATTTATGTAAACACTATTTACGGGTCATGGACATGATAAAACGCATTTCGCGTCGTATTCCCGCAGATGTGTTAGAAGCTATGCTCGATTTACCCATTATCACAGCGGAAAAACTCACTGATGCACTTGTTATAACAGCATGGTTTGAACAGTTAAATCAACTGTTAAGCGCGGCAACACATCAATATCAAGTGTTATTGCAAGCTCAAACCGATGAACAATCTTTCAGTGCGCAAATTATCATGACAGCGCACGGCGTTGAAACAATGAGTTTGTTAAACAAACATTTCTTTTTATCTAGCGAATATCAAGCAATTGCCAGTTTACAAGCGAAGTTAGAAGGGTTGTTGCAAGCAGGTGCATTTGTACAACGGGGTGATAAAAAGCAAGAAGTCACACACTTTAAACAAGTGATTGACTGGCTGATGAGTGAAGCGCGTCGTGGTTTGCATATTCAACGCTATAAAGGCTTAGGGGAAATGAACCCTGAACAATTGAGCGAAACAACGATGAGTGTAGAAACCCGTCATTTGTTACAAGTTGGTATTGAGGATGCGGTGAAATGTGATGAAATCTTTAGTATTTTGATGGGTGAGCAAGTTGAACCCCGTCGGGATTTTATCGAGAAAAACGCCTTGCATGTGATGAATTTGGATGCTTAATTAAAACTGCTTATGAACGATAGTTAGCGTAAGAAATGCTCGCTGTATCATCAGTGTTTTTTGATAACAGCGAGCATTTTAACGACCTGTTTAAAAACTGAATCAAAAATGTTACCCAAATTAAATACCTTAAATCTTATAGAGAGCAATTTCTATACGCCTATTTTTGATGTACTGCTTGCTAATACAGATTCGTTAGAACTGTTAAAAACAATACCAACTCATTCCGTCGAGTTAATTGTAAGTTCGCCACCGTACAATTTAGGAAAGTCTTATGAGAGTAGAAAGGTATTCCAAGATTATTTAAGTTTTCAAAAACAAGTTATTGCTGAATGTTACAGAATCTTAAAGCCTGAAGGAAATTTTTGTTGGCAAGTTGGTAATTACGTTGAGAAAGGTGAAGTATTTCCTTTAGATATTTATTATTATGATATTTTTAAGTTTGATTTAGGGATGAAACTCAGAAATAGAATTATTTGGTATTTTGGGCACGGATTACATGCACAAAAAAGATTTTCAGGACGTTATGAAACCATATTATGGTTTTCTAAAAGTGATAATTATATTTTCAATTTAGATAATGTACGTGTTCCTTCTAAATATCCAGGAAAGAAACATTTTAAAGGGGAAAAAAAGGGACAATTGTCAGGTAATCCTAATGGCAAAAATCCGTCTGATATTTGGGAAATTATCATTCAAGACTTTGAAAGTTGTTTATGGGATATTCCTAACGTTAAATCAAATCATCCTGAAAAAACACTACATCCTTGCCAGTATCCCATTGAGTTAGTGGAAAGACTTGTTCTAGCACTGAGTATTGAAAATGGTATCGTACTTGATCCCTTTATGGGGGTTGGTTCAACTTTACTTGCTGCTTTATTGCATAATCGTCGAGCAATCGGTGTTGATAAAGAAAAACAATATGTTGATATAATTAAAACAAGAATAAGTGACTTAGAGAATGGCTGTTTAAAAAAGCGCGAGTTAGGCAAACCTGTTTATATACCCACAGGAAAAATTGCACAACTGCCTGAGTCGCTAAAAAAAGAACAAGGGAAACTCTTATGATAATTGCCGCAGAATATTCTTTTAATCAAGGTAAAGAGAAGATTGAACGTGAGTATTCTAGCTTACTTATTGAAATTAAAGATGTTATTTTACAAGTTGATGCGGTAGCATGTAAAAATAAGATAAGTGAAGAACAAACTAAATTAGATGAACTTTTATTTAGTCCAAAAGCATTAAACACACAATTTAAAAATTTTTTTGCTTTAAAAAAGTGGTCTAATCATAAAATAGAATGTAACTATTCAAACGATTATTATATTAATGGTTATGTCCCTAAATCAATGGGAAAAGCTCCCTATCGAGATATGGATTTTTTAAAGGAAAAAGTGGGCGTTGAGGTTCAATTTGGTAAATATGCTTTTATGGTTTATAACGTTTGCGCCAAAATGACTATTTTTTCCAAATTAGCAGGTATAACTGTTGGCGTTGAAATTGTGCCTATTAAAGATTTAGCAGATGAAATGTCCACAGGTGTAAGCTATTTTGAGCAATTTGTTTGGGATTTAGAAAATAGAGGCGTTTCTAATATTGATTTGCCTGTTTTAATATTAGGAATCGCGCCTTAACTATAGTAAACGTATCATAAAGTGATTCGCATTAATTTCTTAGTTTAAGGGGTTTAAATTCTGCTAATTCTGAAAATCCTGATTCAGACAAGTTGTTGTCTTTTTTAAAAAATCTCGCCGAACTCAGGTTTATCTTATCCAACAATAATCCCCCCGCCTAAACAAACTTCCCCTTGATAGAAAACAACGGATTGACCCGCAGTAATCGCGCGTTGTGGTTGGTCGAAGTGTACTTCGCAACGGTCATTTTCCAGCGTAGTAATCCTGCAAGCCTGATCAGGTTGACGGTAACGGGTTTTTGCATAGCAACGATAAGGGATTGTCGGCGCGTGTCCACTAATCCAATGTAATTGTTCCGCTTGTAAGGTTTGGCGGAATAATAAGGGGTGATTATGCCCTTGAGCGACGATTAAACGATTATTAGGAATATCTTTAGCAACAACATACCATGCTTCGCCCGAACCTGTAGCGCGTCCCCCAATGTTTAAGCCTTGCCGTTGTCCGATGGTGTAATACATTACGCCGTCATGGTCGCCGACATAATCCCCATCAGGGGTTTCCATACGACCCCGTTGAGCAGGTAAATAACGTTCTAAAAAGCTTTTAAACGGACGCTCACCAATAAAGCAAATCCCTGTGCTGTCTTTTTTATCGTGGGTGATTAAGCCCGCTTGTTCTGCGTAAGCCCGCACTTGATTTTTATGAATTTCACCGATAGGGAATAAGCTTTGCGCCAGTTGTGATTGACCTAATAAATATAAAAAATAGCTTTGGTCTTTGCTGGGGTCTAAGCCTTTGAGCAGTTGATATTCTCCATCGACACAGCGTTGACGGGTGTAGTGTCCCGTTGCAATACGTTGTCCGCCTAAGCGCATGGCGTGTTCTAAAAAGACTTTAAATTTAACTTCACGATTGCATAAAACATCTGGGTTAGGCGTGCGCCCTGCTTGGAATTCTTGTAAACAATGTTCAAAAACGTTATCCCAGTATTCCGTTGCAAAGTTGACGGTATGTAAGGGAATGTCTAAACGCTCACAGACGGCTTTTGCGTCGCGCAAATCTTCTGCCGCGCTACAATACGTCGCAGTGTCGTCTTCTTCCCAATTTTTCATGAACAGACCACTGACATCATAGCCTTGTTGTTTCAATAACAGTGCCGTGACGGAGGAGTCGACCCCGCCAGATATGCCAACAATAATTTTTTCAGCCATTATGAATGTGTTTCTAAATAAGTTCGTGCTGTGGCAGCATCGATTTGAATTTGTTGTTTGAGGGCTTCAAAAGAAGCAAAGCGTTGTTCTTCACGAATTTTTTTAACGAATTCCACGTCGACATAGTGTCCGTAAATCATGCGTTGAAAGTCGAATAGGTGTGTTTCTAGTAATAAATCTTGTCCATCTACTGTCGGGCGTGTGCCTAAATTAGCAACACCATTAATGGGATAGGTTTCTAACCCATGAACGCGCACGGCAAAAACACCATTGACAGGTGAGGCATGACGGTGAAGAAAAATATTCGCGGTAGGAAAACCAATAGTACGCCCGCGCTGGAAACCATGGCGAACACGTCCTGAGAGTGTGTAAGGATGTCCTAGTAATTGTTGCGCGAGTTGCATATCTCCTTGACGTAAGGCTTGACGAATACGGGTACTGCTGACTCTGTCGCCGTCGACAATGAATGTATGTTGACTTTCAACTTGAAATCCTGCTTGCATCCCAGCTTGTTGTAATAATTTAAAATCTCCTGTCCGTCCTTTACCAAAGCGGAAATCATCGCCCACGACTAAGTATTGAATGCCTAAGCCTTCTATAAGAATCGTTTGAATAAATGTATCGGCTGTTAACAATGCGGTTTTTGCAAAACGTAAACATAAAACACGGTCTATGCCGTAACGTTGAAACGCAATGAGTTTTTCACGTAAACGGGTTAGACGAGGCGGGGCGCGGTCGGGCGCGAAAAATTCTTGGGGTTGTGGTTCAAAAATAATAACCGTTGTTGGGAGTTGTAAAGCCTGCGCATGTTGTTGTAATTGTTTTAAAATTACCTGATGCCCACGGTGTACGCCGTCAAAATTACCAATGGTTGCAACACAGCCCCGATGTTGGGGGCGAAGTTGAGCAAGACTTCGAATTAGTTCCATATCACAGTGCTTTTATTAATCATCAATATGCAAGCTAAGATGGTGAAAACGTAAACCAGTCGCGAACAGTATCAAGGCATAAACGAGCATACCAAGACTTATCCAAGTTAATAGATGCAACAACCGCATATAACTGGGCAAGACGAGCCAATCTGCCATTTGTCCACTATTAAACCAGAGCATAAAGCCCATCACTCCATTTGCAACAATAATTCGCCATAAAAAGGCTTTTGTGCCTGCTTGTAACTGTAAAATTCCTTGTTGTTTTAGATAATAATACAGTAAATAAGCATTGACTAATGCCGCGATTGCGGTTGAAAGAGCCAGCCCTGCATGTTGTAACGGGATAATAAAAAGTATGTTTAAACTGATATTGGTCAACATGGCAATAACCCCAATACGGACAGGGGTGCGTGTGTCTTGGCGGGCATAAAAACCAGAAGCCAATACTTTCACCATAACAAAGCCTAATAAACCAATGGAATATGTCATTAAGCTGTAACTGGTCATCAAGACATCATGCTCGCTAAATTGCCCATAACGGAATAAGGTCGTTAACATGGGTTGAGCAAGGATGATTAAGCCAACCGTTGCAGGCGTTGCAATTAAAAAAACCCAGCGCATAGACCAATTTAACATGGCATTGTAATGATGCAAGTCACCTTTAGCGATGGTTTTAGACAGGTTTGGCAACATGACTGTTGCAAGCGCAAGCCCAAATACGCCTACAGGAAATTCCATTAAACGGTCAGCATAATATAACCATGAAACGCTACCAGAGGCTAAAAAGGATGCCATTAAGGTATCAACCAGCAAATTGATTTGTGTCACTGATACGCCGAATAAGGCAGGCAACATCAATTTTAAAATGCGTTGTACGCCCTCATCATGCCATGCAATTTGTGGGGTTGGAAGCATGTCAATTTGCCGTAAAAACGGTAGTTGAAAGATAAATTGTGCAATACCTGCAAATAAAACCCCCCATGCTAATGCCATAATGGGCTGTTCAAATAATCCCGTAAATAATAGCGTGGCGATAATCATGCAGAGGTTGAGTAAAACAGGTGTGAAGGCAGGAATGGCAAAACGCCCATAAGTATTTAAGACACTCCCAGCAAAGGCGGTGAGGGCGATAAAAAATAGATAAGGAAAGGTAATTTGCAACATTTCAACGGTGAGGGAAAACTTTTCCGTTTCATCCCAAAAACCAGGGGCAAATAATGCGACTAAAGCAGGCGCACCTATTATGCTAACAACCGTCACCAGAAATAAGACTAGCCCCAATGTGCCCGCAACACGATTGACTAATTGTTGAACACTCAGCATATCGCGTTGTGTTTTATACTCGCTCAGAATCGGTACAAAGGCTTGAGAAAATGCACCTTCTGCAAATAAACGTCGCATAAAATTAGGAATTTTAAAAGCGACTAAAAAAGCATCGGTACTTGCACCTGCGCCAAATGCATGAGCGATGACCATATCGCGGACAAAGCCTAAAAGGCGGGATACTAAAGTTAATCCCCCCACCATTGCGGTTGATTTCAGCAGTTTTTTACTCAGAATAATCTTCCTTTTACCATGCTTTTGCTTGAAATTGAGCGTCGTTTAAAATAACTGCGGTATCACTTTTTTGGGTGATGACAAAAAAACCTTTGCGATATGCATATTTTGCAACATTGTCAGAAATCACAATGCCAGCAACCGCACCCAGAACTTTATGCGTTTTATATTGTGGAAAAAGCGGCTTAAATTTTTCCATTCGTTCCATATGTTCATCAACATCATCTTGACTTAAATGACTTTTTACTTCAATTAAAATGCAACAATCACCATTAATTACTAATAAATCAATTTGAGTTGCTAAACCTAATTTAGGATTATTAGCCTCTACATCACGAGTGACAACATGAACATCAATCCCACGTTCTTGAAAAAGCTGTACCACACTGGGTTTAATTAAGCCTTCCACAAATTCGCCTAACCGATTGCTCAAAGCACCAATTTTTTTATCTAATTCTTTTGAACGTTGTTCTGCTGCGCGTGTATATTCTTGAAGCTGTTCTCTTGTTGCTTGACGTTCTTCGGCTAAAGATTTTCTTAATTCCTGAATCTTACGGTCGGTTTCTTTAAATTGTCGGTCGGTTTCTTGGAATTTCAGGGTTGTTTCTCGAAACAGTTCCCATATTTCTTGTGCGTTTGACATTTTATGACCTCATAAATACGAAAGGCGGAACAATGTCCGCCTCTCTAAAATACCGTTTTAAAATCCGTTTAGTTTTAAAAACTAATAGATTTGTTAGCGCAAATTATTATACAGAAAAGGAAGAACCACAACCACAGCTTGTCGTTGCGTTAGGATTACGAATCACAAATTGTGAACCTTCTAAACTTTCTGTGTAGTCAATTTCCGCACCGATTAAATATTGAAAACTCATCGGGTCAATTAATAATTTAACCCCTTGGTTTTCTACAACAGTATCACCGTCTTGAATGTTTTCATCAAAGGTGAAACCATATTGGAAACCAGAACAACCGCCCCCTTGCACGAACACACGTAACATTAAATCTCCACTGTTCTCTTCTTCAATCAATTGCTTGACTTTAACAGCTGCGTTGTCAGTAAACAGTAAAGGGGAGGGTGTTAATTCTTCAGCAACAGCATTCATTCAGTAAACCTCGCTCGTAATTAGGAATATTCCTGCTCTATTATAGTAAGTTTCAATCGTAGAAAATTCAATAGTTGAGAATTTTGCTAGGTAATCAGGAAGATTTTATCGCTTTTTTCTTCAATTACAATAAAAAAGGGTAGCGATTTGATTCGCTACCCTTATTTTTATCTTAAGGAACTATCCGCAGATAAGATACTAACGATTAGTTAGAACCTACAGCAGCAGCACCATCGGACATGTTGGTTAATGTACCGTCGGAGGTACGGATTAAACCTTGTACTGCAACATTAGAAACTTCAGCATCGATTTGTAACCATGCTCTGCCTGTCCATGTTGTAACACCAAATAAGGTCTTAATGGCAGTGACATCTAAAACAGTTGCTTGGTAAGCAGTTAAGTTAGCAAGTTCAACACCTGCAGTTCCTAATTGAACCCCATCTTGTCCGTACAGTGTGCCTAAAATGCGACCTGCTTGAGCACTCATGTTATTGATACGAATAAAGGCTTGGTCAACAACATTAGGATTAGGAACGTTTAACACTTTAACCGTTGCACCATTCTTCACGATATTTGCTAAGAAAGAAGCAACACCGAAAGAAGGTCTATAGTTTTTGCCAAAACCAGGTTGTGCGCTAGCTACAAAAGAAGCACCAACAGTCCCTTTACTGATAGCTGTGTTGCCGTCAACCTTGAGGCAGACATGAACGCCAGCTAGGACTTCCGCCGCTGTAATGCTTGAGAAAGTAACGGTTGTACCTGTTGCTTTAGTCAATGAACCTATAGCACTATCAGCACAAGTATTGGTAGAAGCTAAGTAAACCCCACCAGAACCAGAATTCACTGCACCAAAAGCGGGGCTAACTAAGGTTAATTTACCATCATCAGCGATGACACTACCAACAGTTAACGCACCTTGGGATTCATTTGTTGCAGGTGCTGGCATAATATTGGCGTATGAAACAGAGCCTAAATAGGCTGTGTTTTTATTGGTGTTACCAACAATAAACTGGGTAGATGATTGGGTTACATCCACAGTAGCATCAGTGGCTGGGGTGTAGGTCATCTTCAGGGCATTTTTATAGGAGATAAAAGTGCCAACATAGGAAGTTGTAATGGTGGTGAAACCATCAATGTAAGAAATAACGGCAGAAATTGAGATGTCTTTTAAACCAGAAGTCATTTTGATATCTGGAATATAAAGTTCACATCCACTTGCTTGAGCGACGATTGTACGAGTATTACCAGCAGTCGCTTGCAATTGGAAGGTTGCGTTATTTGTGCTAGCACCACCACCCACTTGTAAGCTCAAGTCATATGAACTGCTTGTTGCTTCTCCAGCAGAGCGTGCCATACATGAAATTGAACCCGTGCTGTTTAATGCCGTATTAAACTGAGCCCCATTATTTAATGCAATGCTGATAAAGAAAGGGTTGTTGGTATCAACTGCATAATTAGGAACGGGCAGGGAAAATGTGAACCCACCACTTAAAATGACTGACGTTGAATCAGGTAATTCACTGGCAAAGTAAGCTGGGGTAATGCTAGAAGCCCCTAAATCGATGTTTGCCGCCATCACGGAAGAGGCGCCACTCAAAGTCAGGGCAACCGCTGTTGCTAAAATAGAACGCTTTTTCATTTTACTCATCTCCATAAACTAACAGATACGTATAGTTCAATATTGAATGAAAGATTAGTCAGATGCTTCAGAACTCATGTTCATTAACACACCACTACGAGTACGCAGGGTGGCTTGCACTTTGAACTCTGAGGCTTCAACATCGAGGACTAAACGCGCTCTAGCTGCCCACGTGCCAAACATGCCTTCTAATCCAGCTGCATCAAGCACGGTCACTTGATTGGGGGTTAAGGTTGCAATGACTTGAGATGAACCAATGGTTGCACCTGTTTGATCGTACATTGTGCCACGCACTGTTACGTTAAATGCGTTGGTATTGTATAAACGAATATACGCTTTATCCGCTAAGGTGGTGTTAGGAATATTTAAAACACGGAAAGACGCACCATTTTTGGTGAGTTTGTGAATATTTTGGTTAGGATCCCCAAAGACAGGTTCCCAATCAGTCACTTCAACACCACCAACCGTTGCGGTTAATTGACCAGCATCGATTGCAGTTGTGCCATTAACAATCATACAAATATTGAGACCATCTTCTAAATCTAATGGGTCAATATCAGTAAAGCTGACGCTAGTTCCAGAAGGTACAGCACTGCCTGCCGTATTGGTACAATCACTTGCAGTGCTTAAGCTAAATGAAGCGGCGGCTGCAACACCAGGACCATTAATTGTGAGGGTTGCTGTACTCAGTATGGCTGTGACAGACACAGAACCACTGGTTGATGCAACACCAACACTTGGGGTTGCGGAATATTTAGCATAACCAACTAATGCAGTGGTGGTGCTAAAAATGGTCGCAGTGGTGAATTTTTGGGAAGTTTCTTTAACATCAATGACTGCATTAGCAGCGGTATTTGCATCTGTTACCGCAGAAATCAGAACAGTCGCACCTTGTTTGAAGGAGATAAAATCACCAATATAAGCAGTAGTCGCATTAGCTAAGGCTTTTTTGTATTCAATTAATGCGGAAACAGCTTTAGTGGTTTTTGTGGTTAAGCCAGCATAAGTTGCTGTATCTGTTGCGGTACTTTGTGGATAGACCACGCAAGAACTTACCATTTTGTAACCTGTTTTAATACTAAAGGTTACTTGTGTTCTCGCTACGTTGACTTGAGTAGAATAAGCAGCAGAGGTAGAGGCGTATGAACCGCCAGATTCAATACCACAAAGCAATAAGGGAGTACCTGATGTAGGAAACTTTAACCCATCTTTCAGTGCTAATTTGATAAACAGCGGGTTAGCGGAGCTAACAGTGTAATTAGGAACAGTCTCGAATCCTAATAATAAACGGTCAGAAGCAGTGTTTACAATTGTGCCACCTGAGGCTAGGGGGGCTTCTTCTGCTAAGTAAACTGTACCTGTTGTGTTTGTACCATTGATAAACACACTCGCAAACGCATTAGTGGATGCCATTCCTAATGCGGCTGCAATAGCTACCGTAAGGGTAGTATTTTTCATTTTCATTGTGTTAACTCCTGAATCAAGTTAGTCAATACCGATTTACGCAGACTAATAAAACACGCAGTAATCACGTATATCCCTAGCATAAACTATATTAACAGTGATTTCAATTGATGTTAGAAATAGATAAAAAACGCGAGCTTATTCTACCTGATCTAACCATTCATGTAGTATCAAATTAGCAAAAGAATCTGCTTAAAACAGTTTTGATAATGACTAAACGGTATTGTTAAGTAGATATGTGGTGCTGTAATTCCCTATGAATAGTAACTATATCTTATTGATAACTTAAAATTATAGTTAAGTGGAGAACTTCACAGCATAGGTTAAAAAATGTTGGTAGCTGTATAAGTGGCAAACCTTATCTTTCAGGAATTATTTGTTAATAGTTAAGAAAGATAGAGAATATATGCACTAATATTTTATTTATAAAAGTATTTTTTATTTATGACATTTCAATTAAATAAATTGAGAGTGTGTAGTATTAAAAACCTTATCAGGTATGCTTAATCCGCATAACAAGGCACTTAATGCAGTTAAGTGGCTAATAATACTACACTGTTGCATTTTTATCACAACAAACTAAAATGTCTGTTTATTCTGTCACTGATAAATTTTCAGGCGATTCGGTAGAAAACTCCATTTCAAACGTTTTCAGTTCAGTTGGCCATTCTAACTCGTTTAAAACGGCTAATAAGACTTCTAAACCTTGGCGATAGACTTGCTCAGTTTCTTTTGGCGTTTCTGTGAAGATGATAATGCGATACCACGCAACCAGTAAGTCAGTAATTAATTTGCTATAAGCCTCTACACGCAAATCACCAAACTCTTTTTGTAAACAACTGGTTAACGCGGATGTCCACGCACTATCAAGGGATTGGGCAAATTTTAGCCAATCAAATTTTTTAGCATTCATTGCTTGATACAACGATTCGCGTAAAGTAACTAAAACTTGTTCTCCCGCAGTTTTATATAATTCCCAAACATCTGCTTTTTCACCTGTAAAAGCCGCCTGAAACAGTGCTAAATCCTTATTTTTTTCTGGATAGTTAGATAGTTCAAGGGTTTCACTATGACAAGGTTCTGTTCCCGCAATTTTTACCCCATCAGATAAGTTAAAAATCTTAATGCTTGAGTTTAAAAGACTAATTTGCCCCTCTACTGAACGACGAGCAATGTTGTGATAGGCTTGCGTATAAATTTTTCCTTCACTTTCAGGAAAGTTTGCTGCGGCGGGCAATATCCCCTCTTTCTGCGTTAAATCTGGTTTTTCTGCTGGGTTTTCAGTGTTTTCTTCAGATTGATATGCCCAATAGTCTTTAACGTGGTCTTGCTCAGATGTTTGGTGAAACCCTAAGTCTAAACCGACTAAATAGAGTGTTTTGGGTTTAGCAAAAGCAGCCGTTGCAACCATTAGATTCCCTGTTGTGGGGTGGGTATAAATTAATGGTCGTTTAAAATGAACAGGATTCGCTTTGCCTGATTCGTTGACTAATAAAACGGTTTTAAAGCGTTTTAAAGAATCAGGATTCGCTTTGTAATAGGAAATAAAAGGAATATCAGGGTCTAGCTCTAATTTATCTAATAATTCAGGGTCTAACTCAGTATCTAAACTGCATTGAAAATCAGGGCGGATACCATTGCGTTTTAAGGCGCGAACAGCGGAGTGCGCCGCAAAAATAATGAGTTTATCTTGATTTGCCTTAAGCCACGGCATTTCTTTATCGAGTGAGGGTCCGCTCGCAACGATAGCAATACGGCTGTTATCCGATAAAGTTGGCGATTGGTTATTAATCGGTGTTTTATTCTTTAAATTACGCGCCCCATAACACAAGTTACGCACTTCACGGTCATAAGGGACGAAAACCTCAGAAAGTCCCCGCCAATGTAGCTCAAAACGTTGAATTAAATTATTAAAATCATCGGAGGGATAAGCGGGGAGTAAACGTAGCCAAACTGTTGATGTAATCGGTGAATGGTCAATTAATAAAGACTGCGGATTTTCAGGCATATCTGCGCCAACGTGTAGCACTAACCGCCCGAAACGCTTTTCTATCTCGGCATAATCCACGAAGAAGCAAGATAAAGAAAAACGGGTAATATCAGGTTCTACAATGACAATATCTCGAATTTCTGTTGTTTGTAGATACTGTAAAATATGTAATCCGATGAATGTTCCAAGAAAAACCGTTGAGCCAGAAAAGCGTCGCCCATCGGCTAAACGGGGCAAACTAATCGTACCCGCTAACATTCGTTGATGAATAGCAGGAAACATTGCGTGCAGTTTCTCCGCCAAACTCATCACCCGTTGTCCATGTTCTATACCAATAGGGATTTCATGTAAAACCTTGAGTTTATCCACCCAACCTGTATGATGCCAATAGCCTAATTCGCTGATATATTTATAAAGTCCGTCATCAGGATGGCATAACGCTTTTGACGGTATATGCGAAATTTCCAAAAAGTCAGGGGTAATACTCACGCGAAAATCGCCCGTACCGACATGCTTAATCGTATTCGCAAGGTCGATATTGCGGGGTTTTAAATAGTTAAAATTTTTCTCCTGCATTTCAAACAACATTTTCATGCGTTTTTTAGCAGTGGCGCGTTTTAATTCGTGAATAAATCGTAAGCTCATCGTTATTTTCTAATGGTTTGTTTAAGCAATATTTGAATTGCACATAAGCCTAATGTGCATAGGTAGAGATAGCAAGTCGTTTTAGAAATCTGGAGACGAATAGAATACGGGTAAATCCTATTTTTTCGTCAAAAAACTGCAAAATAGATGTCATCAAACCGTCATTTGTATTGATTAGTATCTCTTAGATCATACAAACACCATGACAAACGGGAAATGAAACATGAGTGCAGTGTCTGCTGAGTTACTAAAAACGGCGGTTCATCAGAATGAATTAATGAGTCGTCAGGGTCTGTTAGAGCGGTTATTTAGCTTCTGGTTTAACGGCTTTGTGTATAACCAAATTTGGGAAGACCCTCAAGTTGATTTACAAGCCTTACAATTAACCCCTGAAAGTCGAATTTTAACCATTGCCTCTGGTGGTTGTAATATTCTGAATTATCTGATTGAAAAACCCGCTGCGATTGTTGCTGTCGATTTAAACCAGTATCACATGCACTTAACCCGTTTTAAATTAGCGGCTTTAGCGCACTTACCCCATTATGATGATTTTTATGATTTCTTTGGGTATGGTGATCGCCCGCAAAACTTTGAGAAGTATCAAACTTATATTAAACCGCATTTAGACGCTGAATCGGTTAATTTTTGGGAAAAACCGACTTCTTTTACAAAATCCTCTGCACGAGTTCACTTTTTTACTAAAGGCTTATATCGTCAAGCCCGTTTTGGCTATTTCATGCGCTTTTTGCATAAATTATCAAAAGTTGCAGGCTATGATTTAAGCAAAATTCTGCAAGCAAATTCTATCAGCGATCAAGAAAAGATTTTCGCGGAAGAAATCGCGCCCTTATTTGACCATTGGTTTGTTAAATTAATCGGCAATTTCTCTTTTGCTGTTTTCAGCTTAGGCATTCCACCACAACAGTATGATTACATGAAAGAAGAGTCCGACGGTAATTTAGTTAAATTATACCGCGAACGGGTCAAACGCCTTTCATGTCAATTCCCCATCGACAATAATTATTTTGCATGGCAAGCCTTTAGTTCAAGCTATGACCATGAAAAACGCATTGCAATTCCTGACTATTTAAAACCCGAACATTTTGGTGTTTTAAAAGACAATGTGCACCGCGTAGAAACACATGTGACTTCATTAATGGGCTGTTTACGCAAACAACCTAATGCGAGCCTAGACCGCTTTGTCTTTTTAGATTCACAAGATTGGATGACCCCTGAAGCCTTAACAGAACTCTGGCAAGAAATTGCCCGCGTTGGTAAAGCAGGCACACGGATTATTTTCCGCACTGCGTCCCCAGAATCCCCCATCGAAACCGCATTGCCCACAGCATTACGGGCGCGTTTTGTTTATGAAGAACAACGTTCACAAGAATTGTTTAAACAAGACCGTTCAGCGATTTATGGCGGTTTCCATATTTATTCCTTAGCTTAACCCATCTTGCGGGAGCGAATCGCTTCCGCTTACTCCTAAATTCTGAGGAAGGATAAATCGATGGATCAAGTACAAGCAATGGATCATATGTATCGTTATCAGCGATATATTTATGATATTACTCGCAAATACTATTTATTTGGACGTGATACGCTTATTCGTGAAATGCCCGTACAGGCAGGCGAAACCGTGTTAGAAATGGGCTGCGGTACAGCACGGAATTTATTGCTACTTGCTAATCGTTATCCTAAAGCCCAATTCTACGGTTTAGATGCCTCAAACGAGATGCTTATCACCGCCCAGCAAAAAGTGGCAAAAAGCCCTTATGCAAATCATATTCATTTAACCCAAGCCCTAGCAGAAGAATTAAATTACAACCAGTTATTTCATTTAAATAAACCGTTTGACAAAATCTTTTTTTCTTATGCGTTATCTATGATTCCACCGTGGCAACAAGCCCTACAAGCTGCTTTGCAAAATTTAAAAGTCGGGGGCGAATTACATATCGTCGATTTTTCTGATCAGCGTGACCTCCCGCGTTGGTTTCAATATGTATTAACCCGTTGGTTAGATTTATTCGGGGTACATTATCCCCCTGATTTATTGCCCTATTTAGAAAACATGGAGAAACAAGGGCAAGGAACACTGACTACGCGCGGGCTGGGCGGACATTATGCGTTTTTAGCCTGCTTTAAGAAAAAGTAAATTTTTTAAAATAGTTACAATACTATAAACAAGGACGACATAGAAAAAAACGCTATGTTGTCCTTTGTGCTGAAAAACGGAAGGAAATAAGGATAAATTGTGGTTCTGATAGTTCCTTGTTACGCTTAGACCTAACCATTTTTAACAACAAATTTAGGTCTTTAATAATGCAAATTTCTCAACAAGATATTACAGAAGCAGTTCGACAAGGCATTATTGATGCGCGACAAGCGGATAATTTATGGCAATTTTTAACTAGCCGACCGCAATTACAACCACAATTTACTTTTGCAAACATCGCCTATTATCTCGGCGCGTTTTTAGTGCTCTGTGCAATGGCGTGGTTTCTCTCACAAGCATGGGCATTATTTGGCAGTATAGGCATTATTGGCATTGCGGTTTTATACGCTCTACTCTTTATCTTATTTGGGCGAGTTTGCTGGCGTAATCCACAACAACAAGTCGCAGGCGGGTTACTCTTTACCCTTGCGGTTTGCATGACACCACTGGCAATTTTTGGCTTATACCAATTCTTAACACAGCACGGATACGATACTTTTTTACTCAATGAAGTTGATATTTGGATGGCAGTAGGAACAATTATTGTCGGCGTAATTATGCTGAAATTTGTTGCCTTTCCCTTCTTAACAGCCCCGATAGCCGTTGCCTGTTGGTTTCTATCTATAGACCTTATTCCGACCTTACTGGCAGGAGATAATGCCTTAAGCTGGCAAATAGAACGGATGATAACGCTTTATTTTGGCATCATGATGTTACTCGGTAGCTATCTGGTTGACCGACGCACCCGCGCTGATTATGCCTTTTGGGGCTATCTCTTTGGCATGTTAGCCTTTTGGGTCAGCTTAACCCTGATTTTAATGGATAGTTCGCAAGAACAGCGTGTTATATACCTGATTGTTAATCTTAGCTTGCTAATCCTATCCGTATTATTACAACGAAAAGTATTTGTGATTTTTGGCGCGTTAGGTGTATTGATTTATGTGGGACATTTATCTTACAAAGTATTTGCCGACTCTATTCTATTTCCCTTTGTGCTCACCTTTATTGGTCTTGGCGTGATTTATTTAGGCGTGCAATACCAACGCTACGCCAGCGTCATCGGGCATAAAATACAAGAAAATCTCCCTATTTCGTTAAAATCATTACTCCCATCACAACGCACAACCATATAAATCATGCCTGAATTACCAGAAGTAGAAACCACGCGCCGAGGGATTGCGCAACACCTAGAAGGGCACAGCGTTACCACCGTCGACGTGCGTGAACCGCGCTTGCGTTGGGCTGTTCCTGCCGACCTTGCCGAACAACTCCAAGGGCAAACTCTGCAACAAATTCAACGGCGTGGTAAATACCTACTCTTTACCTACCCAACAGGACATTTAATTATTCATTTAGGCATGTCAGGCAGTTTACGCATTGTCAGCCCTGATACCGCATTAAAAAAACATGACCACGTATTAATTCAATTTGATAATCAACAATGTTTGCGCTACCACGACCCGCGCCGTTTTGGCTGTGTTCTCTGGACAAACGAACCAGCACAACAACACCCATTATTAAGCGTGTTAGGCGTTGAACCCTTAGAAAACGAATTTACAGGCGAATATTTACATCAACAAGCTCAAAAAAAACAACAAGCTGTTAAAACCTTCATCATGAATAGTCATATAGTGGTAGGGGTAGGCAATATTTATGCGAGTGAATCCCTGTTTTTAGCAGGCATACACCCAAACCGTGCAGCAGGTGACATTGACTTAACCCATTATCAAACACTCGCAAACACCATCCGCGACGTGCTGACCGCTGCCATTGCGATGGGCGGGACAACCCTACGCGACTTCGTCAACACCCAAGGCGAACCAGGCTATTTTAGCCAAACCTTGCGCGTTTATGACCGTGCAGGCTTACCCTGCCTAAACTGTGGAACACCGATTGAACGCATGGTATTAGGACAACGGGCGACCTACTACTGTCCTCAATGTCAATCCTAAACGAACACTTTTTTATTTACTTACCTGTGTAATCACCAAAATGTCAGAGCAACCCATACTAATTGTTGAAGATGAAGCCCCGATTCGGGAAATGTTAAACCTTGCCTTGAGTAAAGCGGGGTTTACGGTTACAGAGGCTGCTGATGTCCGTCAAGCACAGACCCTAATTTTTAACCAACTCCCCAAACTGATTTTATTAGACTGGATGTTACCCAATAAAGTCAGTGGAATAGAATTTGCGCGTCAACTAAAAAAAGAGCCTCAAACCCAAGAAATCCCTATCATCATGCTGACCGCACGCGGTGAAGAAAGCGACAAAATTCGTGGCTTAGAAGTTGGCGCAGATGACTATGTGACAAAACCCTTTTCCCCCCGTGAACTCGTTGCCCGTATTAAAGCGGTTCTTCGTCGTGCCTCGACCCATTCTGAAGGTGAACAACTCGCGGTTAATGAATTACGCCTAGACCCCAATGAACACCGCGTGATGATTGCAGGGCAAGAGGTTCAAATGGGTCCGACAGAATTTCGCTTACTTTATTTCTTCATGCGTCACCCTGAACGGGTTTACAGCCGTAGCCAAGTATTAGACCAAGTTTGGGGGGGAAATGTTTACATTGAAGAAAGAACAGTTGATGTTCATATTCGCCGTTTACGCAAAGCCTTAGCTGACCATAACTATGATTATTTAATTCAAACTGTACGCGGTGTGGGCTATCGGTTTTCGACGAAGGAGTAATTGTAATACCTATTTTTTAGAACATACCTTTAATACTTAACACTTATAATACTTAACTCTCATAAAAAGCGCAGATTCGTATTAATACGTCTGCGCTTTTTTTATGCTAATTTATCCATAAAGTACAAACGCTTTCTAAAATATTCCCATTGAAAACTTTAAAGGTGCTGTATGCAATTTAATGTTGAAGGATTGAATGAACAAGCGGTGATTGAGTCACGTCAATTACATGGTTCTAATGCCGTCGCAACACAAGCGAGTGAAACATTCTGGGAAAAACTCTTCGCTAATTTTCAAGACCCTATCATTATTATTTTATTGATAGCGTTAAGCATTACCTTGATTTTAGCGGGCTTGGGGTACGCTGAATGGTATGAGGGCGTTGGAATTGCGATTGCGGTGATTTTAGCGACGTTTATTGCGACATGGTCTGAGCATAGTAATGAGGGGCGGTTTCGGCAGTTATTAGAAGAATCTTCCCGAATTCAAGTGAAAGTCTTTCGTCAAAAACGGTTAATGCACTTACCAATTGATGAGTTAGTCGTTGGGGATTATGTCTTTTTGCAATCTGGCGATACGATTCCCGCTGATGGTGTGTTAGTGGCTGGTCATCTCGATGTCGATGAGGCAGCTTTAACAGGTGAGTCGGAAACCTTGCAAAAACGCGCAACAGCGTTGGACGATGCAGAAAAGCAAGTATTTAGAGCAGGTTTAATTGTCGATGGGGAAGCGGTGATGCATGTTTTAGCTGTTGGGGCGCAAACGCTTTATGGTAAAACAATGCATGAGTTGGGAACAGCCGTCGATAGGTTGTCGCCGTTACAGGAAAAATTGGGTTTATTAGGTAAGCAAATCGCGCATGTTGCCTATTTTGGTGCGGGGTTTATTTTTCTGGCTTTTATGTTAAATCAGATTTTTTTAACGCATGAAGCTGGGATTAGTGCTTATTTTCAACAGCCGTTAGGCATTATTTTTCATGATATTTTTACCGCATTAATTTTATCTATCATTGTGATTGTCGTTGCTGTGCCTGAGGGGTTGCCGATGATGATTGCGATGGTTTTAGCGATTAATATGAAAAAATTGTTATCAGTTAAGGTGTTAGTGCGTAAATTGTTGGGGATTGAAACTGCTGGCAGTTTAACGGTGTTGTTTACGGATAAAACGGGAACATTGACACAAGGGCGTTTAGTGGTTGAAACGGTGTTGTTAGGGCAAGGCGAGGCTTTTCAGCAGTTTGCAGAGATGCCTAGCCGTTTGGGTAAGATGTTAGGGTTTGCCTTGCGGAATAATACGAGTGCGGTGATTGATATGCATGACCCCGCACATCCTGCTTTTGTCGGGGCTGACCGTACCGAACAGGCGTTATTGCGTTTTGTGCAAACTGAGTTAGTTCAGCAGGATGAATTAACGGTTGTGGAGCGTGTGCCGTTTAATAGTGGGCGTAAGTTTTCAGCGGTGCAGGTTGAAAGTCCGTCGATGTCGTTGACTTTGGTGAAAGGTGCGCCTGATATTTTGCTGGCACATTGTACGGATTGTTTAGATAAAGAGGGGAATCCTTTAACGTGGAAGGATAAAGTCGCGTTGCAAACGGCGATGCAAGCGTTATCAGCGCGGGCAATGCGGTTGTTAGCGGTTGCTGTGACGACTGAGCCGATTCCTGCGGATAAAAGTTTGCCGAAGCGTTTAACTTTGTTAGGCGTTTTTGGTTTGCGTGATGCATTGCGCGAAACGTCTTATCATGCGGTGAAAGAAGCGAAAAAAGCAGGTATTCAGGTGGTGATGATTACGGGGGATGCTAAGGAAACCGCGCAGGCAATCGCTCGTGATGTGGGTTTATTGGAGGATGATGTGCAGGCATTAGTATTAAGTTCTAGTGAATTACAAACGTTATCAGATGCTGAATTAGCCGAGCGGTTGCCTCATTTGCGTGTTGTGTCGCGGGCATTTCCCACGGATAAAAGTCGGTTAGTGCGTATTGCGAAGTCGTTAAATTGGGTTGTGGGGATGACAGGCGATGGGGTGAACGATGCGCCAGCGGTGAAAAATGCCGATGTGGGTTTTGCGATGGGTAGCGGAACGGAGATGACGAAGGAATCTAGCGATATTGTGATACTTGATGATAATTTCGTGTCGTTGACGAAAGCGGTGTTGTATGGGCGGACATTGTTTAAATCGATTCGAAAATTTTTAGTTTTTCAATTAACCGTGAGTTTATCCGCCGTTTTGGTTGCGTTTTTCGCGCCGTTTGTGGGGTTTGAATTGCCTTTAACCATGACGCAGTTATTGTGGTTAAACATTATTATGGATACGTTGGCAGGCTTGGCATTAGCGGGTGAAGCGGCTTTAAGTCGTTATATGTTAGAGCCACCGATTCCAAAAAATGAGCCGATTATTAATCGTGATATGGCGATGGCGGTTTTAGTGAATGGTTTTATTGCGACGATGGCAAGCATTTGGTTTTTAACCAGTCCTATCACAAAATCTTTATTTACAGGAGGATATGAAGTAGGGAGTGAAGAAGCGCGAGCGGTCTTTTTAAGTGCATTTTTTGCGTTTTTTGTATTTTTGCAGGTGTTTAATACGTTTAATGCGCGGACGCAGGGATTAAATTTGTTTGAAAATATTCTGCAAAATACTTTCTTTTTACCGATTATTGCCTTTATTTTCACCATTCAAATGCTCATGGTACATTTTGGCGGTGATATTATGCGCACGGTGGGTTTAAGTATGACAGAATGGCTTTATGTTATTGCCTTTTCTGCTATTTTGATTCCCGTCGATTTGTGCCGTAAGTTTATCCGTAATCGATTAGGCGGAAATCCTGTGATTTATGCAGGATAATTAAACAAGCTCGACGGATATCCTTGCTTAAAGCGGTGGTATCCGTTGTTAATTTAAGAGATAAGCAAGGATGTATCAGGCTTTTCTTAACTGGTTTCTACCGCAAAGTTGTTTTCTCTGTGGCACAGAGAACGAGCAAGCGATTTGTGCAAGTTGTTTACAGGCTTTAGCCCGTACAGAACAGGCTTGTTTACGTTGCGGGGCACATCTTACAACACCGCATCAAGTCTGCGGTCACTGTTTACGCCATCCGCCGCCCTATCAACGCTTACAAGCAGCGTTTGCTTATACTTATCCAACTACGAAATTAATTCAAGCAGCGAAATTTCACAATAATTTAGCGGTGTTACATTTTTTAGGACAATGGATGGCTCGCTGTATGTTGTTGAATAATCCGCCTGATGTCTTAATTCCAATCCCTTTACATCCGCAACGTTTAAGAACACGAGGCTATAATCAAGCGGTTGAATTAGCTAAACAAGTGAGCTTTTTAACAAAAATTCCTTATGACGATGTCGCTTGCATTCGGCATAAAAATACGTCTCCACAAACTCGCTTATCGGCTCATTTACGTCGTGAAAATTTAAAAGATGCATTTAGCGTGCTATATACCCGCCCGCAGTGGCAACGGGTGTGCCTTATCGACGATGTCGTTACAACAGGTTCAACTGTAAAAGAATTAGCGCACGAATTACGCCGAGCAGGCATAAAACAAGTTGATGTCTGGTGTTGTGCAAAAGCTTAAATCGTTTAACCATAAATCGTAAAAAATAAACTTGCATTGCTCTTAACGTAAACGTAAACTTATGTGCAGAAATTTTAGAGCTAACATCTTACAAATGATAGTAAAATTAATAGAAAACTGCTTTTTCTTATTTTTCAAAGTTCTGTTTAACCCGTCAAACTACAAGGTTATCCACCAATGAAAGTATTAGTAGCTGTTAAACGTGTCGTTGATTACAACGTAAAAATACGCGCAAAAGCGGACGGTTCTGATGTTGATATTGCCAACGTCAAAATGTCGATGAATCCATTTGATGAAATCGCCGTTGAGGAAGCGGTTCGCTTACAAGAGGCTGGCATTGCTAAAGAAGTCGTTTTTGTCTCTTTGGGCGTTTCTCAATGCCAAGAGGTTTTACGGACTGCCTTAGCTATGGGGGGAGACCGTGCGGTTTTAGTTGAAAGTAATACCGAATTGCAACCCCTAGCCGTTGCAAAACTTTTAAAAGCCGTTGTTGAAAAAGAACAACCGCAATTAGTGATTTTAGGCAAACAAGCGATTGATGATGATGCGAATCAAACAGGGCAAATGCTCGCGGCATTATTAGGCTGGGCACAAGGGACTTTTGCCTCTAAAGTGACGGTACAAGGTGATAATCTCGAAGTTGTGCGTGAAGTCGATGGCGGTTTAGAAACCTTAAAGTTAACCTTACCCGCCATTGTTACGACGGATTTACGCTTAAATGAACCGCGCTATGTAAAATTGCCTAATATTATGAAGGCAAAGAAAAAACCATTAGATATATCAACCCCTGAACAATTAGGCGTAGATGTCACCCCGCGTTTAGTGACATTAAAAGTCCAAGAACCCGCAGGGCGTAAAGCGGGAATTAAAGTCGCGGATGTGCAAGAACTGGTTAATAAACTCAAAAACGAAGCAAAGGTTATCTAAATGTCTATTCTCGTTATTGCCGAACATGATAATAATAGCTTAAAACCCAGCACCTTAAACACGGTAAAAGCCGCTAGTTTAGTCGGTAACGATATTCACGTTTTAGTCGCTGGACATAATGCCCAAGCGGTTGCTCAAACCGTCGCAGGTGTTGCAGGCGTTAGCAAAGTCTTACACGTCGACGCGCCACAATATGCGCATTCTCTAGCGGAAAATGTGGCAGATTTAATTTTAAGTATTGCAAAGAATTACAGCCATTTATTCGCGGCAGCGACAACGTTCGGGAAAAATGTCATGCCTCGCGTTGCGGCTTTATTAGACGTTGCACAACTCTCTGAAATCAGTGCTGTTGTTAGTGCTGATACCTTTGTTCGTCCGATTTATGCGGGTAACGTTTTAGCAACCGTACAATCTAAAGATGCGATTAAAGTCATTACGGTTCGTATTACCAACTTTGAAGCTGCTAGCACAGGCAGTGCTCTTGCACCGATTGAAAACATGAGCGCGGTCGCAGACAGTGGCAAGTCACAATTTGTGACACAAACTTTAAGCAAATCTGAACGCCCCGAATTAACCAGTGCACGTGTGGTCATTTCTGGTGGGCGAGGCATGGCAAGCGGGGATAATTTCCAATTACTAGAAAAAATTGCGGATAAATTAAACGCGGCAATTGGGGCATCACGTGCTGCTGTCGACGCGGGTTTTGTGCCGAATGATTATCAAGTCGGACAAACAGGGAAAGTCGTCGCCCCTGATTTATATATTGCCGTTGGTATTTCTGGCGCGATTCAACACTTAGCGGGAATGAAAGACAGTAAGGTGATTGTGGCGATTAATAAAGATGAAGAAGCCCCGATTTTTCAAATTGCGGATTATGGTTTAGTCGGCGATTTATTTACGGTATTACCTGAATTGGAGAAAGCGTTATAACAATCGTAAAAGATTTTTAGCTTGCTTTAGAATCCAATAAAATTAAACGGATATCACAAATTTAACTGTGGTATCCGTTTTTGTTGTGCAAGTGATTACGCTTTTACTTGCGTTTCAGAACTATCGGTATTGCCCAGATTATCCTTCCACGTCAACTTAATCGTATCGCCTTCTTTGGCATTTTTCAGATTGAATGCGCAATAAGGATTTTGAGAAATTCCCGCGCTCCAAATAGCATCCATCACCACTTTGCCATTGTGTTCACACACCAATGAATCGATAAAATGTGCGGGGACTAATTGCCCTGTTTCTTTATCTTTACGTGAACCTGTTTCCATTGGATGGCTAATCAAAGCCTTAATTTCGGTGATACCATCTTTTAATTTCGCTTGAATGCGTATGCTAGACATCTTAACAAATTCCCCTTGTGTAATTAGCCACCACATCCGCCGATAGTCACTTTGACTTCTTTCTTCGCAGAAAAAAGTTTGCCATCTGCTTCTACGATTGCAATAACGTCGCTTGTTCCACCCATTTTAATCCGTGTAGAAATAAAGCCATCTAAATCGGCATTTAACATGAACTTAGCGACTAAAGGCACGGGATTTTTTGGCACAATTAGTGTTAATGATTGCGGATTAGGCAGTTTAATGGTCACTTGTACAGGTACAACGGCACCGTTTTCAGCAATTTCGGGGGCTTTTACCTCAATATCAGCACTTTCTGTGACGTCAGAACTTTTATATAAAGTCTTAATCACTTCATCAGGGTCTTTACTCGCAAACGCGGGTTTTATCTCCGCAGACCATTCCGCCATACTAGATTGCGGGAGGACGCTTGCACCGACGAGCGCGACACCGCTTGCTAACGAGCCTTGTAAAAAGGTTCTACGATTTGCCATAAGGCTATCCTCCAAATAAGTTGGTCAATAACAGGCTTACCATTCAGGGTAATAGACTGACCAAATGGTTATTAATTGTCTATCCGTAACAATGTCTATGCTCAGGAAACGAATTTGTTAAGGTATATCATAGTTACTTTGAATTTCAAACCGTCTGTTTTTTTCTAAGCTAAGAATAACTGATTATAGCCAGTCAGAATGTTGGTAAATTCATTCTGTTAGCGTGGCACGTTCATCCCATCTGCTGCCAATTCTGCCACATTATCCCCTGTCAAACTTTCTAAAAAATGGACTAAGGCTTGTTGCTCTATCATATTTAATTGTAAAGGGCGAATCAGGGGGCTGCTAAATTCATGTGGATAACCGCCTTGATTATAAAACGCAACCACTTCTGTCAATGTGCTAAAAGACCCATCATGCATATACGGTGCGGTTAATGCGACATTACGTAAGGATGGCGTGCGATAGTGCCAGCGGTCAGCAGGATTCTGGGTAACTTCATAACGTCCTAAATCATTTGGTACTTTTTCGCTCACTTGTTGTAAAACAGATTGTTCTACTTCAATAAAAACCATTGGCGCAACCTGAATTTTTTGTTTTTCTAATGGTTTTCGCATACTGTTAAACCAGCCTAAACCCGTATCGTGTAATTGCTGGTCAGTAAATAATGCATAATCTTTTGCAATAACATGACATTGGCTACAACCCGCTTTTCCTGTAAACAATTGAAATCCTTGTTGTGCCTCTGCCGACAATGCATCTTGTTGTTTAGCAAAATACCAACGGTCAAAGGGAGAATTGGCAGATAACAGCGTGCGTTGATAACTGGCAAGGGCTTGTCCTAAGGTTTCTATTGTTGCGGGACGACCTGCAAAGGCTTGAGTGAATAATTTTTTATAATCAGGTAACTGATTTATTTTATTTAATAAAAAACCAATAGCAGGGTTTGCCATTTCATTCTGTGCCAATAAGGGCGAAAACGCCTGCGTTTCTAATTGGGTTTCGCGCCCATCATGGAAAAGGCTTTGTAAATAAGCAACATTGTATAAAGTGGGCGAATTACGGCGCACGGTGCGCCCCTCTACACCAACTGCTGTTTTTAATTCATTTGCGGTAAAGCCTTGTTCTGGTATATGACACATGCCGCAAGACATGGTGTTATTTAATGACAAACGACGGTCATAAAATAACTTACGTCCCAATTCAATTTTTTCACGGGTTAAAGGATTCTCCGCAGGAACAGGCAAAGGCGGTAAACCTAACGGTGGGTTTTGCGCAAGAGCAAGTAAATCAAGTTTGGGCTGAACAATCGCCGTATTAGCAGAAACGTAGCGGTTATCTTCTGTATTAGCAATAATATTTTGTTCTTCTAATAATAAAGTTTTAACATCATTTAATAATAAATCAGGGTTTAAAAAAGAAACACTGTAAATATTGCGAATTTGTTGTTGACGGTCAATTAAAAAAACTTTTAAAACATGGGTATAAGTCCCTATAAAACGACCATTTTCATCATAATCTTGTAAAATAGTTTGTCCGTAACCATTTAAAATAGGACGTAATTTATCTAAAGAGGCGGTGGTTAAAAATTGCCAATTTGCTTCTTTTGCAATATCGCCACCTGCATATAAACGCATAATTTCAGGGGTATCATGCAAGGGGTCAAAACTTAAGGTGAGCAAGCGTAAATTAGCTGCTAACTTAGGATTTTTCTGCATTTGCGCGTGAATTTTATGCAGGGTTGCAAACGCAAGTGGGCAACCATTGACATCATTGCAGAGGGTGTACATAAAACTCAGTAAAATAACTTTTTGCGCAAAAACATCATGCAACGCGGTTGTGTCGCCCAAAGCGGTTAAGACTTCGCCATCTGGAGCTGATTTAATCACAGGCAATTGATAACTAGCAGGCTCAGGCAGAGCATAAACGGATTTTTGTGCATAACTACAAACAGAAAACCCGTAAAAGAGGGCGATAAAAAAAATACGGATTGTTTTATTATTAATGCGCATCAATTTCCCGCCAAAATGCGCTGATATTCTCAATACTGTAGAATTTGACCAATAAAGCTATTAATTTCTCATCGCTGAGTTGAAACAGGCGTTCTTTTTCTTCCACCATCAAGGGCGCGAAACGGTTTTCTAACAACACGATTAAGGCTTCGGCTTTGCCTTCCGCTTTACCTTCCACTCTCCCCTTGAAAATCCCCTCTTCGAGTCCTTCTATTCTTCCCTTGAAAATCCCTTCTTCCAGTCCTTCAGCTTTACCTTCGGCTCTGCCTACAGCTCTTTCCTGTTGCCGTATTTGTTGAATCGCATTATCTAACATGGCTTTTGCCTCATATTTATCGTGATAGACCTGTTCTAAACTTTGGTAGTCTTCTGCTTGCCATTGTATAAGACGATGGGAAAAATCGGCGGGAGTTTTTCACTTTAGAAAGAAATTACTTAATGAGTTTCAATTTCTCGCCAAAATGCGCTGATATTCTCAATGCTGTAGAATTTGACCAATAAAGCTATTAATTTCTCATCGCTGAGTTGAAACAGGCGTTCTTTTTCTTCCGTCATCAAGGGCGAGAAACGGTTTTCTAATAGCACGATTAAGGCTTCGGCTTTGCCTTCTGCTTTACCTTCCACTCTCCCCTTGAAAATCCCCTCTTCGAGTCCTTCTATTCTTCCCTTAAAAATCCCTTCTTCCAGTCCTTCGGCTCTGCCTACAGCTCTTTCCTGTTGCCGTATTTGTTGAATCGCATTATCTAACATGGCTTTTGCCTCATATTTATCGTGATAGACCTGTTCTAAACTTTGGTAGTCTTCTGCTGAACGTCGTCCGTGTAGCATTAATTGTGCAAACCAATTGGCTAATAACGAAACGCCTTCTTGTTGTTCAGTCTTGTTGTTCAGTTTCAAATAAGTTTAGTACTTGTGTAATGAGTAGTTCTATATCGTTGGGGTAGGTTTCTGCGAGGAATAGCGTTGAAACCAGATTTTTGATTTGTAGTAGTTGTTCTTGACTATATTCATTTTCAGCGATTTTGAAAAAACGGAAATCAGGGGTATAGCCTTTTAATAAGTCAGGTTCTTCTAAAATTTCTCGTAATCGGGTGGGCTTATTCCATTTCTCTTCGCCATTGTATAAAACAACAGGAAAAATCGGCGGGAGTTTTTTTACTTTGGGACGAGTTTCTGCATAGTCTAGCCAGAAGCTACAGAGGTAGTGCAGAACGCGCAACGCCATGAACCATACAACGGATGATTGAAATTCTAAGAGCACATAAATATAGGCTTCTTGTTCTTTAAATTTAACTTTGTAAATTAAATC
Source organism: Beggiatoa alba B18LD (assembly GCF_000245015.1). NCBI lineage: Bacteria > Pseudomonadati > Pseudomonadota > Gammaproteobacteria > Thiotrichales > Thiotrichaceae > Beggiatoa > Beggiatoa alba. The sequence goes on along the minus strand of NZ_JH600070.1, from coordinate 2,801,471 downwards.
GCTTTCGGTTTCTTTGTAGTGTTCAGAGATGAAAGATTTATCGAGACGTTCAGCGGTTTCAAAGTCAATTTCTTGAACCCAAGGTTCTGGGACGAAGGTTTGTAGGAGTTGGCGGAAAAAGGTTTTATTGGAAAAGAGCTTTTTGTAGCCTCGGTCGTGAAGGGTTTGCATGGTTTAATCAGCTTTATTCTCTGGCTGTGCTGAATTATCTGTGATGAGTTCCACGCTGGCTAATAGCATTTCATCGCCGCTAATAACTTGGGTTTGCCACGCGCCACAGTGGGCGCAAAGTAGGCGATTAATACTAACTTCACTTTCAGCTTGGCACTGTTGGCAACGCACTTTAACGCCTAAGGTTTGGCAGATTAATGTCGCTTGTTCGGCAACTGTTCCTGCTTGGGCGATGCTGAAGGCTTGGCGGAGTAGTTCAGGCTCAACCCCGCTTAATACGCCAATTTGTAGGGTAATGCTGGCAACACGTCGGGCTTGATGCGTTTGGGCAATTGCTTCTACTTGATTTAATAAGCTGTAACAGATTGATAATTCGTGCATATTAAAAGGGTTCGTTCGCTTGGGCGTTGGCGATTTCGTCTAATAATTCCCATGTTGTTTGTGCATCTTGTTCGGTCATTTTTTGCAACGCATAGCCTACGTGTACCATGACGTATTCGCCAGCGACTGGCATATCATGTTGTAACATAAATAAATTAATGTCACGTTCGACACCTTTTGCTTGACAGCGGGCATTAAAGCCATTGATTTCTACAACTTGCATGGGAATACCTAAACACATAAAAAAACCTCAGTTTGTTTGCTTAAAAACCCTGTAGAGAGGGAGTGATTGAATTCATAACAGGGCTGTCAAAATTATCACGCTTTACTTATTTTATTTATTTTAATAGATAAATTTTTATAATCATGCTGAAACCGAGAAATTAATATTGCGGTCTCTCTAGCAATTTACATCTGTATTTCGTCAACTTCTCATCTCATTTTGTTTTAACTGTATATTTTATAATGAGTTAGTTTGTAAAAATGATGTTGGTATATCTTTTGCGCTATAGAAAGTAACCCTAAAAATAATTGTGCAAGGAGATATACTAAAATGTATTTAAAAGCTTTTTTCGTTGGTGCTATTGGTTTTTGTTCAGCGCAAGTGGGCTGGGCTGGGGAAGCACAAACGTTAAACACTGTTCCGCAATTTTCGGCTGTTCCACAAATAACAAGCCGTGTGCCATCAATAGAAACAGAGTTGCGGGCGGATATCCCTGATTTTCAAACCTTTCAAGAACGCACCCGTCGCCATTCTGAAGATGTTACGGTCATTGCAGCAGCGAAAAAAAACGTTAAAGAGCCTGTCTAACGATTTCACCTTTGTTTTTGTTTGAAGTGTCATTTTTATGACAGGTAGGTGTAAGATGCAACGACCACGTAATAAAAAAGCCATTCAGGCTACACTCCTCCTGAATGGCTTCCTGATTATCTAATGCCTTTCATCCGTTTACACGCCTAAATAATTTAAAATCCCTTCTGCTGCTTGACGACCTTCATAAACAGCAGTCACGACTAAATCTGAGCCGCGCACCATATCCCCACCCGCAAACACTTTTTTATTGGTCGTTTGGAAAGCAAACTCTTGGCTTGCTGGGGCTTTAACCCGTCCATTGCTTTCTACGTCGATATTAAAGTCTTTAAACCAAGTCGCTGGACTAGGACGGAAACCAAAGGCGATTAATACCACGTCGGCTGGAATAACTTCTTCACTGCCTTGAACGACTTGCGGGCTACGGCGACCGCGTGCATCGGGTTGACCGAGTTCTGTTGTGACGACTTTTACACCTTCTGCTTGTCCTTCGCCGACAATGCTAACAGGTTGACGATTCCATAAAAATTGTACGCCTTCCTCTTTTGCATTCGCAACTTCGCGTTTAGAACCAGGCATATTGGCTTCATCTCGACGATAAGCACAAGTGACGCTCGCCGCGCCTTGACGGATAGCGGTACGATTGCAGTCCATCGCGGTGTCACCGCCACCTAAAACGACAACATGCTTACCTTTCAGATTAATATAACCATCTTGCATTTCTAAGCCTGCGCGAATATCGGCTTTGGTTTCCCAGTTTTCTACATGGCTGATATTGCCGACTAAATACGGTAAGGCTTTATAGACTCCTTTAAGGTTTTCACCCGCAAAACCGCCTTGCATGTAGTTATAAGTACCCATGCCTAAAAAGACGGCATCGTATTCATTCAATAATTGTTGAAAACTGATGTCACGACCAATTTCTGTATTGAGAATGAACTTAATGCCCATGCCTTCCATGATTTGGCGACGAACACGGACGACTTGTTTTTCTAATTTAAAGGAGGGAATGCCGAAAGTCAGTAAGCCACCAATTTCGGGATAGCGGTCATAAACGACGGCTTTAACCCCATTACGGCTTAAAATATCTGCACAGGCTAAACCTGCAGGGCCTGCGCCAACAATCGCGACTTTTTTCCCTGTTTGTACTACTTTAGACAAATCAGGTCGCCAGCCTTGTTTATAGGCTTCGTCGGTAATGAATTTTTCAATAGAACCAATCGTAACCGCGCCAAAGCCATCGCCTAAGGTGCAAGCACCTTCGCATAAGCGGTCTTGAGGACAGACTCGCCCGCAAATTTCAGGCAGTGAGTTGGTTTTATGGGATAATTCTGCCGCTTCAAATAAATTGCCTTCTCTTATCAGTTTCAACCAGTTAGGGATGTAGTTATGAACGGGGCATTTCCATTCGCAATAGGGATTACCACATTCTAAACAACGTCCTGCTTGGTTGCCTGCCTCTGAGTTGTCGAATTGTCCATAAATTTCGTTCCATGTATGAATCCGAACTCGACTTTCGGTTTTTTCAGGGTCTAGGCGGGGTAAATTAAGAAATTGAAAATTGTCGCTCATTGTTGCAAATACCAAATTGAATACGTTCAAAAAGGGGAGCGGGGCGAGGGTTTCGCCCCAACAAACACGTTACGCCGCTTTATTGACCAAACTGTCTAACAGCGAGCCGATTTCGCTTGCCCGTGGTTTAACCAGCCAGAATTTACCCACGAAACTGCTATAGTCGTCTAATAGCGTTTGTCCCCATTGGCTACCCGTTTCGCGGACAAAATCACTAATCATGCCGTATAAATGCGCACTGTGGGCTTGCATGAATTCGGGCGCGAGACGATGCACGTCGATAAGCTCATGATTGTATTTATCAACAAAGGTATTGTTTTGGTCTAGGACATAGGCAAAACCGCCTGTCATCCCCGCGCCAAAGTTAAAGCCTGTTTCGCCTAAAACAACGACAATCCCGCCTGTCATGTATTCGCAACCATGGTCGCCTACGCCCTCAACAATGGCATGTGCGCCAGAGTTACGCACGGCAAAGCGTTCACCTGCTATCCCTGCGGCGTAAAGTATGCCACCCGTCGCGCCATATAAGCAGGTATTGCCAATAATGGCGGTTTTTTGGGATTCAAAACGGCTATTTGCAGGTGGATAAATCACGATTTTGCCTGCTGCCATGCCTTTGCCCACGTAGTCATTGGCATCGCCTTCAAGGTGTAAATGCAAGCCACCCGCATTCCACACGCCAAAGCTTTGCCCTGCTGAACCTTTTAAGCGCACAGTGACTGGTTTGTCGCTCATGCCCAGATTGCCATGACGACGGGCAATTTCTCCAGAAATCCGTGCTCCAATTGAGCGGTTGACGTTACGAACAAGGTAAGAGAATTCACCGCCTAATTTACCCTCTATCGCGGGGAGTATGTCTTTTACCATTTGCTCGGCAAGTTCACCTTTATCAAAGGGTTTATTGGCAGGATGTACGCAGAATTGTGGTTTATCCGCAGCCACATTGGCATCGCTGAGAATCGGGCTTAAATCTAAATGTCTTTGTTTTTCAGTAATACCTTCTAAACGGGTGAGCAAATCGGTACGCCCGATTAAGTCGCTCATGCGTTTAATCCCTAATTGCGCTAATAATTCGCGGGTTTCCATTGCGACGAAACGGAAGTAATTCATGACCATTTCGGGCAAGCCGATGAAGTGTTCCCGACGGAGGACTTTATTTTGCGTCGCAACACCCGTCGCGCAGTTGTTCAAGTGACAAATCCGTAGATATTTACAACCTAATGCCACCATTGGCGCAGTGCCAAAACCGAAGCTTTCCGCGCCTAAAATTGCGGCTTTAATCACGTCTAAGCCTGTTTTTAATCCGCCATCGGCTTGAATCCGCACTTTATCGCGTAAATCATTTGCCCGCATAATTTGATGGGTTTCGGTCAAGCCTAATTCCCAAGGGCTACCCGCATATTTTACGGAGGTTAATGGGCTTGCGCCTGTGCCACCGTCGTAGCCTGCAATGGTGATTAAATCGGCGTAGGCTTTGGCAACACCTGCGGCAACCGTGCCGACCCCTGCTTCTGCGACTAATTTAACGGAGACTAACGCGCTGGGATTGACTTGTTTTAAGTCAAAAATCAATTGGGCTAAGTCTTCAATCGAGTAAATGTCGTGATGCGGTGGCGGAGAAATCAGCGTAACCCCAGCGGAGGAATAACGTAAGGTCGCAATCATTTCATTGACCTTATGCCCTGGTAATTGTCCGCCTTCACCTGGTTTAGCCCCTTGTGAGACTTTAATTTGCAACACTTCGGCATTGACGAGATAAGCAGGCGTGACTCCAAAACGTCCAGAGGCGACTTGTTTAATTTTCGACATCCGTTCCGTGCCATAACGAGAGGGGTCTTCGCCCCCTTCGCCAGAGTTAGAACGCCCGCCTAAACGGTTCATGGCAATGGCTAAGGCTTCATGGGCTTCAGGGGATAACGCGCCTAAAGACATGCCTGCACTGTCAAAACGCGGGAGAATGGCTTCAACAGGTTCAACGTCATCAATAGATATTGCCGTGACATCTGAACGGAGCGCGAGCAAATCGCGGAACGTCATCGGGTCGCGCTCATTCACTAATCGGCTAAACCGTTGATACTCTGAATAATCGCCCGTTTTTACAGCGGTTTGTAAGGCTTGCACAACATCGGGGTTATAAGCGTGATATTCGCCATCATGTACAAATTTTAATAACCCGCCTTGGTCTAAAGGCTTGCGTGGATTCCATGCAAGTTTATGTAATTTGCGTTGGTCGTTTTCTAAATCGTCAAACGTCGCGCCTTGAATCCGACACGTCGTATCTTTAAAGCATAAATCGACCACATCGCTATGTAAGCCAACGGCTTCGAAGAGTTGCGCACCACGATAGCTGGTAATCGTAGAAATCCCCATTTTGGAGATAATTTTGTACAAGCCTTTATTAATCCCATTACGGTAATTTTCTAAGGCTTTCGCGGCATCCATGTTTTGCATCCCGCCACTGCTTAACAAATCAAGGATACATTCATAGGCTAAATACGGATGAATTGCCGTTGCCCCGTAACCGATTAACACCGCAAAATGATGCGGGTCGCGGGCGGTGGCGGTTTCTACCACGATATTGGCATCACAACGCACCCCTTGTGCGATTAAATAATGATGCACAGCCCCAACCGCTAAAACCGCGTGTATGGGTAAATGGTCTGCTTTTAAACCTTTATCGGATAAGACAAGCAAGACTTTTCCCGCTTTTACGGCATTCGTTGCCTGTTCGCACAAGGCAAGAATGGCGGTTTTTAAGTCTTGTCCTTGCGGATAACTTAATACCAGTTTTTCATGGGCATAATCGGGGTCAGTCAACGCTAATAAGCGATTAAATTTAGAGGTTGACATAATCGGCGAGGCGATTTCTAAACGTGCCGCATGGATATCAACTTCTTCAAATAAATTTCGTTCCCGCCCAAAACATGTGCGTAAGGACATCACGATTTTTTCCCGTAAAGGGTCAATCGGGGGATTAGTCACTTGCGCAAATTGTTGGCGGAAATAGTCATAAACTGAGCGTTCTTTTTTCGATAACACCGCCATCGGCGTATCATCGCCCATAGAGCCAACCGCTTCTTGAGAGCTTTCCGCTAAAACGCGCAATACTTGGTCACGCTCTTCTAAACTAACTTGGAATTGCTTTTGATAAATCGCTAACTCTTCAGGGCTTAACTCATTTTTAACTACTTCAGGCGTGGCAATATTTTCGTCCAAGCGTTTTGCGTATTTCTTCAACCAAGTCCGATAAGGCTGACGTTGTTGCAAACGTTGGTTAATATCTTCAGGCAATAACAGCGTACCCGTTTCGGTATCTACTGCCATCATTTGCCCAGGTTTTAAACGTCCTTTCGCAATCACGTTGGCGTTATCATATTCATAAACGCCGATTTCAGACGCTAAGGTAATATAACGGTCTTCAGTAATTACATAACGTGCGGGGCGTAAGCCGTTTCTGTCCATGGTACAAGCGGCATAACGTCCATCAGTCAACACGATGCCCGCAGGACCATCCCACGATTCCATGTGCATAGAATTGTATTCATAAAACGCCCGCAAATTTGGGTCTATGCTTTCCATATTTTGCCAAGCTGGCGGAATTAATAACCGCATGGCGCGGAAAATATCCATACCGCCCGCTAACAACACCTCCAGCATATTATCTAAACTGGAAGAGTCAGAACCACTGAGCGACACTAAAGGGCGAATATCGTCCATATTGGCAATTAACGGTGTAGAAAGCTTATAACCGCGTGCCACTGCCCAATTTCGATTGCCTTGAATCGTATTAATTTCACCGTTATGCGCTAAATAACGGAACGGTTGCGCTAACCGCCATTGCGGCCATGTATTCGTAGAAAAGCGTTGATGATAAACGCATAACGCAGACTCGAAACGCGCATCGTTCAAATCAGGATAAAAAACAGGCAATTTCGCAGGCATCACTAAGCCTTTATAAGAAATTGTCCGACAAGACAGGCTAGGCACATAAAACACCTCATCGCCTTGCGCCATCAAGGTTTTTTCAGCGCGACGACGGGCAATGAATAACTGCCGCTCAAAACTGACATCGTCCCCATTTTCAGGCGCGTTGACAAAAATTTGTGCAATAAACGGTAAGGTTTTTAACGCTTCCGCGCCACACGCTTCTGCATCTGTCGGCACAACACGCCAACCCGCGACAAATAAGCCTTCTTTTTGCAACTCTGCATTTAAGGTTTGTTTAGCAAACTCAGCTTGTTGTGGATTCGTGGATAAAAACACCAAACCAGACGCATACAAAGGTGCGAGGGTAATCCCTTGCTCTTGTGCTAAAGCCCGTAAAAAAGAATCAGGTTTTTTGAATAATAAACCACAGCCATCCCCAGTTTTACCATCTGCGGCGACTGCTCCTCGGTGGGTGAGATTGTTCAACGAAGTAACGGCTGTTTGTACTAACCAATGACTCGCCTTGCCATCCATTTGGGCAATTAACCCAAAGCCGCAACTGTCTTTTTCAAACGAAGGGCGATAAAGTCCTGTCAACATATTCATCTTCACCGAAAGCATTTAAAGAATGGAAATTTAAGGGTAGGCTAGTGGAAAATTAACTATTAGCCTGTTTTTTTTCACTAAAATAGAGAGACCAATACTATGCTATTTTTACTAGGGACAAAACACTTTTATTATAGTATTCCGTTACTTCTATGTCACGGGCAATTTTAAATTCTATACGTTCTAATCCATTATTTTATTATGGCATTTATATAAAAAAGCGTGGCATTATAGAGGATTGTCAATAGATAATCAAAAACCTACTTTATACTAATAAATAGATTAAAGACATTTATGATAAAAATAAGGCTTTTTTACAAATTATCTGATTTTATCAATTTTCCCTTACCTTATAATTGAGCTAAAAAATAAACGAATTCAGAGAGACACTCATAATAAACGACTAAAATGAATTAAGTCAGCAATTCAAGAAATCCTTGTTTCTATGAAAATGAAATGCTTTTCCCTCTATTGCACAACAAACATCAGGGAAGGCTTATAATACGCCATATCGCTTTGTCTTCTTATCCCAACACAAACACACCAATATGCCTGTGATTCGCTTAGAAAATATTTGCAAAACCTATAGTTATTATGAACATGGCGTTGACCGCCTACTCGAAATTCTGACTAAACGTCGTCATCATGAAGAATTTATTGCATTACATCCCTTAAATTTGCATATAGAAAATGGGCAAGTGATTGGGATTATTGGCAATAATGGCGCGGGAAAAAGTACCTTATTAAAAATCATTGCAGGCACATTAAAACCTGATAATGGACTTTGCGAAGTGACGGGGCGAGTCTCAGCACTCTTAGAACTCGGTGGCGGTTTCCATCCTGACATGACAGGACGCGAAAACGTCTATTTAAACGGCACAATGATGGGGCTAACGATTCCAGAAATTGACCAGATTTATCAAACTATTGTCGAATTTGCAGGCATTCAAGAATTCATGGATCATCCTGTAAAAACTTACTCATCAGGCATGTTTGTGCGCCTTGCTTTTGCCGTTGCGACCTGTGTTGAACCAGATATCTTAATCGTTGATGAAGCCCTTTCCGTTGGTGATGGCGCGTTTGCGCGTAAATCATTCAATCGAATTATGCAATTTAAACAAGCAGGTAAAACAATTTTATTCTGCTCACACTCCATGTACCAAATTGAAGCCATTTGTGACCGCGTTATCTGGTTAGAACACGGACAAATTAAAATGGATGGCGTTCCCAGTAGCGTTGTTAGTGCTTACACCGAATCTTTATCACAAAATACCAACGCACAACTACAAGCAAACACAACCCCTGTGGAAAATACGCCCGTTGTCGCTAGTTCTCAAATTGTAGAAGGAACAGCGAAAATTAAAGAGGTCAGCGTGACAGTTGACGGCATGACCGATAAAAAACTCGATGTCTTCAGCTTACGCAGTGAACTTTGTATCACGGTTAAATTTAGCTCTGATATTAGTTTACCCTCACCAACCGTCGGCATTTTAATCATCAACGCGGATGGGCGTTTTATTACCAGTGCAGGCACACAGCACGATGGGCTACCCATTCAACGCGATAGTAACGGCATCGCTACCGTGCGCGTCACCTTCCCCAAACTCGCCTTATTAAAAGGCGAATATTGGGTCGATATTTTCCTACTCTGCGAAAATGCCATTCATGTCTATGACCACGCCAGCACTGTCGCTACGCTCAACGTTCGCCAAAAAGGCTTAGAACAAGGCGTTGTCAGCCTACCACGCCAATGGGCGCAGATTTAAAACGCTGTCAGGACTGGCAGTCCTGTGAGGACTACCAGTCCTAATCCTTCTTAACCGTTACGGACTGACATCAAACATCCGTTGCAACGCTAATTTCGCTTGCTCGGTTTCACTCGGCGCGACTTTAATTTGATTCACTACCCGCCCCGCGACTAAATTTTCTAACGTCCACAATAAATGCTGTGGGTCAGTGCGGAACATCGTAGAACACATGCACACCGTCGGCGACATAAAATGTACATTAATCCCCAAAGGCTTACACTCATGCGCGAGACGATTGACGAGATTTAACTCTGTACCGACTAACCAACGAGAACCCGCAGGCGAGGCTTTCACGGTTTTAATAATGTATTCCGTAGAACCGACTTCATCCGACTTTTGACAGACTTCGAACATCGATTCAGGGTGTGAAATTACTTTCGTTTCAGGATATTTCGCTAAAAAATTATCAATATGTTGCGGTTGAAACATTTGATGTACAGAACAAAAACCTTTCCACAAAATCATTTTTGCCTGTTTAATTTGCTCAGGGGTCAAACCGCCACGTGGTTGATTAAAATCCCACACAACCATCTGTTCTAATGGGATACCCATCTTATAGCCCGTATTGCGTCCTAAATGCTGGTCAGGGAAAAACAGAATTTTCTCTTTTTGCTGAAACGACCACTCTAAAACCTGCCGTGCATTGCTAGAGGTACAAACAATGCCCCCATGCCGACCGCAAAAGGCTTTTAAATCCGCTGCCGAATTAATATAAGTCACGGGCGTAACGGCTGACTCTACATCGATATAACGCGCTAATTCCTGCCAAGCCCGCTCAACCATTGCCAAGTTCGCCATATCCGCCATCGAACAACCCGCTGCTAAATCAGGCAATATCGAAATCTGTTCAGGACGGCTCATAATGTCCGCCACTTCCGCCATAAAATGCACGCCACAAAACACAATATATCGCGCTTTAGACTGCGCGGCTTGTTTAGATAACTTTAAGGAATCTCCAGAAAAATCGGCATATTTAAATACCTCTTCCCGCTGATAATGATGTCCTAAAATTACTAAGTTATCGCCTAAAGTTGCTTTCGCCGCTCGAATACGCTCATCACATTCCGCATCACTTAATGCGACATAACGGTCAATTTCAATTGCAGGAGTACCCATAATCATTCGCCTCATAAGTTAGTTGTGTTTTGCAACTTACTAGCACCTGCCAATCCCTTTAAGAGATAGTTTAAATAACAATCGCTTAAGATTTCACCACACACAACCGATTTAAATTAAACGAGGTGTTTCTAGGTATTCCCACTGTTTCTGTGGAAATAAACAGGTGATAGTTTTGTTTTACAACTTACATGGTAGTGGCTATTACGGTTTTAATCAATGGGAACAGGGCGATTTTTTCAGCAATATGACAAAAATGACGCTTGCGATAATTTTTTTCATCGCAAGACCAATTTCACACCCATTCCCGCCACTGCAACCCATATTCAGGCTGACGTGGCGCGAATAAAAAATGTAAAACCCGCCGTAAACCCTGCCCTGTCGATTTTGAAGACGCATGAAGTAATAACGGACGCATTAACAAAACTGTACCCTGTTCAGCAGGGCATAACACAGGCTCAGGTAAGGTCTGGCGATGTGTTGCAAGTGATTGTAAAGGAATCCGTCCTTGCGTATGCGAGCGTGGAATAACCCGCAATGCACCATCTGCCACAGTGCAAGGGTCAAGATGTACACGAACCGCTAATAATTGCGCCAATAACTCACAAGGAGCTTGCACAAAAAGCCGTCCTTCTTTTTCTGACCACCCTTGTAATGCAAGATGTGAACTCCGTTTGACAACAGGAACGCTTAAATCTTGATGAAACGCAATTAACCAATTACGGGCAAGTGATTTTTCAAAATAAGTACATTGTATTGCGACGGCACCCGAATCAATTAATTGTTTTTCCTTCAGATATTCCCTTAACTGTTGTACCATATCGGCACACCATGCGAAAGAGAGCAAGGAGCGCGTCCCTGCGGAAGTCGCTTGTATGGCAGGAATCTGCGCCAACAGTTCTGTGCAAGTTTGTGCAGAAAAAATTTGCGGGATAAGTGCAAAGCCTTCATTGGTTAGGGTGGTTTTTAACATAGTTTTTATTTTTTAAGATAAATCCTAAGGATTTATCTTAAATTTAAAGGTAAATCTTGTCAACTACCTAATAAATAATAATAGAACTATTGACACTGTAAAAATTATTTACATATAATGTCCTAAGGACATTATATGTAAATAATTAACAAATGAACGCTAAGCATAATAACATAAAAGAAAAAATAATCTACTGGATATTAAATGAATATCCTTTCTCTGTAATAACAAAAGCGCGTCTTTATGAGCAAATTTATTCTTTTACTCCTGAAAAAATAAATTACGCGGATGTTGTAAATAAATTACTAAATATCGGTATCTTGCATGAAAGAGGTGAACCAGAAAAACATATTTACTATCTAATAGCAGGTAAACCAACATACAGTACAAAAGAAATTATTTGCTGCTTATATCCTTATGGATATCTTTCATATATTAGTGCAATGGAATGGTATGAATTGACAGATAAAATTCCTAGAGAAATTATATTTACCGTTTGTAATCAAAAAATATGGCGTGACAATGCGCTGAGAGACATAAAAACACGTTTACCAAATGACACGACAATCCCTTCAAATTTCATCCCTAAATATCCACTTACAAAAACCCAGATAATCAATCAAGAGCAAGTGATTATAGCGCATGAGTCAAACATTATTGAGCCTGTCCAAATAAAGAACACGCCTATCCGAGTTAGTTCAATCGGTAAAACATTTATCGATATGCTAAGAAAACCTGAATTATGTGGCGGGGAGGAACATGTTTTAGAGGTTTATTTAGAACATGGAAAAAAATATGCAAAACAAATTATTACCGCGCTAAAAAATCCACAAAACAAAAAAATTGATATTGCGCGAGTGGGTTTTGTATTAGACAAAATGCTTGGGGTACAACATGAACAGATAACAACATGGCAAAAAGAGGCGAAAAATGAACGCGGTAGCTCTAAAAAATTGAGCCACCTACATGAATTTTCTCCAATTTATGACGAAGATTGGTCTTTATCCATCAATGTAGAATTTGCTCAGCGTTATGTATCTAACACATCAAAATATTGAACAATGGGTTTCATCATCTCCGCAAGCACAATTACCATTTAGGCAAGCTATTCATATTATTTTAAAAGCTATCTCCAATACAGAAACATTACGTCCTTTTATGATTATGAAAGGAGGAATGTTGTTAGGGATTTTCTATCAAAATGACCGCTATACAAAAGATATAGATTTTTCTACAGGGCAAAAATTAGCGGATATTGATGTAGCAACTTTTTTACAAACCTTTAATGATGCAATGGATATTGCTGAAACTGAAGTGAATTATGGCATGAAATGCAAATGTCAATCTCATGAGATAAAGCCAAACGCTATAGGAACATTTCCAACCATTGTGATAAAAATTGGTTATGCGTATAAAAATGGGATGAACTTAAAACAATTAGAGAAACCCTTTTCTACCATTATACAAATTGATTACAGCTTAAATGAACCTTGTTATAACATTGATTCTATTTATATAGATAGTGAAACAACCATACAAGTATATGCACTCATAGATGTTATTGCGGAAAAGTTTCGTTCTGTTTTACAACAAAAAATTAGAAAAAGAAATCGAGAACAAGATATTTATGATTTAAATTTTTTAATTGATAATTTTCAAGACGTTTATACTGATATGAAGTATAAAATACTCGACACTTTACATAAAAAAAGTATTGGTAAAAATTTAGAGCCGTTACTGCATCAAAATGGAATGCGTGACCCTGAAGTTAAACGGCGTTCTGGTGAGAGATATCAAGACTTAACCACAACAGTTGAATCTCTCCCAGCCTTTGAACCAACATATGAGAAAGTCACTCAATTTTTTGAATCTTTGCCTTGGGACAAATTTAACCAACAAACGAATAAATCGCTGATTAAATAAATCTATCAGTCCCATCAGACAAAATATTGAGATTATTATTACTCCCCCACAAATACCCCAGCCACTGCTGACTTAAATATTCCTGTACCGTATTTTGTTGTAAACGGGCGGTTAAATTATCAATATCAATCCATTCTAAGGGTTGTTCTTGCCACGAGCAGGCGAAAACGGCTTTCGTACGTTGTCCTGTCGTTGGGTCTATTTGCCATTGTAAACACTGTGCACAAACGCCTTTCAGCATACATTGCATTGTGCTGTACACCGCACCTGTAAAAGTCGTATTCGGCGCGAAATAATCATGTAATTCACCACAGCGGGCATTTTGTATGCTGTGCAATAAATCCGCACCACCTAAAACTAAAACGCGATTAACAGTTGATAATAATGGATTTTCTCCCGCTTGTGCGTAGTGGCGTAAAGCGTCTAATAATGTGCCTATCACTTGTTTATCTGTTGCACGACAGCGAGGCAATGGGGTTGATGTTGTCGTTACCCAGATAAGCCTATCGCTAGCGGTTTCCAGTTCTGTTTGACAAGCAATGTCATTGGCATCTGTCACAGCAACCAAGCAAATGACTCGATTCCCCGCTTGGCGTAAGGCTTGCCCAACAGCGCAGGCGTTGACAATTCCCGCTTGTTCCGCAAGCAGTAAGACAGTTTCATTCCCTGTCCCAATATGAGTACGCACACCTGTTGGTCCCATGACTGCAAGGGCTTGTCCGACGGGCGTTTGTGCAATTAAACGTGAGCTTGTGCCTGTTTCTTCAATTAAAAACGTGATTTCGCCTTTATCCGCATCAACTGTTAAGGCAAATAAGGCGAGGGCTTCGCTGTGTAAACGAACTCCTGCGATAACAGGGGCGAGGCTTTCGTAATTTTGGACGCGGAAAAATTGCCCCGCACGGTAACGACGCGCAGCCAGTGGCGCGTGAACGGTGAGCGCGACCGCGTGCGGGCTACGGCGTTGTGTTTTAACAACATAGCTGTGTAATTGGGTTTGTAAGTGGGTGCGGAAAGTTTGGTAAGCCTGTTCGTCGCCTTTATCGTGAACACGTTCGGCAAAATTAGCGACGATGTGCGGGTAAATTTTTTGAGCGGAGGCAATGGCTTTTACAACGCTACCATGAAAAACGGGATGTGTGTCACCGACTAAAGACACGCGGTGTCCGTCGGTTTGGTAGGAAGTAAACGCGCCAAACTCTGCAGTTTTACAATGGCTCGGTTGTGAGTTGGCAACTTGGAAACCTTGCGTATTTTGCTGATATAAGCGGTATTGAAAGCCATCACGTTCTAAACTGCCTTGATGTTCAAACGCATAGGCAACATTGGGACGTGCGCCTGTCGCAATAAATGCAGCGCGAGCGGGCAGGGTGAGGCGTTCGCCATTGCGTTGAAAATGTAGGGCTTTAAGATGTCCCGCTGTGTCTAATTCTGCGTCGATAGGCTCGGCATTTTCTAAATAAAAAATGCCCTCAGCTAAGGCTTTGTCTAATTCTTCGTGATTGCGAATATAGGCGGGAGAGTCTTGCAAACGGCGACGATAGGCAATCGTTACACCACCCCATTGGTGCAGTAAATCGCGTAAATTTGGGGCAGTATTTTCCGCTTGAGCGCGGGCTTTTTCAGCACGAACAGCACGGGCATGACTTAAAAATTCGTCTAAAATGGCTAAGTCAGTCGTTTTTAAGCCTTGACGTAGTTCATTTTCCCCTAACTGCGTGCTTAATATTTCATAACGACTTAATATTTTTTCAATTTGTAATAAATAATAGGCTTGTACTTCGGTTGCCGTATCCGCGCCCGTCAATCCACCCCCAATAACAACAGCGGGGAGACGAATTTGTAAATTCGCTAAACTATCGCGTTTTCCTGCGCCTGTCAGTTGTAATGCCATTAAAAAATCATTGGCTTGACGCATTCCAACCGCGAGACTATTAGGAATATTCAAGGCTTGCGGTAATCCTGCACCGACGGCGATAGCCAAATGGTCAAAACCCAATGCCCACGCCTCTTCTATCGTCAATGTGCCCCCAAATCGCACGCTACCAAACACTTGATAATGTGAACGACGCGACAGTGATAAATAAATTAATTTTAAAAAGTTTTTATCCCAACGCACGGTTATTCCATATTCGGCGACACCGCCAAAACCGAGCATAATCCGTTCTGCAAGTGGTTCTTGTAACTGCGCATAATCACGAATGGGCTGCGTTAAATACTCAGTCGGTAACGGCTCGATTTTTAAACCATCCACGCCAACAACGGCAAAGCCTTCCATTAATAAATGATGCGCAAGGGTAAAGCCCGCTGGGCCTTGTCCTGCAATCAGCACTTTTAAACCATTGTAATTACGTGGTAAATATTGTTTTTGGCGTAAAGGATTCCAACGGGTGAGTAAATCGTAAATTTCCACACCATAAGGCAGGGCTAATACATCGGTTAAAATGCGGGTTTCAATTTGGGGAATATCGACGGGGTCTTGTTTTTGATAAATACAGCCTTTCATGCAATCGTTACAAATCCGATGCCCTGTTGCAGGACAGAAAGGGTTATCAACCATCAACATTGCAAGTGCGCCGATAGTTTGCCCTTCACGCTTTAGCGTGTGCATTTCGGAAATTTTTTCCCCTAAAGGACAGCCTGTTAAGGTCACGCCCAGCGGGTCAATTTTTAATAACGGCTCGCCTTTTTTCTCAGGAAACCCTTTAGAACAAAAATCGCCATCATGGTCATGACAATACACGCAATAATCAACTTCGCTTTGCACCGCTCGCGCTGAGTAACGTGCATCGGTTAAATTAAAGCCTTCGCGTGGATGTTGTTTTGCACTGCTTAAACAAGAAACACCTTGATGTTGAATCGGAATTGTTTGAATTAATTGGGCATGATTGCGTTGTTGCGGTAATTGAAAACTCACCCAGTTTTTAACAAAATTCTGTCCTTCAGGCTCGCGTAATCCGTGCAAACACCACCGCGTTAATTGCTCAATTTCTGCTTGATATAAAACAGTATCGCTTAAATAACGCTGTCCTAACTGTGCTGTTGCTAATTCAATATCTAACGAATTTAATTGATATTTCTCAATCTCATCTTTTAACCAAGCCTGCAAGGTAGAAAACGCGGGCAAAGGCTCTGCTTTACTTAACCGCCGTCGCGCCCGTCGTTGTACAAACCATTTTTTAAAGGCAAAAACAGGTTGATGGCTTAAAGTCGCCTGATTAGCCCCATTTAATGCGGTTTCAATCCCAAATAAACGCGCGAGAAAATTTTCCAAATACGGTGCGCAGGCTAACAATAATGTACTGATTTCTATCGGTGTAAAAAGGCGACTGGCTTGGCGATAGGCTAATAAATCCGCTTTTAAATCAGGTTGCTGAATTGCCAACTCATCTAAAAATTGCTGGTCAAAACGGTAAAGGGTTTCTAAACGGAATAAATCCGCAAATTGAAAACCATGAAAAGAATGAGTCACAGACATAATTAATTACGCAACGATGAAGAGGAGAGAGTGAAACAACTATTAATAACCTGAATTAAGCATTCTATCGCAAGCTATCAAGCACCTATCGGGTGTTTTTTGACAAGACAGATGATAATGATTATCATTTGCTGTAAAGTAACATCATTGAATTGAGCCTAAAATATCATGAAAATACAAACGGTAAGCGGTCTAATTGGCATTTTTATCGGATTCATCTTACCGTCTGTGAATGCGAGTGATGCCATCATTGTCTATTCTGCCCGCATGGCACACCTGATAAAACCCTTATTTGATGCCTACACCCAAAAAACAGGCGTTGCCGTTAAATTTATCAGTGCTAAAGAAGAAGAATTACTTGACCGTCTCGTTATAGAAGGCGAAAACACCCCCGCCGACTTACTCTTAACGGTTGATGTGGGCAATTTATGGCTAGCAACAGAAAAAGACGTATTACGCCCAATAGACTCCGCCCTCTTAGACAAAAATATTCCCCCACATTTACGCGACCCTGAAAAGCGTTGGGTAGGTTTATCCGTGCGAGCACGCCCCATTATGTACAACACAGAAACCATTAAGCCTGAAAACTTAAAAGATTACGCTGATTTAGCCGACCCCAAATGGCACGGCAAACTTTGCTTGCGTACCGCAAAAAAAGTTTATAATCAATCGCTTGTTGCCATGTTTATCGCCCGTTACGGCGAAGCACAAACCCGCAATTTGCTCACAGGTTGGGTCAATAATCTTGCTCTTCCCGTTTTAGCCAGTGACACACAGGTCATTGAATCAATTGCAAATAGGCAATGTGAAATCGGCATAGCCAACACCTACTATTTAGGACGATTACAACACGATAATCCACAATTACCCGTTGCGATTCATTGGCATGACGGGGTACACATCAATATATCAGGCGCGGGTGTCACGAAATATGCCAAACATCCTGAACTCGCAACCCAATTATTAGAATGGTTATCCAGCGAAGAAGCCCAAGACCAATTTGCTGAATTGAATTTCGAATATCCTGCTAATCCACAAGTAAAACTCTCTCATATTGTTGAAAAATGGGGCAAGTTTAATGCAGAAACCTTACATGTTTCAGAAGCAGGACGACTCCAAGCCCAAGCCACACGCCTAATGGAAGAAGTGGGTTATCACTAACAAAACAAAAGCGTTACAAAGGAGGGTAATCACTTCATTTAGGAGTTATTCATCATGTTAAAACGTTATCTTGCTATTCGCCTGACATTACAAGGGCTTACTTTTATTGTTATCACCTTATTACTGCTGACATTTTTACAACTGGCTAACTCTGTCGATGCAGAACAGCATCAATATTACCGTTTTCAACTCAACCAATTTAAAACAACGCATGCCCAACTCAATCAAAAGATAATCGAGTATCGTTATGAATTATTAGCTTTTCGGGATGATTTTGATAAGGTATTAAATACATTACAGCAACTCCACACAGAATTAATGCAACGTCCTCAATTTATCGATGATATTGCACAAGTTGCCATACAAGAAAAATTGACGCAACAAACCGATTTATTGCTTGAAAAACAAAGTTTAATTGTGGATTTTCGTATTCAAAGTAAACAATTAAAAACGGCACTGAATTATTTAGAAGTCTTAAATTCACAAATGGCAGGCGCGAGTTTTCAACAAAATGAATGGTTTTTAGAGTCCACCTTAAATGAACTATTAACCAAAATTGCTTTATTTAATACCGCTAAAGATGCTGAATTAGCACAAAATTTATCCGCAGTTGTAGAAAACGCAACCGCATTTAAAGAAGATTATGAAAAGTCTATTAATCGTCGCTTAATGGATGAAGTGATTAATAATGTCCAAATTATCTTAAAAACTAAGCCATTAGTTGATAAAATTACCGCACAATTATTGGCATTACCGATAATTATTAACTTAGAAAAGATAGAAAATTTATACGACAATGCTTATCAATCTGCCTTAAGCCAAGCTAATACTTATCGCGTTACTGCCTATTTACTTTCCTTATTCCTCCTTGCATGGATTGCATGGTTATTTATTAATCATCTCTATAAAATTAAAAATGCGCTAAAACAAGCTAATATTGAAATTAATTCGCTTAATCAGCAATTAGCAAAAGAAAATGTCCGTTTAAGTGCAGAATTAGATATTACCCGCCAATTACAACAAATGATTTTACCAAAAGCGCATGAACTAGCGGCGATTGAAGATTTAGAAATTGCAGGCTTTATGCAACCTGCGGAAGAAGTTGGGGGAGATTATTATGATGTTATTCAACATCATAATCGGATAAAAATTGGAATTGGTGATGTAACAGGACATGGCTTAGAAAGTGGTGTTTTAATGCTGATGGTACAAACAGCCGTGCATACGCTCTTAATTCATAACGAAAAAGACCCCGTTAAATTTTTAGGAACGTTAAATAAAACCATTTATAACAATGTCCAGCGGATGAATTGTGATAAAAACCTGACGTTATCGATTATTGATTATTATGACGGTCAATTGTATTTAAGTGGGCAACATGAGGATGTGATTATTATCCGTGCTGGCGGAAAAATTGAACGGATTAGCACAACCGATTTAGGCTTTCCGATTGGTTTAAGCGAAGATATTACGGATTTTATTGCGCAAACTCAGATTACGTTAAACCCGAATGATATTGTGGTGTTATATACAGATGGGATTACAGAAGCATTGAATCCGCAGAAAAAACAATATGGGATTAAACGTTTATGTGAAGTCGCTAGTTGTTTCTGGGAATGTTCCGCCGAAATTATCCGCCAAAATATTATTAAGGATGTTGAAAAGCATTTAGGCGGATTAAAGCAAATGGATGATATTACTTTGATTATCATGAAAAAAAGAGATTTGTTAGCGACTTATCCGCCTTTGTGTGCCAGTGAAAGTTTTGCGTAAACAGTAAAGTGTATCGAGACAGCTTCATACACTTTACTGCATAATGAGCTTTTATATTATCTTATTGTTTATTTGCTGTTTTATATCTTCACTGGTTTGTGTATAAAACCGATACGTCCCTTTTCCGCTTCGTTTAGCGGAGTACATGGCGTTATCAGCTTGTTTAACAATATTTTCTATGTCGTAGTTGTGTCCATCGAAGAAGGTAATGCCAATGCTAACCCCGATACTGGCTTCTTGTTCTTTGTAAATATAGGGTTTGGTGAGGTTTGCAAGAATTTTCTCGGCAATCGTCACCGCGTCTTGTTCTCGCATTACTTGTTCAGCAATCACAGTAAATTCATCTCCGCCTAAACGACAGGAAACATCACGGTCACGTAGGCAATTTTTTAAGCGTTTCGCGGCTTCTTGTAGAATGTAGTCGCCAAATTCATGCCCTAAGGTATCATTGACTTTTTTAAATCCGTCTAAATCAAAGTAGAGGAGTACGCCTGTTTTTCCGCTAGAACGGGCTTTTGCCATGACTTGTTTTAAACGGGCTTGGAATAGACGACGGTTGGCAAGTCCTGTTAAGGGGTCATAATGGGCGAGTTGGAGTAGTTCTTCTTCGACTTGTTTGCGTTCAGTAATATCAATCATTGTGCCTTCGTAGTAGAGTACACGCCCGTCATTGGCTTGCACTAAACGGCTATTTTCTGAAATCCACATAATATCCCCATCATGGCGATAAACTTCTGATTCAAAGTTATAAACGGCTTTCGTTTCTTGTAATTGTTGATGAAATTCTGCGCGTCGTTCTGCGTTGATGTATATCACTTCGATATCGGGTACTTTTTCCATCATTTCTTCAGGGCTGGCATAGCCATACATTTGTGCAAGGGCAGGATTGGCTTCTAATATTTTGCCTTCTGGGGTAGTTTGGTAAATGCCTTCTATCGCGTTAATAAATATCGCTTGGTACTTTTCCATGCTTTGCCGCAGACTTTCGGTGCGAGCGAGCACTTTTTGTTCTAGTCGGTTGTTCGCGTCTTGTAGTGCGGCTTGGCTGGCGAGGAGTTGTGTTTCTAGTACGCTGCGTTGATTGACAACTGCCATCAGAATCAGGGTTGAGATGCAAATCACGCCAATAAAGGCTTGTAAAATAAGTAGGGAGTAATCTAAGGAGTGATAAGTAAAAGGCCCCGATTGGGAAAGGGTTGCTAAGATAGCGATGGTACTCATCACGACGATAACAAATAAGGTTTCGCGTTGTCCAAAGCGAAAAACTGCCCATAATGGAAAGGGCATTAATAAAAAAGTGAGTGGATACGCGCTGATACTGGGGTCTATCGAATGCCCAAAGACTAACCAAACAACTAGCGATAAACTTGTAAACAATAGAATAATTTCTGTCCGTTTATGGCTATACCAAGCGCGTTTTTGTTCGGTGTATCCTGTAATAATAAAGGGGGCTATGACGAGAATACCGACTAAGTCGGCTAATCCCCATGTCCACCATACTTGTAAAGGTGTTGTGGCATGAATTGTGTTAAACAATAAACGAAGACTAATGCCTAAACTAGCACTTAATAAGCTGATGAGTAAGGCACTACCGCAAAAAATGCCAACGTGAGCAGGACGGCTGAATAGGCTTTGTGGTTGACGCAAGAGATAACGGACTAGCCAAACGCCAATTAATAACGATAGGGTATTACTACTTGCCGTTAATAATTCTAGCCATGATAAGGGTTTCATTAAAAAAATGTGTTCGAACATTTCCCCGATAAAAATCGCAAATCCAAAGCGATACCCCCAAAGAAATAAGGCAGCATAGCCAATACCTGCCGCTGCCCAAATGGGTGTTACCCAACTTTCTATTGTCACAACCTCCAACGCTAATGCGCCAAATAGATAATAAGATAGGCTTACTAGGCAAAAATTAACAACGGCTTGTAAACGAGTTTGTGGCAAAAATGACAGTGATTCTAATGAATGAGATGCATCTGACGAATGGGTTGTATAAGACATAGCACGAGTTCCTACCCAAAATAATAAAAATAAAATAAATCACAGCGGGTCGAGCTGTTTTTCTAACTAATATTCTGTTATTAGGTACTTCTTAATACACCTTGCTTACATTGTACACATAAGCCGAACCATAAGAAAATCATAAGATAAACCCTATGAATATGCTGAATGAAATCTCTATTCCTGCTATTTTTTTACTCCGTGATACCATCATTGTTGATACTAATGAGCAAGCAACAACATTAACGGGCTTTGCACAAGAAGTATTACAACAAAAAGATTTTATTCAGTTATTTCCTAATACGTTTCATGAAAAATTAAAAGCGCAACTCGCTAGTTTTACGCAACCATTAACCCAAGTTGTGCGTTTTGAAACGCAAATGTTAAGGCAAAATCAGGAGCTAGCTTGGGTTGCGATTTCTTTCTGTCCTATTTTGCACGAGTCACAACTGACTATCCTAGTCCTTGCCATTTGTTTGGAGTCTATGGGGCAACACAATCGAGAAACAGAACGTTTAATGTCTGCGCTTGCTGACAGTACACAACAACTAATGCTCACTAATCAACGCTTAGAAATGGAGATTAAAGAGCGTGAACAGACTGAGGAAATGTTTCGTTCGGTTGTTGAATCTGCTTATAGTGGAATTATGATTGTTAATCAACAAGGTATAATTACCTTTGTTAATTCACAAATCGAAAAAATGTTCGGGTATTCTCGTCAAGAACTCATTGGAAAACCACAAGAAATTTTGATGCCTGAACGCTTTCGCCATCGCCATGTTCATTACCACAGCCATTTCTTACAGCGTCAACAAGCTCGTCATCTAGGGGCTGTCCGTGATTTAAGTGGCGTACGACGCTCTGGCGAGGAATTTCCGATAGAAATTGGGTTAACCCCTTTAAAAATTCGTGGGGAATCGATGGTATTAGGCGTTTTATTAGATATGACGGAACGCTGTGCGATTGAACAACAAATCCGTTCACTAAATGCCGAACTTGAACAACGGGTTAAAGAGAGAACAACCGAGTTAGAAAAGAAAAATCGAGAATTGACTGAGCAAATCGAGGGACGTTTACTTGCCGAAACAAACCTAAAAGCAGAAAGAACATTGCTGACTAAGCGTGTGATGGAGCGCACCAAAGAGTTAAGCACGGCTAATGCAAAACTTGCCTACGCTTTACGCGCAAAAGATGAATTTCTCGCCGCGATGAGTCACGAACTGCGTACCCCGCTAAATGCCATTCTTGGCATGTCTGAAGGCTTACAAGAACAAGTGTATGGTGAGCTTAATACGAAACAACTCAAATCATTACACACGATTGAAGAAAGTGGACGGCATTTATTAAGCCTTATC
Source organism: Beggiatoa alba B18LD (assembly GCF_000245015.1). Lineage (NCBI taxonomy): Bacteria > Pseudomonadati > Pseudomonadota > Gammaproteobacteria > Thiotrichales > Thiotrichaceae > Beggiatoa > Beggiatoa alba. The sequence goes on along the minus strand of NZ_JH600070.1, from coordinate 2,778,409 downwards.
AATGATATTTTAGACTTGGCGAAAATAGAAGCAGGAAAATTAAAGCTAGAAATGAACACGCTATCGATAGAACAAGTCTGTCAAAGTAGCGTGCGCATGATTAAACAAGCTGCCCTGAAGAAACGTATCAAAGTCTCTTTACAATTCACCGACACGAACTTGCTCATGTTTGGCGATGAACGTCGGATTAAACAAATCCTAGTCAACTTACTCAGCAATGCGGTGAAATTCACCCCCGAAGACGGCACAATAGGGCTAGATGTACACACCAATATTGAAAAACGGACTATCCAAATCGTGGTTTGGGATACTGGTATCGGCATTGCGACGGAAGACTATCCGCTACTGTTTCAACCTTTTGCCCAATTAGATAGCAGTCTATCGCGCAAATTTTCAGGAACAGGCTTAGGACTTTCATTAGTCAAACGCTTTGTAGAAATGCATGGCGGGAAAATTGAAATTGAAAGCCAAGTCGGTATTGGAAGCCGTTTTACTGTGTCCTTTCCATGGCGATTACTCGTTGAAACACCAGCAACTGATTTTTTACCTGACAGCCTCAATAAAAACAGAGTGCGAGAATACGGACAGCGAGAAAAAGCCCCATTAGTCCTGATTGCAGAGGACAACGAAGAAAATTTAGACACAATGGCACGCTATCTCTCCGCACGTGGCTATCGTCTTCTGACCGCACGCAATGGATTAGAAGCCTTAGAACAAACTAAAAACCAACATCCCGATGTGATTTTGATGGATATTCAAATGCCTGTTATGGATGGACTAGAAGCAACCCGCCAAATCAAAGCAGAACAAACGACAAAAATGATTCCCATTATTGCGATTACCGCGCTTGCAATGCCAGGGGATAGAGAATGGTGCTTACAAGCGGGTGTGGATGAATACTTAAGTAAACCTGTTAGCTGTCGTCAACTACTCATGACGATAGAAACCCTCATTCATCCCAACACCTCGCCAAACACCTAAAATGTAGCATGATCAACAACGGCAGTTAAATGGCGTTCACCCTCTAACAACTGCTTATTCAACGCCAGAAAAAAACGACGACTTTCGACACAATCACAATAATCAAATCCAGTCAACAAAGTACACTGTTGCCCACACCCCTGCCGACGCGCAAAGGCTAACTGCTTTTCTTTATCCATAACCCACCGCCATTCACAAAAAAGAATCCCTTAGCGATAACCTGAGATTACCACCGCGCTATGAATGACTATTATCTATGATTTCACCAGCTTTGCATAAATCGTATGACGAAAACGTGCTAAAAAACTGAACTTATTCACTAAACGCTCATAAAAAACCCCAAGCCGAAACGCCAACGCATTAAATGCCAAATAACTGGGATGTGATTCAAATAAACGCACTTCGCACTGCTGAAACCCCACTTGCTGGGCTTTCTGACGAATCGCGGAGGGTGTATTCATCCGATAAAATGTCAACCAAGGTTCATGACTTTCCTGCGCCATTCCCCGCGCCCGATTTGCCACCAATTTATGAAACCAATGCGGTGTGAACGCTGCAATCAACGTCACATAATGCGCCCAGTTTGCCGTCCGAAACAAATAAACGCCATTTGGCTTTAAGACGCGATAAACCTCTTTTAAAAACGCCTCAGGGTTTTCTACATGCTCAATCACCCAATCAGAATAAACCGCATCAAAAGACGCATCGGGAAATGGCAATTGAATCCCATTATTCACATAAGCCTCATCTAAATCTGTATTTTGCAAAACAATTGGGTCAGGGTCTATTCCCACTAATCGCTTTACTTGCCCTTTTAATCGCCGCTCCTTTTCCTTAGCAGTTGGCCCTGCTCCAACGTTTAAAACGACAGCACTCGGCAAATCGATACTTTCCCGTATCCACTGATAAAAGGGATAAGTACCATCTAAATAACGATAACCATCAGCTTGAAAAGGGTAATAATAATCTAATAATTTTATAACACTGGGTTTCATAATCGCCCTAGCGAATGTGAGAGGAGAAAACGTAACCATTTAACGGGAAAAAATTCATAAGGACTCGCAACCTCATGGGCATCATGTAACATCTGCCAACGTTTACGCACAACGGCATAAGCTAACCACTTAGTATTTTCTAAACTGACTAAATAGCGAAATCGCCACCATTTCGCGGTATAACGATAATTTTTACCGTAATACTCCTGAATATTCGTGGCATGAATACTATGCATTAACTTCAAACGTCGCCATGTAAAATGAGCATACTCGGTCGGATAATCCTTCACCCGCTCATGACGGACATTAATCACAGGTTCAGCGACATACGCAACAGACCATTGCCGAGCCAAACGCATCCACAAATCAACATCCGCTAACAAGCCAAACTGCTCACGCATTCCGCCCAACTGCTCCCAACAACGTCGCCGTATCATCGCAGTCCCTCGCATAGGGACATAAAAACCCTGCAATAACTCCTGCTCGAAGAAAGGGCGACCTTGCATACAAGGCTGAAAGTTTTTATTTTGTTTTATGTGGGAGTAATTAGGATCACCCTCTTTCTCATAATCGTTAAAGACAAATCCCGTATTGGGATAAGTTTCCATCACGGTTAACCAATGCTGAAAACAATCCATACGATAGGTATCATCATGATGTAATAAAGCAATATAGTCACGAGAACAATGAGATGCGGCAAAGTTCGCATTCTTTGCCATTCCCATATTATAAGGTGTACGAATTAAACGAATTTGAGGATATTGAGCTGCTAGGGTTTGCAAGACATCCCATGTTGCATCCGTTGAGCAATCATCACTGATGATAAATTCAAATCCTTGAATATTCTGATTTAAGATTGAATTAATCGTTGTTTCGACAAGATGTGCATGATTATAAACTAACATGCAAGCCGAAATTTTTTCACCAGATTGGATAGTAACAGTCATTACAAGTCGACATTAAAAATCAATTAACAGCACCAAAGGCTTTTAATTGAGGGGCTAAGTTTTCTTCTAATTGTGGCGCATGTGTTTTTTTAGCAATCAACATACCACCATAAATATTAGAGCGTTTTTTCAATAAATCATGATTACCTAATGCGATATTAACCTTATAAAGCAATTGATTAACCTTTTCTAATGCCCGTTCACGATATAAGGGATAAGTCAAAATGGACAGGAGCGCAACAACTGCATTATTTTTAAAGAAAAATCCACCATAGAACTTATGATCAAGCACAGAAAAACCTGACGCTTGTAACAGTGCAAAAATAGTATGTTTAGTATGCACTCGCACATGAAAATCAGCAGAATCATTTAAATAAGGGACGGTAAGAATTAATGTACCATCCGCTTTTAAAATTCGGTTAATTTCTGCAAGGGCTTGATAATCTTGTATCAAATGCTCAACAACTTCGCACATAATGACACAAGCAAAATGTCCATCTGCAAAAGGTGTTCTCTGTGTAATACTTTGTTTATAGAAACGTTCTTGCTCTATCTGAGGAAAGTCAACAATATCTAAAAGATACGCATCTTTTCCTAATCGCCGTAACTCTGAATAATCTCTTAATAAGTAATCTCCAATCACAAGAATACGTCCTTCTGCGGGTAAATGTTCCATTGTCCGACGATGAGGAACATAACTAGAAGGAAAATCCAGATGGCTTTTAGTTGGAAAAAAACGTCTAAATAGTTTTCTCATAATTATTTAAATTTTATTCGTTATTCAGCTAGTTTCGTTTATTAATCTGATGTAAAAAATTCACTAACCGTTCACCATAATCATCCCATGTTTGCCCCTGCTTCACGGATTCATATGCGGCTAACCCCATAGATTTAGCATTATCTTGATGCTCATAGAGATACAACAATTTTTCTTTTAAAGCCTCAACCTGTCTAATAGGCACGATAAAGCCATTTTCCCCCTCAATCACTAAATCGCTTGCCCCTACGTTTTCTGTCACGATAACGGGCAATGCACAAGCCATTGCTTGAGGAACAACCATTCCAAATCCATCCGTAATTGAAGCAAGAACTAAAACAGAACCTTGCGCATATAACGCAGCAAGTTCCCGTTGCGGAAACCCTCCTTTAAAAAAGATATTATCCGCTTGATATTTTTGAATAACTGACTGTAAATTAGACGTTTCTAAACCGCCACCAATAAACCATAACTCAGAATTCGGCAGTTTTAACTCGCTAAAAGCCTGTAATAAATACTGAACGCCCTTACGCTGGTCTATCCCACCACATTGAATAACCCGAAAAACAGTATCTTGTTTCTTAGCAGGCTGAAACTGTTGCAAATCGACACCACATTGATTAACAAAAATTTTTTCGGCAGGAATTCCTTCTGCTATCATGCTTTTTTTAGCTGGATTACTTAACACCATGATATGGTCAGCCGCTTGATACTCTGCATTTTCCCGCTCGATTACCCAATCATAATGCTTCTGTAAGTGCGCAAGGCTACCGCCCCACAGTTGGCATTCATCCCGTAACAAATCGAATTCCGTTTTAGGATGAAAACTACCACGCTCCACTAAGGTTGTGATGCCATGCTGTTTTGCACGCTCTATGGTTTCTAATGAATACGTTGTTAAACCAATAAAAACATCTGAATCTAAAGGCAAATAATGTGGGAGTCGTTTTGCAAAGAATAGAATACTGGAGCGAGTAATCTGGCTACGTGTTTGAAAAGAAACCCATGGAAACACTTTGCGCGTTACTCGCCCATAAATCCCGTTTAGTAACAAAGAAGTAACCTTATCGTCTGTAATCTGCCAGCGACGGGTCATGAATTTAGGATAATCATTAATCAACCGATGCAACACACCTAAACGTTGCAATTGATACGCTTCATCAAAAATCCAAAAACGGTTATAACAAGAGGTTGTGACTTTCATGCGTTACCATTATCTCTATTGGGAATCATGGAATAACAAAGCAACAAAATAAACCCAACTAAACAAGCGATTAATAATAAATGTGCTTTACTCAATACTTGGTTATTCATTCGTGTCAACGTCCCCATCCCTCTTGGTGGTGCAAACGCAAACCAATGCGCCTCATCAGTATCACTCGCAATAATCTGAAAAGATGTCGTTGGTGTTTTAATTGGGATGAGTTGCCATGTTGCTGTGTTGACGGGAGGAATATCGATGGTTTTTCCATCTGAGGTTAAAAGTTGTAACCGATTTTTTTGACCATCAATAGACCCAATCACAGGGAGATACAATGTACTTTGTGCTAAAGAAATTGGTTCACTGATAAATTGTGTATTAGCAGAATCAATGACTTGTTGATGATAAGACCCTAAAACATTTTCCCCCTTAAAGGTCTCAATATCCTGCGGTAAACCATTATTTATAAACAAACTATTAAGAATAGTTGCTCTAAGTGGTTGTGGAACTAAGAAATCATATGGTAAATGCTCTCGTAATTGCGAGAGTAATGTCGCTAATTTCTCAGACTGATAATAGGGAATCGCTTGATCCGCAAGTTTTTCTTTAGATTTTAAAACTTCAATATCATTCGTGATTAAATAACTACGTACATTTTGTAAATAAGCCTTGTTATAGCTAACTTTTGCCGTCATCGGAATCAATAAAGAATATAAAGCAAGAATAATAATTCCTAACGTTGCCAAAGTTTTCCACGTACAACTAAACATAAACTGCGTAATATTTAACCAAACCTGTTTAAAGACTTGTGCTTGTTTCAAGCAAAAAATTTCTAATATCAAATAGTTCACTAATAACCCTAAGGCTAAAATATCCCGATAACGTCCACTCGGTTCAACGCCATTTTTACCCGCGACGTAAGCCATGCTAAATGCCTGCGCAAGCACCCAAAATCCTAAACCTAATAAAAATAACTCAGCAGTTGTTGGCAACGTTCTATAACGAATAAATTTAAAAATAAAGAAAATAAAAGGTAAATAGAAAAATATCCCTAAAAGAGGAAATGTAATAAACGGAAAAGCTAAGGCTTTACCAAATGCCATTAAGAAGAAAATAGGATTTGTTGCAGTACGAACGTTGGGTAATTCTACAAATAAAACCCAAAGTAATACGGTTGTTACTGCACAAAGAATAATACTCACCAAGTAGGAAAATCGATTTGTTCTATCAAAAAGTGCTCGATATGCATTAATGAGCATAATAACGGGAAAAACTAATAATCCTGATAAAATACTAAAAAAGGCACATAAACCGCAAAAAAAACCAAACCACCAACGAAGCGAAAAGGTTTTATGTAGCAAAGTTCCCCAAAGGGATAAGAGTGTAAATAAAATTAAAAACGCAAAACAAGATTGAAAACCAAAGAGAATATTATCCCACGCGTGCGGAAATGCCCAGATTAAGACAACGCTAATTAAAATATGATTTTTATTAAAAGTGTGTAAATGTCGCGTTAAAATTAAAATCAGAGTGATTGCAGCTAAAACATAAATAGCTGCGCTTGCCGTCATTTCCACTAAAGCATCCCATTGATTATTATTAATAATAAGCAAAAAAATGCTAAGCAATCTAGGGAAAATAATAATGTGTGCGTTATATGGTGTAAAAAAATTACTAACAGATAAATCCCCATTAAAATAAGGGATAAAAACATCAATACCAAAACCATCCCATGAATCTATAATTGGGATAGGAGAGCCATAAAATTGCACTAATGTTAATCTTGCCGTGAAGATAATTAACACAGCAACGAATAAACGCAGATAAAAACCAGTGTTATCAGAGAAAATAGTCATAAGTTAGGCAGTATGATATTCATATAAAATATAAGAGGATAAATCCTTAGGATTTCCAAGCTTTACAAACATCCCATTATTCAATAGATGCTGATGAATATCGAAGGGATTAATACCTTGTTCCTGCAATAAAGAGGTATGATAATCCAATAACAATTTTTTAATCTTGCCTTGCTGAATAAAAGGCGATAATACATCTACCACTTTATGTTCAAACCCTTCCACATCTACTTTTACAAAATCAATCTGTTGAAGTTGTGATTCTGTAAAAATTGTCTCAATAGCGACAAATTTCACTAATTCAGTTTCTTTTGCAAATCGATAATGATGGACGATACTAGAAGCCCCTGTATTCAAGCTAGGATATAGCTTCATTTCAATCGTACTATTAGGGTCTCCCCCTAATGCATTGTTATAAATTTTAAAATTTGTAACTTGATTTAATCTCAAGTTAATTTCAATCAAATCACGTAACCGAGATTGAGGCTCTATGGCAATCAATAGCCCATTATCACCCACTAATTTTCCAGCTAATGCAGAAAAAAAGCCTTCATTTGCCCCAATATCTAAAACAATATTACCTGTTTGAATTTCCGCTTTAAAAATTGCAACAGTTTCAGGTTCATATTGTTCCGTTGTAATCAATTCATGCCCTAAATGTGAAAAAGGGTCTAAATATAATTTTAATCCGAGTTCTGTTTCAATAATTCTACGACGTTCATCTGGGGCTAATAAACGCACAAAAAAAGTTGCTAATGGCATAGGGCGGAGCTTAAAAAGCCATGCAAATTTCTGTGTTAAGTGTTGTAAGTAATGTTTGTTCGTTTCCACGCTTAGGCTCTTTCTTGGTAAGTTTATAAATAAGCAAGCATTTGTTTTAATCGCTCATGATGGCTATAACCGCTGTTGATACAGCGAACACGGGCAGCACTTGCAATGGCTTGTCGTTCCGTTTCATGGCTTAAGTAATAACGAATTTTTTCTAAAAGTTCTGATTCTGATGAGAAATAAACAGCTTCTTTATCTTCCTCAAATAAACGTAAATGTTCCTCTGTTCTTTCTGCTAGCATAAACCCGCCACAAGCTGGGATTTCCATCGTTCTATCGGTTTGTAAGTCTCGATTAGCTTTTCGCAAAAAACATAAATTAATTTTAAATGCCGCTAACCCTTTTAAATAATTTTCACCATATAATGGTTTATTTTCAATCAATAAATTTTCTGATTGTCCTTGTAACGTTTGCCAGTGTCCTGTTCCCCAAACACGAACTTTTATGCCATTTTTTGCTAAAAATAATAAACTCTCTGCTCGTTCTTTTTCGTAAGACCCAATAAAACCGACATCCCCCCCTAAGTTTTGTTGTTCTTCCGCACTCAACGCTCTTGGATAATGGGTGTGTGCATCGTAAGATTTATCGATAAAAACGACTTTTTTAGCTCCTAAACTGGGTAGCTCGTTTGGTTGGCAATTATAGCTTTTGGTTGTAAAAACAATGTCATATTCTTTTAGCCCCCACGTATAAAACCAACAGCGGTTATGACGGGCAAACATATCATCTTCGGAAAAAGAAACGAGTTTGCTATGTGGCAGTAGTTGTTTTAGGCGACGTAACGTTGCAGGGGCGACAGTATTGCCTTTTTCAATCCAGATAATGTCGGGCTGATGTTGCTGGGCAAGTATGGGTAATTGTTGATTTAAATGCGTTAAATCTCGTTGAAATCCTAATTTCCATAAAACTCGGTCTATGAATAATGGTTTTTTTCTAACATCTTCAACAGGAACAGCAGGATAAGTAATCACTGTATATCCTAGTTCCTCAAACGTACATTTGCGTTGATAGGAACGTCCATCCGCATTGAGTCGGTCAGAGATAAAAAGAATTTTCATAAATTAACTCATTAAGTTAGCGACATCATAAATATACATTTGTCGCTGTCCTGTATGGAGTGAATCAACACAAATATAACGCCCTGTAAAATCCCAACGTGGATGTAAATCGCAACGCATCGGGGAATCTGCAAACTCAGGCGGTGTATGCAATTTATCGACGATAATCAGTTGTTTTGTTTGCACATTGTATAGGTAAAGCCATTGATTAAATTCATCATCTTGATAAGTATCAGTCACTAACCATTGGGGATTTTGCGGATTCCATGAGGGATGCCCATCTACTTGTAAACAATGTTCTGCAAATAAATGAGCATTTGTCTGTAGCGCGTCATTGAGCAAGATATAACCTTGTCCGCTGATTTTTCTGGCTAATTTCCCTTTTACAAAACGATGATAAAGCGGTAATAATGGTTTAAACAGTAATTTGACTAAGCTACGATGTTGTCTTAATTTATTCAATGGGTTAGGTAATCCACCCCATGCAATAACTTGTTGATTACCCCGCCAATTAAAGTGTGTGACTTTGCCACTATTGAGTAATAAACGAATATCACGCCCATCTTTTTGTGCAGAATATAAACGGGAAAAAATCCCGCCATCATCTAACACCCAGCGATGCAAAAATAAAAAGCGTTCGCCATCAGGGCTAAACATTAAATGTTCTAGGTAATGGTCGCCAAATGCCATCGAGGACAAGTGTTCTGTCTCATACATTTGTTGTGTACTGATAAGGGGTTGCAAGGATTTTTGTTGAAAATCAAGCCAAAAAATGCCATCGCCTGCAACAAGTTTTTGATTTTTTGCTGTGTTTTCTATGCCTGCATAAGCATAACTACGACGCGGAAAATATAAGCGTTCAAAATCAACGGTTACTGCTCCAATACCTGATGGATGTACACTATAAATAGGATAAGGCAGAATTGTCCGTTGTCCCGTTTCTATCTCTAAAATAACAGAAATAAAGCGATTTTCTTCACGATCATTAAAAATGATATACCGGTCATAGTCAGGACCTAACCATTGCAACATACAGCCTTGTTGCCAGTTAAAGGCACGAGTTTCTGCGAGTTTATAAAACTGGTTATCCGTTAGTGACCAATATCCTACGGTTGCAATATCTTCATCGGTAGGTAAGCGGTCAGTAAAATTCGTTTGTAAACAAAGCAGACGACTCGTCGATTTATCTAATGGCGATTTATCGTAATAGCCAAAAAAATGATGTTGTTGACCTGTTGTCGCAAAGCAGGGAGAAATAGGCATAAGTTGTTATGAATGGCGAAAACAGTAGTTAAGTGCATCCATCACCCCCTGCGCATTCGCTTCGGGTGTCCATTTTGCTACTTCTGCTAAACTGGCTTGTCGCATTGTGGCACGCAACTGACTATCTTTTTGTAATTGAAGCATATAATTAGCTAATTGGTTCGTATCGCCAACGTCAAAAATAAAGCCGTTGTGTGCTTGTTTGACTAAATCAATAGCCGTTCCAACCCCTTGAGAAACTAATGCAGGTAAACCAAAGACTAAGGCTTCATTTAAGGCTTTTGGCGTTGGGTCATATTGTGAAGGCAGGACAAAAACATCAGCGAGGGCGAGATATGTAGGAATTTCACTGGAGTTTTTGAAGCCTGTAAAAATAATATTTTTTACCCCTAACTGTTCAGCTTGTTGGGTTAATTCAGCCCGTAAAGGACCATCTCCGACAAAAATTAACCATGAATTAGACAAATTTGCTTGTGCAAAAGCGGTAATAATATCTTGTGGTCTTTTCCGTTCTGTAAAACGTCCGACAAAGAGAAAGACACAGGCATCTTGTGCTATTCCTTGTTCTTGGCGTAATTGTCGCGCTTGTTGTACTGCTTGAGGTTGAACCGCTTGTAAGTAGGTATTGTCAACAGAACTGAGTAGCGGAAAAAGTTTGGCATCCGTCGCGCCAAAATATTTAAAATATTGACGATTTGCTTCACAACTGTACATTACCGCATCACAACGCGCTAATAGCCATGAAAGCAGATATTTTTTAATTTTACGACGAAAAGAGGTAGAAGGATTACCTAGCGTTGCCTCAGCACGCAAAATAACTTTTGTCCCAGAAATTTTAGCGGCTAATAATGCAATGTAAACACTGATAAAATTGTAGCCTGTTATCAAAATCGCATCGTATTTTTTACGTCCAATTTCTAATAGTAAGCCTGGGTTTATTCGTTCAATAATCGCTTTTTGATCATTAAACGTCATATTCCACATAAATTTATAGTGATAACCTTCTAAAAGTGGAATATCCCACTTAATCACCGTATTCCATTCTTGTTCATACTTTTCCTCTATTCCCCGTTTTGCTAAATATAAAACGGTTTCATCAATATCTGGATAAGCATGTAATGCACGATAAAACGGCACTTGATAAGGCACAGGATGATAAGGTAATAAGGCAACTTTATATTTTTTGGTCATTTTTAACACATTGCCATTATTCAAATAAATTCACATTATCCCGCACCCATTGAATGAGCTTGTTCACCCCTTGTGTGGTGCTAATTTGCGGTGTCCAGCCTAATGTCGTTTGAATTTTCTGCAAATTACAAACAAAAACGGGTTGGTCGCCTGGTCGCCATGCATCGAAAGTCAGCGGGATTTTTTTCCCTAATCCTTGTTCCAATAAAGCAATTAATTCCAACAGGGACATTGTATTATTAACGCCCCCACCGACATTAAACGCTTGTCCATTGGCTTTATCGGGTGCATTAATCGCACTTTCATAGGCACTGACTAGGTCATCAACATGCAAAACGTCGCGTATCTGTTTGCCATCACCATAAATCGTAATGTTTTTATTCAAAACAGAGGCGATAATAAACCATGCGACCCAGCCCTGATCTTCTACCCCAAATTGACGTTGCCCATAAATACAAGATTGACGAAACACAGTCGTTTTTATCCCATAAATGCGAGAATAGTCAATCATATACTGGTCAGCCGCACCTTTAGAACAGCCATAAGGAGAATGAAAATCTAATAACTGTGTTTCATCAACCCCATGCGGCAGGTTAGCATATTCATAACGTCCATTACGCTCAACTGTGCCTAAATGCTCCATTTTGCCAAAGACTTTATTTGTGGACGCATACAATACAAAGGCGTGTGGCGCGTGTTGGCGAATCGCTTCTAAAACGTTAAACGTGCCCAACGCATTAATTTCAAAATCTTCACGAGGATTCACCACAGATGTTGTAACGGCAACTTGTGCAGCGAGATGTAAGACAACATCGAAGGATTGTTGCTGAAAAACAGCAGCTAACGCAGGATAATCACGAACATCAACTTGTTTAAAATCAATCGGAACTTGTTGTGTAAGCCAAGCTAAATTATTCGGTGTCCCTTTACGCGACAGATTATCTAAAACGGTGACTTTCCATCCCTTTTGTGCAAATGTAAATGCGGCATTCACCCCAATAAACCCTGCACCACCTGTAATTAACATTGTTTTCATGCAATTATCCCGTGCTATTTGCTGTTTTTTATTGTTGATCAGTAAATGTTTTGGCAAATATATCCCAAAAAATTTGTTTTACCGAGGATTCACTATAATTTTCTTGAATTGTCTTTAAAGCATAATGGCGCATTGAGTCGTAAAGCGACTGATTTTCTAAAAGAATGCGAATAGCACGCGCCATATTTTGGGGGGTAAAATCGACTAAAAATCCATTTTTCCCCGTTTTAACAAACTCCTCAGGCCCACCACAAGTTGTCGAAATAATAGGACAACCACAAGCCATTGCTTCTAAAGCGGCAATACCTAAACCCTCTTGATGTGAGGGCATGACAAAGACATCTAAGGAACGATAAAACTCGCCCAATGCTTGGCGGGGACGCTCGCCCAAAAACTCAATATAAGGGGCAATCTCTAAGGCTTCTGCTTCTTGCTGTAATTTGGCTTGTTTATCAACTTTTGCCCCAATCAATGCCAACGTCACATTTAAGCCTTGCTCACGGCATAATTTAAGGGCAGCAAACAAAAGTTGAATATTTTTACGGGGGTCATCAAACCGACCTGAAAAACCAATCCGACCTTGTAAAACATGCGTTGCTGCTGGAAAAAATAAATTCGCATCAATTGGCATCGGCATTCGTGTCAACTGGGCTTTTGGTTGAATTTCCTGAATTTGCTTTGCGGTATAATGGCTTAAAACTAAGGTCTTTGCGTTCTGCAATACCTGTTTTTCTAACGCCAAACACCAAGGCGTATCTAGCCATGTATCTAACCAACGACGATACCACGGATAATGCTTTGCTCTATCTTGTTTATCGGCTAAATAAGGGGTTGCAATCCAAGCAAGACAGGGTTTATTCAATGCAATGGCAGGATTTGCAGGTAAAATATTACCTGATACAACAACAAGATAATCATGCTGTTGTATCACTTCTGACCAAATCGCTGAGGATAAATAACGGGTATATTCTAATTCAGGAAAATACACCCCAATCTCATAAGCAGGCACATCCTCTAAAACGGTTGTTTGACGATACTGTGGCGTTTTAAACAACAATTGCCAACTGGGCACAGATAAATCGGGGGCTAAGTTATAAGATGTATAATAAGCAAGACTGACTGAATAATGACGTTCGCGTAACAATTGAATCATTTGTTGAGTCATGGTTAAGACCCCGCCCGCATAAGGGTAAAGCGTCAAAATCAAGACTTTTTTCTGACTTTCCATGTATGTTCCACACGCTCAACGGCTAAAAATTAAATTATAGGTCTCGCTACCTACGATACCCCGTTGTTCTGACTGATAAGTTTGAACAAAGCCTGCTTGCGTTAAAATTTGCTGAACTTGGGGTAACGTTTGATAACCCACCTCGATGAGGATAGATTTTAAGCGACTATCTGCCAACGTTTTCGGCATTCCCTCCAAGATATCAACTTCTATACCATCTACATCAACTTTTAAATAATCAGGTGATTCCCCTACCTGCGCAATAAAATCATCTAAAGCAATACTATAGGTTTTATAATGGATTAAGTCATACTTGGGACGATTAAGCACACAAGCATAATTTGTCGGCTCACGTGCATTAATAAATCCTGATTGTTTAGCGATACCAATATAATATTGCTCAACCTTTTGAATATTATTCAATTGTAAATTATTGGCTAAATTAAAACTTGCCAATAAATCCAAATCGAAACAAATGATTTTACGGGGTGCATTCGCTTTTAAAGCGGCATAAAGGGTTTCATTGCCGAAACTTGCACCAATGTCAAAAAGTACACAATCCTTATCAAATTTATCAATCCAATCTAAAGTTTCAGGCTCACGTTGTTCCCAATGTTTAAATTGGTCATAAACGCCCACTTGATGCAACGGGATAATGATTTTAATCGGCACACCGCGCACGCGGGTTGTTGGTACAGGTAAAATCCGTGTAAAAAAACGGAAAAGCCACCTAGAAATATTTGTTTTTTCTATAAACTTTGAGAGCAACAAATTAAGAGAACGAAACATAAAGGCTTTACCGTTTTAATAAATTATCAAAATAAGCGATAGTTTTAATTAAGCCCGCTTCTAACTGAATGCTGGGTTGCCACCCTAATTTTTCTTTTGCCAAACTGATATCGGGCTGACGTTGCAAAGGGTCATCACTGGGTAAGGGCTTAAATTCTATTTGTGAACGTGACCCCGTTAACGCAATCACTTTTTCTGCTAATTCTAAAATAGTAAATTCGTTAGGATTTCCTAAATTCACAGGACCTGTAAAATCATCCGATGTGCCCATTAAACGCACAAATCCCTCAATTAAGTCATCAACGTAGCAAAATGAGCGCGATTGTTGTCCCTGACCATAAACGGTAATCGGCTGATTTTGCAACGCTTGCACAATAAAATTAGACACAACTCGCCCATCATGCGGGTGCATGTGAGGACCATAAGTATTGAAAATGCGGGCAACTTTAATATTCAGTTTATGTTGACGGTAATAATCGAAAAATAAGGTTTCAGCGCAACGCTTACCTTCATCATAGCAAGAACGAATTCCCACAGGGTTTACATGTCCCCAATAATCTTCTTTCTGGGGATGAACAAGTGGGTCGCCATACACTTCACTGGTGGAGGCTTGAAAGATTTTAGCTTTTACCCGTTTTGCCAAACCCAGCATATTGATAGCACCATGCACGCTGGTCTTTGTGGTTTGAACAGGGTCAAATTGATAATGAATGGGTGAGGCAGGACAGGCGAGGTTATAAATTTCATCAACTTCGACATAAAGCGGGAAAGTCACATCATGACGCATTAATTCAAAGTGAGGATTATCCAATAAATGCAAGATATTATCTTTTGAACCTGTGAAGAAGTTATCGACGCATAAAACATCGTTACCCTCATTTAATAAGCGTTCACATAAATGTGAACCTAAGAAACCTGCACCACCTGTGATTAGAATTCGTTTTCTAAGTTGCATATTGCTCATTTATTTTCTAGGTCCTAATAGTTTTAGTTTTATAAATTTGATTTCAAGTTCCTTCTAATTCTGATTAACTTGTACATAAAAAGTAAGAGAGTAGCAAATATTGGGTACTGTTTTTTAAGTGGGAAAATAGCGTATTGAGTCAGTTCTGTTTGCAATTGCCTTATTTCTGACTTGTTCTCTTGCACGTATTTTTTGAAATCTATTTTTGATTTTACCTCAGTTTTTTCATAGTAATCTAAAGGTTTTAATATAAGCCGATATTTAAATTGGCATTTACTTGTATATATAACCTTGTGATGTAGCATGATTTCCATCAAAAACCTAGTATCTGAGGCAACCGCATTATCAGCTTGGAAAAGGTTAAATAATGGCTGACGTTGGGTTAAAATGTGTCGGCGGTACATGCCAAAAATTGCTGAACAATTAATCCAAAGAAAAAAAACAGCCGCATTGTATAGCTTAGGCATATAAGACCTTGGACGAAAAAATAAAGCTATTTTACTTTCTCCACCCGTTATACGTGAATTTTCATCAATTAATACATGGCTAGCATAAGCAAAGTCTATTGTAGGATTACTGTCTAAACGATTTACTAAACATTCAATATAGTTCTCACTCCACTCATCATCAGCCACCCACATGAAGTATTTTCCTTTAGCTTGTTGTAATACAAACTCAAAGTTTCCCGCCATGCCTAAGTTTTGGGATTGTTGAATAAAGCGAATACGTATATATTCTGCACAGATTTTTGGTGTCAAATCCTTCGAGGCATCATCGGAGATGATTATTTCAAAATCAGAAAATGTCTGCGTTAATAAATTATCCAATGTACGACGTAGATATTTTTCACTGTTATATAAGGGAATCCCTATACTAACAGTAGGTAACGATATTGTTTTAATGGTCATATGGAAATCATTTAGTTTTTTTCAAACGCCATAAAAACCATCTTTTAAACTCCATGATGGAGTAGAGAATTCGGACTACAAAAGCAAGCAATGGCGAGTATTTCACTAGAGGTTCTAAGATGTATTTTTCAGGTGTAACACCTGAAAACGATTTGATTGTCTTATCTTTATTTTTATATTCTTCGCTACTGTAAAACTCGGAGGTGTGTTTTAAAATACGGTACTTAAACTCACACCCTTTGACATATGCAACGTTATGCTTCAATAAAATATCAACAAAAAACCTTGTATCAGAATATGTGACAACATCGTTTAAGAGTTCAACTATTAAAGGATTTCTTTTCTGAAAAAGACTCTTACGATACATTCCATAAAAAGCTACAGTATTCGCTCTCAATCTAAAAATGCTGGCATTAAACCATTTTGGGTAAGAATAACGAGGTATCAAAATAGGCAACACTAGCTCTTTTTCAAAGGAATACAAGTAGTTTGACTCTGCATCAATACCAATATAATTAGAATATACAATATCCACATCTGGATATTTGGAGAGCGTGTTTACCAATGACTCAATATAATTTTCACTCCACTCATCATCATGAGCAGCCCACATAAAATATTCACCTTGGGCTTTCTGCAAAACAAACTCAAAATTTGCAACCACACCTATATTTTCTAATTGCCTAAAATAAATAATGCGCCTATCCCTATTAGCATACTCCTGACAAATCTTCGCTGTTTTATCTGTTGACGCATTATCAGAAATAATCAATTCAAAATCAGTAAAGGTCTGTTGCAATAATAACTCTATAGCATTAGCTAAATACTTTTCTCCGTTATAAACGGGTAATCCAATACTGACAGTTGGTTGAGTGGAGGCATTTGTCATATTTATAACTCTTATATTGGTAGGAACTTATACGTTTTAATTCTGCTTAAGAACCTAAAACACACTTCTCTCATTTGTGGTGTTGATAAAAGAACACCTATGAAAAGAGAAACGAAAATACTCGTTAGCATAATCAATTGTACTACAGTACCATGATTATTTATTATTAATAACCATTTATATATTCCCGCTATCACAGATACTACGAATAAAGGCACAAATACATCCGCAATATACCATTGCCATTTTTCCGTTGGTAATAAACGACGGTGCATAAAATGTATGCCAACTAACACATAACTGCTATTAAGTAATAACCATGTAATAGCTGCGCCAATCGCACCATATAGAGAAGCTAACAGAAAAAGCAAGGGTACAAGTATAACAATGGCTATCACATTCACATAAAACGCAAAACTCGTCCATCCATAAGCCAGTTGTAAGGCATACGGCACATGCATAATACCATTAGACATATTTCCTAAAATTAATAGACTCACCAATAAATAAGTTTGTTCGGCTGTTTCTACATTTTGTGTCCACAATAAGAGAATGTCATAAGAGAAAAAAGCAATACCAACAGCTAACGGAAATATAACAACCGCAATCAGTTGGCTACTATGATGATAAAGTCGTTTTAGCTCTTCTTCTGCATTCATCGCAACCAATTGGCTAAAACGCGGAAAAATAGCAGAGGAAATAGGTGTAATCGCTCTGAACAAAGAGCCAGCAACCATGCTGGCTAAACTGTAATAGCCAAACATTTCAAGTGTTAGCAATTTACTTAAAATAACTTTGTCTAATTGTGTTAGCACAAGTGAGACAAGCGTAATTGCATTCATACCAACCATAAACCGCCAAATATCACGAAAAAGGTATAATTGAAAACGGGCTGGTTGTGGGAAAGAGGGTAAATAACGCCATAACCCTATTGCTAATAAAGCGGTGTGAATGATGCTAACAATTAACTGCCAAGTGAAAAAAGCTTGTAGTGTTGGAGAAATAAGCCATAAAACCAGTACCGCGCCAAAACCGCGCAAAGTAGCGGTTGTAATCATTACACCATTAAGAAAAACCAATTTTTGTAAACCAACAATCCCGCCTGTATAAATTCCCTGTACCCAGTGAAATACCACAATCAATCCCATCATTATAATGGCATGTTCAATCGTTTGAGTATTTAATGAAACTGATTTTAACCAATGGGTTGAAATAAAACTGGCTAATAAGATAATAATACAGCCAATAGCAATACCGATTAACCAGTAAATAGTTGTTATTGTTAGTACTAAATCTCGTGTTTTCTGCGCACTTTCTGTTTGAATAGATAGTTTTGCAATTTCTCTGTTAAGGGTTGCACTGAGTCCCATATCCAGCAACGCAAACATAGCCGTTAATGTCGTAAAAAAACCAATTAATCCATAGGCTTCTATGCCTAAAAAGTGAATATAAATAGGTATAAAAGCCAACGACATCAGCGTTGCCCAAGCATTCCCTACATAATTTGCAATGATATTGAGTTTTAGGGATGTCAAGATGATGGGGAAAGTAAAGAAATAAGGAGAGCCACGATTTTTTCAGGCTCATTGATATAGCGTTCGTTTAAATCTATTTCTACAAGATTGTTTTTTAAGCGCATAAATAACCACTGATTTCCTGTTGTAACCACACCATAAACGTAGTTAGGTTGTTTACCTGCTTTTTGGTTGAATAATGTAGCAGCAACCATTTCAGCAATACATTGAGCCAATCCATTTTTTAAATTGTCGTTTTTTGCTTCTACTAGCACCATGATAGGTGCATCTACATAGAGTTGTTGTGGGGATGCACTTATTAAGAAATCACAAAAACCATTCAAGCCTTTTTCAATATCCACATTGAAATCAACACCAGAAAATAAGCTAACCCGATTATCGAGCATTTTCCTAACTTCAATGAGAATAGGCGCGATCAACATTTCCGATTTTGCTTTTTCTGTCCCAATTGCTAATGCTAATGGAATATTGTTTTCGAGATATTTTTTGAAAAACGGGTCTATAGTAGTCGTTTTTTCTGGAAATACTAAAATCCCTTCTTTAAGGGTTAAATTGAAGAGGTGGGTCAGTTGCGTAAAGGTGAATTCGCTGTAGGACATATAGATATAGCATTATTTCCGACGTAACCATGCTTGTGGCCAATGCGTGATATTATTTGTTAGTTCACTTTCATTAAAACCCCATTCAGGCTGTTCAATCACAAATTCAGGATGCGCTTTTACAAATTCTTTTGCCGCTTCTGTTGGATTATCAGAAATCCATTCAGGCGTTCCACGGGGAACATCATATAAATATTGCATACTACCATCTGTTGCAACGATATAAGAGTTTGGAGAAACTAAAGCATAATAAGCATTTAGTTCGGCTAATACATGCGCTTTGATATGATTAGAATCTAAAATGACTAATACCGTTTCGTGTGGCTTAATCAGTGATTTAACTGTTGCAACGATATTTTCTGCAATGGAACTCCCTTCAATCAACGTAATGTAAGGGAACAATTCATGAGACTCGATAACTTGTCGGTTATGAGGACGTATTTCAATATCCACCCCAATAATCCTGCCTTTACCCATTATTTTACAAAGACTTGCATAATAAATAAGTGAGCCACCATGAGCAATACCTGTTTCTACAATAACATCAGGTTTTACACGATAAATAACTTCCTGAGTGCGAATCATGTCCTCAGGAATTTGGATAATGGGACGACCTAACCAACTAAATGTATAGGGATACTTTTGATTCCAACCAACTTTCAGCCACTGGTGTGAAATAAACTCAAATGCTTCTTTAGAATATAAATCTAACATCTGTTCTTTTTCGTTATTATTAATAACAAGGGTTTTTTCTTCTGTATCAATAACCAATTTCATAATCTAGTTTTCCACCAATTTATTGTTTGTTCTAAACCCGTAGTCAAGTCGTATTGTGCTTGCCAACCTAACTCTTGTTTTAACCGCATTGTATTAGGCAATAACAATGTAGGTTCATTTGCAGTACTTGGCAATATACCTAATTTTAATAAGTCTGGTCGTCCTATTTGATGTGCAATGGTCGTTACTATGTTTTTTATACTTGTTGGTTGACCAGAACCAATATTAATCGCACCGATTAAGTGACTGTCTAATAGTGTGACAAAAGCATCAGCAACATCTTCTACATATAAAAAATCTCTAATTTGTTCACCGTGAGAACAATTTGCAGGTTGTCCTCGAAGGAGAGAATTAATGACAGAAGATACTAAACGTGCAGGATATTCATATGTACCATATAAAAAAAATATTCTTCCCCAAGCACTACTTAAATTATGCACTGTACTAAATGCCTCTAATGTTTGTTGCAAAGCTTGTTTGCATTTTCCATAAGGAGTAGAAGGTACTAAGGGTGTTGTATTTTCAGAACAATAGCCATATTGCCAATCATATTCTGCACAAGTGCCAGCAATTACCACTCTTTGTCCATTTTCCTGAGCAAAGAGGCGTAGTAATTCTATACTTGATTGTAACCAAACAAAATTTTCTTTTGCTGTCCAATATTTGCTAGGAATCGCATACCAAGCAAAATGCAATAAGTGACTTGGTTTTACAGTTGTAATTAATTTTTTTAATTGCGCGCTTTCTAATAGGTTAACTTGATGCCAATAAAGATGCTCATGATACAAACAAGGATCAGTGTGTGAGTGAACGGCATGAACCTCATATCCTTTATCTAATAATGGGATAATGCATTGTCGTCCAATAAATCCTGTTGCACCAGTCAGTAGGACTTTCTTCATAACTGTGTCATATTTGCATCTAAAAAATTTGCATCTAAAGAAAGCTCCCTACATTTTGTCTTTATTTCATCTAAATAATTTGGATTCATCACAATAATAACAAAGCTATTTTGTGAATTGGATTGTAAAACTTCGGGAGGATAAATTTTATGTGCCGTGTGAGGTACAAAACAATATTGTTTGCTAGTATTTATATCAACACAATAATCAATTAAACAATTAGTTGGATCAAGTAAATTTGAAAACACAACTCCTTTAGTTGACATTCCCCATATAACGATAGTCTGCTTTTCTTTTATAGATAATAACGTACTTCTTACTTTATCAATGAGTTCTTTTTCTCTTTCTATATATGATTTTAGATGTTCAATAATATCCGTCGTATCTTTCCATCCTTTATATGTCGTTAAAGGCATACTTTTTGTAGTTGACTTGAGCCAAAGGTATTGATTATTGAAAGCACTGTATGTTTTCTCCACAGAAAACCCAGCTCTCTCTAATGTATGAGACAAACTATCGGCTGTAAAATAATTGCAATGCTCATAACAAAAGTCCCAAAAGGCATTATTATCAAGAATCCATTTTAAATCAGGTACTTCTATAAATACGGGGATATTTTGAAATTTATTCAACGCAAGATGAATTTGTTTTAAAAACACAACTGGGTGATATATGTGTTCTATAACATGACGACAAATGACAAGATTGGGCTTCTGTTTAACATAATCTGCTTTAAAAATGTCATCTATAAAGTAACATTTTTGCTCACCGTCGATATCTTTTACCGTACGTTCATAGCTTGGGTCTATACCAATTCCAGTAATGTCAGGATATTTAGCACACAATGTTCTTAAAAAATGTCCTTTTCCACAGCCTATGTCTATTACAGTACCATTTTTAATTGGAAACTCTTCATAGAGAAAAGAAGCTATTTCTTGGTAATAAGATTCAAAAACTCGTGAAGGAACTGAATTATTGTAATTTTCATCATATTGCATCAATTTTTTATCAAAACAAGAGTTGTATGCAAATCCACATTGAGAACATATAGTTAATAAAAACTCTCCAATCTTTGCATCTTGTGCTTCATTTGCATGATGATAAACATAATTTTGCATTGTAACTAATGCATCACGGTGTATAGTTGGTAGCACATTAGAGCTATTACAAATGGGACATAATTCTCTTGTCATTTTTTCACCTTCTAAAAACTGTTTATATATTTCACTAATATTCAGTTGCAATCCACTCTAAAAACCCTCTATCTCTCTCAGAAATAATAGGGTTTTCAATCAACCATTGAATACCTACGAGAGGAGAATCCCACCGAATCCCCCGCGCACTCTCTGCATGATAAAAAGCAGACATTTGATAAAACACTTCGGTATTATCCACTAATGTTTGGAACCCATGCGCGAAACCCTCGGGAATATACAGCATTTTATGATTATTTGCCGTTAATTCTACCGCAAACCAGCTTTTAAACGTTGGCGAATCAGGGCGAATATCTATAATCACATCATAAATTGCCCCTGCGGTACAGCGCACAACTTTAACTTCTTCATGCGGTTTTGCTTGGTAGTGCATACCGCGCAATGTGCCTTTTTTGTGGTTAAACGAAATATTACATTGTACAAGTCGCGGATTTAGTCCTTGTGCGGTAAATTCTTGTTCACACCATGCCCGTGCAAAAAAACCGCGTTCGTCAATGCGTAATTCAGGTTCAATAAGATATGCACCTGCAAGCGTGGTTTGTGTAAATTTCATCTAATTGTTAATAGTTGTTTAATTGGGCTTAATCGCTATCGTATTCTGAAAAACAGCTTCAAGCGAAGTTGCTTCTAGTAAAGCCATTGACCATTGACGTAATGTGTCTATGTCTGCATGAATAATCTGTTCTTCCAACGCTTGCGGTAGTTGACCAAACTTGTGTGTCAATCCCTGTACTAAGAGTTCTACAAGTGTTTCTTGTCTGCCTGCTTGTCGTCCTTCTTGCAGCCCTTCTTGCAGTCCTTTTTGCCATCCTCGTTCAATACCAATTTCATAAGAAGGTAATTCGCTTAATTTCATAGTGCTTAACATTTCTTGTTCCTCTTTCACCAATTTTTGTAAATTTCGGTTATCCGATAAAATTTCTAGCATTGTCAAATAATCGCGGAATTTACTTAAATTATCAGCGCAAATATTATCCAGTCGTTGAATGATTTCTTGCACAACTGAACGCGGCGGGCGGTCTTTAAAATCACACAAAATTGCCATAACCAAAGCATCAGGATTATTTTGTGCAAGAAACTGTTGGCAATCCATACGGTGCATATCGATAATGGTATAGCGATAGTGTAGGTTATCTCTTTGGATATTATCCGCCATTCGTAATGGATTGCGTCCGATATAAATAATATATTGTTTAATCTCTTCTGCGGGATAGGCTGCACTGATTTCACAGAAATAACGTAACATGCGGATAGGCATATTATTTTCGTTATTGTTTTGAATCTCAATGTGCAGTAGGTAGCGTTCAGGTTCTTCTACTTGTACCACTAAATCTGCTCGACGGTCTTCTACCCGTTGATATTCTGTTTCTACTAATTCTACTTTCTCTACTTCTAAATCAAATAAATAACGTGCCATATCGATGGCGAGTCGTTTTAAAATATGTTTAGAAACGATGTCTTTTTCAGCCATTTAGAGAATAGTTAAGTGTGGAATAGGGATAATAAACTGTCCGCCCCAGTCACGAATATGTGCCATCTGTTCTATGATTTCTGTTTTTAAATTCCATGGGAGAATGAGGACATAATCGGGGCGGGTTTCTTTTATTTTTTCAGGCGCATAAATAGGAATGTGTGTGCCGGGTAGAAAATGGTTTTGTTTATGGGGGCTACGGTCAACGGTGTAGTCAATGAAGTCGCTACGAATGCCACAGTAATTTAATAATGTGTTGCCTTTAGCGGGCGCGCCATAGCCGACAATGGTTTTTTTAGTGCGTTTTGCGTCAATTAAAAAGTGAAGAATTTGGCGTTTTGTTTCGCGAACTTTTTCAGCAAAGGTTTGATAGGTTGTAATTTTATCTAGTCCTGCTTGTTGTTCTAATGCTTTTAGCGCGGTAACGCTGGGATGTATCGGTAGTTGTTGATTTGTTGTATGACGGGCGTAAATGCGTAATGACCCGCCATGCGTGGGTAATTCTTGGACATCAAAAAGAGTTAAGCCTTGTTTTGCAAAAATTTGTTCTACCGCAATGATTGATAGGTAGGAAAAATGTTCGTGATAAATGGTGTCAAACTGGTTATGTTCCATTAGGCGCAATAAATGGGGAAATTCCATTGTAATAATGCCTGTGGGTTTGAGTGCGATTTGCATACCCGCAACAAAGTCGTTGATGTCAGGAACATGAGCTAATACATTGTTTCCTAATAGGAGGTCAGCTTGTTGTCCTTGTGTTTTTAAGGCTTGCGCGGTTGTTGTGCCGAAGAATTTGACTAAGGTGGGGATTCCTTTTTGTTCGGCGACTTTTGCAACGTTAGCAGCGGGTTCTATGCCTAATACGGGTATATTTTTTTCTTTAAAGTATTGGAGTAAGTAGCCGTCGTTACTCGCAATTTCTATGATTTGGCTTTTTTCTGTGAGTGAAAATTGGGCGCACATGTCGTCGGTGTATTTTTTGGCATGTTGTAACCAACTTTCTGAGTAGGAAGAAAAATAGGCGTAGTCGCTGAATATTTGTTCAGGTGTTTCAAATTCAGGGAGTTGTACTAAAAAGCATTTTTCACAGACGTAGGCATGAAGGGGGTAAAAACGCTCCATGAGGTTCAGTTGTGTTGTTGTTAGATAGGCGTTAGATAAGGGGGACATGCCTAAATCACAAAAGGAGTGGTGTAATGAAGCTCCACAAAAACGGCAAGAATGTTGTGTCATGCGTTAATCCACTGTGTTTTTTGCTTTAGTTAGTTTGAGTTGGTTTTTAGTTGTTTTTGACTTTCAAGAAATACGTAGTTAATCGCAGCAAATAATTCATTTAAGTTTTCTATTTGGTATCCACTTTGATTTTTAGTGAGTTGTTGCTGTTGTAATTTTGCAAACTCCCAACGTTCCGCGTTAGTAACTATGCCAAATAAAGTCTGTTCTGGTATTTGGTTGAGTTGTTGTATTGCGACTAGCTCGGCTGCACATTGTCCCCACCCTTCACTAAAATTATCTTTTTTTGCTTCTACAACAATGAAATAAGGTTGTTCAAAAACAATTTTGCCTAGTGGTGAACGTTTCGCAATTAAATAATCAGGTATGTCTGTGAGTGTCTCATTTTCTCCTAAAGGATGATGACTCCACAGCATAAAATCAGTTTTGTAAGCCTTCCAAATTTCACGCAAAATGGGGTAAATGATATTTTCACAGAGTGCGTATTCAGAACTATCAACGACAAGTTCTGTTAAGTTAAATGTTAATTCAGCCCGTAAGTAGTCGTTAACAGTAAATACTTGAGGCTCAATAAAGTTTGTTTCTTGATAGGACAGGTGAAACGATTGCACAACTTGACTGAGCGTTTTATATGAAGTAAACGACATGTTTTTTCTCTATTTATCAATTAACTTAGTTTTTGATAATTAGCAATTTGTGCTCGAGTGATAGTTTCCATGTCGGCTTGGTGCAAGTAGTGTTGATACCATTCTACTATCCACGTTAGGCTGGTTTCTAGTGACAATTTAGGTTGCCAGCCTAGATAAGTTTTTGCTTTTGTTGAATCTAGTTTTAAGTAGTGGGCTTCATGGGGATGTTGTAAATTGTCTGTTTGCCATGTCGCGCCACTGCCCCAAATCTGGGCTAATTTTTCAACTATCCATTGAACGGGGCGGCTGTCTTTTTCTTCCGCACCAAAATTCCAGCCTTCGGCAAATTTTGTCCCTTCCAAATATAATTTTTCTGCAAGGAGTAAATAGCCTTGTAGGGGTTCTAGGACTAGTTGCCATGGGCGGATAGCGTGTGGGTTGCGAATTTGGACAGGACGATTTGCGATAAAGGCTTGTAGAATATCTGGTATGAGTCTATCTTGCGCCCAATCGCCTCCACCTATCACGTTACCCGCTCGAACACTGGCGATGGCAACGCCATGTTGTGCATAATTTGCGGGGTGAAAAAATGAATTGCGATAAGCCATTGTAACTAATTCTGCACAGCCTTTGCTGTTTGAATAGGGGTCATATCCGCCCATTGGTTCGTTTTCGCGATAGGCCCAAATCCATTCTTGATTATCATAACATTTATCGCTGGTGACAATAACGACAGCTTTAACGCTGTTTGTTTGTCTAACGGCATCGAGTAGATGTACTGTTCCCATGACATTGCTGGCATAGGTTTCTACAGGGTTTTGATAGGAGTAGCGAACCAGTGATTGAGCGGCAAGATGGAAAACAATATCAGGTTTATATTTTTGTAAACAGTGGGTTAATGCGGTTAAATCTCGAATATCCCCAATGGTTGTTTGCATCTGTTGGGCAACATGTGCCAATTCATATAAGTTGGGTTGAGTTGGAGGCGGTAAAGAGTAGCCGATAACATCAGCCCCTAATTGTTGTAACCATAGCGCAAGCCAACTGCCTTTAAAGCCTGTATGTCCCGTTAATAGGACTTTTTTGTGTTGCCAAAAAGCAGGATTTACCAGACTTTCCATGGCGCGTTCCCTGATTGCCATAATTCTTCTAATAAGGTTTTATCCCGCAAGGTGTCCATCGGTTGCCAAAAGTCTGTATGTAAAAATGCAGAAAGTTGTCCTTCTTGGGCTAAACGTTCTAAGGGTTCGCGTTCCCAGACGGTCGTATCATCTTTAATATAATCAATTATTTTTGGGGATAGGATAAAAAACCCGCCATTGACCCAATTACCATCGCCTTGTGGCTTTTCTTCAAAGCTGGTGATTAGGTGTTTTTGGATGTTAATCGCACCAAACCGACCGGGTGGTTGGGTTGCAGTCAAGGTTGCAAGGGTTTTTTGCGTTTTATGAAATGCTATTAGTTCGGCAATATTAACGTTGCTGACACCATCACCATAGGTAAAACAGAAATCTTCATTTTCTGTTAAGTATTGACGAACTCGTTTTAAGCGTCCCCCTGTCATGGTCTTTTCACCAGTATCAACCAGTGTGACTCTCCAAGGTTCTGCACTATTTTGGTGAACTTCCATATGGTTATTAACCATATCAAAGGTTACATCGGATGTATGTAGAAAATAGTTCGCAAAATATTCTTTGATGATATATCCCTTGTATCCTAAGCAGATGATGAAATCATGAATACCATACGCTGAGTAGATTTTCATGATGTGCCATAGGATGGGATGTCCGCCGATTTCTACCATCGGTTTAGGGCGTAGATGGGTTTCTTCACTGATACGAGTTCCTAAACCGCCTGCAAGAATAATAGCTTTCATTGTGTTTTATTGTTTTTGGTAAAACGGTGAGTTTATTAAAACGGCAATAAGACTATGTGAAATATTGTTTAGAACAAGCAAAAAAAACTACAAGCGTGGGGATTATACCGATAAAAGTTGTAAATTCACTAGGGATAATTACAGAGGAGATTTAGGCGGGTTGCTAGCCATTAAATCCCTTAATGGCTAGCATTTAAAGCTAATCAACTAATTTTTAACGCTATTTTCTTCCGTTTTAGGTTGGATTTTCAGCGTGGGTAGTTTATCTCCGTAATAGCTTTCTTCTTCCATTTCTACCGCTTCAAGTTTTTTCACTTCTAATAATACCCCTTCAGCACGGCGTAAATTGGCTTGGGCAATGTTGTAAGTGATGTAGGCGGTTAAAAAGCCTTCTTCGCTACTGGCTAATTCTTGTTGGGCATCTAGGTAATTTTGTAAGTAGTTGGTTTGTTCGGCACTGCTGAGTAAGTCACGACGTTCTTTAAGGGTTTCCCGTTTGGCGTGACTGGCAAGCATGGCTTGGTATTTACTGCTTAAGTCCCGATAAGCGGTATCTACTTCACGGCTGGCAACTTGAACTTCTAAGAAGACGGTGTCGATAGTGGTGCGGAGTTGGTTGACGAGTTGGCGGACTTCTAAACGGCGACGTTGTTCGCGGGCTTTAGCGACGTTGTTGCTTAAGGGCATGTCAAAGAGTAAGCCTGCGGTAAAGCTGGGTTTGCCTTCGTTAAATTCGTCGTCTATGGCGTTGCCTGTGTCTTTGCCTTCGGCTAAACCGTCTAAATATGTGCCTAAAACGAGGTTTAATACGGGTAATACTTCGTTTTCGCTCATGCTGGCACGCATAACCCCAGCGCGGAGTTGTTTAAAGGCTTGGTTGATTTCGGGGCGTTTTTCTAAAGCGAGTTTCACTGATTGGGACATGTTGGCGCGGGCAAAGTCTTTTTCAGGAAGGGTCATGGGGATGAGTTCGAAATCTTGTTTCATGATTAGGGTGGGGTCGTTAACCAGTGAAACGAGTTTTGCTTCTGCATTGCGAACGGATTGTTCATAGCGGATGCTGTCGGCACGACGGGCGGTTAAGACGGCTTCGGCGTTGATGACTTGGCTACGCAGGGCATCGCGGGATTTGAGTTCTTTAACGGTGCTTTCTGCTTCGGCTAATAGGCGTTTTTTCTGTAATAAGGTGGCGCGTTCAAGGTATAAGCTCCAGTAACTGCGTTCGATTTCTAGTAAATGGGCTTGTACTTGGCGGGTGAATTCGTCCATTGAGATGGATTGGTCAACTTTGGCGACTTCGATGGTGGTTTCGTTGTATTCAATCCCCGCGCCGTTTAGGAGGGGTTGGCGGTAGGTTAAAGCTAGACGGGCGTTTGCTTGGGGATTGGGAATTAAGTAGTCGGAGTTATTTTTTAATGTGCCAATTTTTTGTGAAAGTTCAATTTCTCCCCCTGTTGTCAGTGGTTTACGTGCGCCTGCTTCTAAGCTCCATTCTTGTTCTTCAAAACGTCCTGTTGTCCGTCCTGTGCGTAGCGTGCTGCCGAGTGCTTCGTCTAAATCGTTGTATTTGCCTTCGACAAAGGCGTGTGTGTCAAATTTGCCTTCGGCTTCTTGGATAGCGGTTTGACGGATTAGCGGTAATTCGCTGAATACTTTAATTTGGCTTGAGTTTTTGGTTGCGCGGAGGAGTAGGTCTTCTACGGTAAAGCGAACGGGGTTGGAGCTGGTGTTTAGTTGTTCTTTGGTTAGGCGTTCCCACCATAAGTCGTATTCAAAGTTTAAGGGGGGTAAGGGGTCGCTGGGGGCGAGGCGGTTGGATATAACGGTGTTAGTTGCTTCTGGGGTGGCTGAATCAATGTTGAGTTCGACACGGCGGTTTAAGTTCCTGCCTTCGGCAGTGGCGTTGCTGGCGATGGGTTGGGTATCTCCTGCACCGCTATAGGTTACAGCCGTTGTGGGAAGGTTTAAGGCTTGTTGTACGTAATCGGCAACGACTTTCGCGCGGGCTTCGCTTAAGGCTTGGTTGTCGCTATAAAGTGCATTGGATTTTAACGGGCGGTTGTTTGCATGACCGATTACGTGAATTTTAATATTGGTTTGACTGCGTAATGGGGTGATGACTTGGTCTAATTTGGTTTTTGCGGCTTGGTCTAATGCGGCAAGGTCGCCCCCTTGGTAATTGACGTGTAATACGAATTGTTGCGCTGGATTGGGGTTTGCGCTGGGAGCTTGACCTGCTTTGTCAGCGGGGACAACGGTTAAAACGCCGTTTTGTGTTTCTAGTACAAAATCATAGCTGTAAGCGTCATAGCCTAATTGTTCAGCGAGTTGTTGGTATTCTTTGCGGATGGGGTCGCTGATTTGGTCGTAGCGTTTTTCGTAAGAAGGGGAGGAACTGCACGCATTGAGCACTAAGACACTGAGCAGTAAAGGGGTATAACGGTAGGTTGGAAGCATTGTTTTTTGTCCTTATTTAAATTAAAAGCGATAGCAAATAACATGCTGTCTTTTTATAAGACAGCATGTATTAGAAATAATTAAGATAATTAGAAGTTCGCTTGAGTCGTTGTGCTAGAGGATGCGACGAATTGGTAGTTATCAAAGTCGTTCCACTTTACGGCGAGCGGGTTTGCATAGACTTGATGCAAGGCTTTTAGTAATAACGGTGGGCTGAGTTCAATGACTTTAGGCACGGTCATATCGTGGCTAAAGAATAGTTGCGGTGTCAGTGCAGGCACAAAGAAGGTACGCACATCAAAGATACTCATGGTGTTGTCGTTATACAGCGAACTGAGTTGAACAACGCGCATTGAATGTGGTGTGTCGTGCAGGATGATGCTGGGGAAGGATGCCATCCAGTTTCCGCCTGTATCGCCCATGACGGTTTGAGAGCCTAGTTCTAAGCCGTTTTCACCGTAGAGGATGACTTCTAACGTTGTTCCAGGGGCAACCATACCGCTATAAATGGGGTAAATGGGTAATGGCGGTAAACTGTATTGTAAATCGCTCCGTTTAAAGAAGAATATATCTTCTCCACGATTAATAAGGCGGTCAGTAAAGATATTGTATTCATAGCCTAATACGCGGTTTACATCGCCCGCAGACACAGCAGAACCGTTTTGGAATTCAACTTGTGCGATATTGGTCACAGCGGTATTACTTAAACCAACGGTTGACGGTGTTACTAATGTGACTGTTACCGTTTTTTCTGCATGTCCGTTAAGGGTCATTGCATCAAAAATCACATTGCCTTGTGTATCTAATTCTCCGCCATCGCTAGCACTGATAAAGATGCTACCTTCAGGCAGGAAGTCTGTAATGATGACTTGTTTAGCGGTCACATCGCTAATATTGCTAATCGTGATGCTGTAAGTGGTTTCTTGCCCTGCGATAATGACCTCGCGCCCGTCTGTTTTTTCAATTAACAGCGTCGCTTGTTCGGTCTCTGTGTCACCGTCGCCGCCATTGTCACCATCATCAGTACCGCTACCGTTTCCGTTATCATCTTGTTTGATATAACCAAAATCCATTTCATCATAATAACGGTCTTCGGTAATATCTAACGTGGTGTGTCCAACGCCGATAGATTGACCTTTTTCAATGCCTTTTAAGTCATTAGAAATACCGCTAATCACTTCCAGCTTGTAGCGTCCTAATTCCAAGTTATCAAACTGATAATGTCCGTTTTCATCGGTAATTGTGATGAAGGTTTGATTATCTTCAACGGTGTCGAGGTTGTTGTCTAAACCGCCCCACGTAAGTTGTACGGTGACACCTGCAATGCCTTTTTCATTCTCATCTTGAATGCCGTCGCCATCTTCATCAAACCAAATATAATCACCGATTTTGATAGTTGGACGGTATAAGCCAAAGTCCACCGTATCAATAAATTGGTTAGAACCGAGAGTGACAGGGTTAAAGCTGGCAGGGGTGGTAATGCTCATGCCTGCGGGGGCTTCAATGGAAACTTTATAAAGTCCAGCGTCTAAGTTATCAAATAGATATTTGCCGTTACTGTTGGTTGTCGTGGTTAACGTGATGTCGTCAGCTGTACCGAATACACCATCTTTACCCGCACCTATTAAGGTGACAGTAATACCCGCAACAGGAGATTCATCCGTATCTTGAATGCCATCTTTATCCACATCATTCCAAACATAATCGCCAATCGCACTGTCAGGACGGTATAAACCAAAGTCCACCGTGTCGATATTTTGATTCTGTCCTAAATTGACAGGATTAAAGCTGTTAGGTGTGGTGATTTCTGAGCCTGTTGGCGGTGTGACAGAAACGCGATAAATCCCTGCGTCTAAACCATCAAAACGGTAGAACCCGTTATTGTTAGTCATTGTCGTTAAAGTAAAGTCGTCAGCTGTACCGAATACGCCATCTTTACCTGCACCTATTAAGGTGACAGTAATACCCGCAACAGGGGATTCATCTGCGTCTTGAATGCCATCTTTATCCGCATCATTCCAAACATAATCCCCAATAGAGCTGGTAGGTTTGTACAAACCAAAGTCAACTGTATCAATATGTTGGTCTTTACCTAACGTCACAGGATTTAAGCTGTTAGGTGTCGTGATTTCTTTATCACTTGAAATCGAGACTTTATAAATCCCTGCGTCCAAGTTATCAAACAGATATTTGCCGTTACTGTCGGTTGTTGTGGTTAAAGTGGTGTCGTCAGCCGTGCCGAATACGCCATCTTTGCCCGCACCCGTTAAGGTCACAACTACACCAGAAACAGGACTTTCATCAGAGTCTTGAACGCCGTCTTTGTCCTTATCATTCCAAACTGTGTCGCCGATGGAACTTCTAGGGGTGTATAAGCCAAAATCAACTGTATCAATGTGTTGGTCTTTACTTAACGTGACAGGATTAAAGCTGTTAGGCGTGGTAATTTCTTTATCACTTGAAACATCAATCGAGACTTTGTAAATCCCTGCGTCCAGATTATCAAACAGATACTTGCCGTTACTGTCGGTTGTCGTGGTTAAAGTGGTGTCGTCAGCCGTGCCGAATACGCCATCTTTACCTGCACCCGTTAAGGTCACAACTACACCAGAAACAGGTGTTTCATCAGAGTCTTGAACGCCATCTTTGTCCTTATCATTCCAAACTGTGTCGCCGATGGAGCTGTTGCCTGTTGGTTTAGTCAGACCAAAATCAATGGTATCAATTGTTTGATTATTGGCTAAGGT
>NZ_JH600070.1:2741710-2745978 GCF_000245015.1 Beggiatoa alba B18LD | reverse complement strand
GATACTGCCCGTGCCGTTTAGGGTTAAGCCTGCATCGATATCGGTGCGATTTGCCGTAACGCTTAGGTCAATTGCGGAAATAACACCGCTACTGTCGGCATCACTGTCTAAACTTTCGTTACCACCGACATTAGCGGTTGTAAATGCTCTGCCTGTCGGAGCAATCACTTTGACGGTGTAGTCTAATGAAGTATCTAAATTGTCAAAGAGGTAGTTGCCACTAGAATCGGTGTCGATACTGGCTAATAGTGTCGTGCCTGTGCTGTCGTAGAGTTCGACTTTAACGCCTGCAACGCCACTTTCGCCCGCGTCTTGAATTCCATCTGCATCTGAATCTAGCCAAATATGGTCGCCAATACTGCCTGTCCCTGTGTAAACATAACCTGCATCAACGGTTTGATTACTTTGACCTGCGGTTAAAGTGATAGTGTCGCTAATTCCAGTCGTGTTTAAATCGCTGTCCGTTGCATCATTTCCCCCTAAATCTTTACCTGTCGGAGTGAGGCTAGCGGATACACCACTGACTTGGATTTTATAATCACCTGCGGCTAAACCGTTGAAGACATACGCACCGTTACTGTCTGTCGTAGTTGTGGCTAAAGGGTTGTTGCTGTTGTCTAAAAGGGTGACGGTTGCACCACTAATACCGATTTCACCTGCGTCTTGAACGCCGTTTGCGTTTGCGTCGATAAAGACGAAATTGCCGATACTGCCTGTGCCGTTGAGGGTTAAACCTGCATCGATATCGGTGCGATTTGCCGTAACGCTTAAATCAATTGCGGAAATAACACCGCTACTGTCGGCATCACTGTCTAAGGTGTCATCACTGCCTGCATTAGTGCTTGTAAACGCTCTGCCTGTCGGGGCGGTCACTTTGACGGTGTAGTCTAATGAAGTATCTAAATTGTCAAAGAGGTAGTTGCCACTAGAATCGGTGTCGATACTGGCTAATAGTGTCGTGCCTGCGCTGTCATAGAGTTCGACTTTAACGCCTGCAACACCACTTTCGCCCGCGTCTTGAATTCCGTCCGTATCTGAATCTAGCCAAATACGGTCGCCAATACTGCCTGTCCCTGTGTAAACATAACCTGCGTCAACGGTTTGATTACTTTGACCTGCGGTTAGGGTGATGGTTGCTGTGATACTGGTTGCATCGATATCGCTGTCGACAGTATCGTCAGCTCCAGCATTTTGAGTTGTCGGGGTTAGGCTAGCGGATACACCACTGACTTGGATTTTATAATCACCTGCGGCTAAACCATTGAAGACATACGCACCGTTGCTGTCGGTCGTGGTTGTGGCTAAGGGATTGTTGCTGTTGTCTAAAAGGGTGACGGTTGCACCACTAATACCGATTTCACCTGCGTCTTGAACGCCGTTTGCATTCGCGTCGATAAAGACGAAATTGCCGATACTGCCTGTGCCGTTGAGGGTTAAGCCTGCATCTACATCGGTACGGTTGTTTGTGACACTTAAATCAATTGCGGAAATAACACCGCTACTGTCGGCATCGCTGTCTAAGGTGTCATCACTGCCTGCATTAGTGCTTGTAAACGCTCTGCCTGTCGGGGCGATGACTTTAACGGTGTAGTCTAGCGTGGTATCTAGATTGTCAAAGAGGTAATTGCCGTTTGTGTCGGTATCGATACTGGCAAGTAAGGTCGTACCTGTGCTGTCATAGAGTTCGACTTTAACACCTGCAACGCCACTTTCGCCCGCGTCTTGAATTCCGTCCGCATCTGAATCTAGCCAAATACGGTCGCCAATACTGCCTGTCCCTGTGTAAACATAGCCTGCGTCAACGGTTTGATTACTTTGACCTGCGGTTAGGGTGATGGTTGCTGTGATACTGGTTGCATCGATATCGCTGTCAACAGTATCGTCAGCTCCAGCATTTTGAGTTGTCGGGGTTAGGCTAGCGGAAACACCACTGACTTGTATCTTGTAATCACCCGCAGCTAAACCATTAAAGACATACGCGCCGTTACTGTCGGTTGTGGTTGTGGCTAAGGGATTGTTGCTGTTATCCAGTAACGTAACCGTTGCACCCGTAATGCCGATTTCACCTGCGTCTTGAATTCCGTTTGCATTCGCGTCGATAAAGACGAAATTGCCAATACTGCCCGTACCGTTTAGGGTTAAGCCTGCATCGATATCAGTGCGGTTGTTTGTGACACTTAAATCAATTGCGGAAATAACACCGCTACTGTCGGCATCGCTGTCTAAACTTTCGTTACCACCGACATTAGCGGTTGTAAACGCTCTGCCTGTTGGGGCGGTCACTTTGACGGTGTAGTCTAATGAAGTATCTAAATTGTCAAAGAGGTAGTTGCCACTAGAATCGGTGTCGATACTGGCTAATAGGGTCGTGCCTGTGCTGTCGTAGAGTTCGACTTTAACGCCTGCAACACCACTTTCGCCTGTGTCTTGAATTCCGTCTGCATCTGAATCTAGCCAAATATGGTCGCCAATACTGCCTGTCCCTGTGTAAACATAGCCTGCGTCAACGGTTTGATTACTTTGACCTGCGGTTAAAGTGATTGTTGCTGTGATACTGGTTGCATCGATATCGCTGTCGACAGTATCGTCAGCTCCAGCATTTTGAGTTGTCGGAGTGAGGCTAGCGGATACACCACTGACTTGGATTTTATAATCGCCCGCAGCTAAACCATTGAAGACATACGCACCGTTACTGTCGGTCGTGGTTGTGGCTAAGGGATTGTTGCTATTGTCTAAAAGTGTGACGGTTGCGCCCGTAATCCCAATTTCACCCGCGTCTTGGATACCGTTTGCATTCGCGTCAATAAAGACGAAATTGCCGATACTGCCTGTTCCATTGAGGGTTAAACCTGCATCGATATCGGTGCGATTTGCCGTAACGCTTAGGTCAATTGCGGAAATAACACCGCTACTGTCGGCATCACTGTCAGTGGCTTCAGTGGCACTACTGTTGTTTTGAACGGTAAAGCCTCTACCCGTTGGGGCAATGACTTTGACGGTGTAGTCAAGCGTGGTATCTAGGTTGTCAAAGAGGTAATTGCCGTTTGTGTCGGTATCGATACTGGCTAATAGGGTCGTGCCTGTGCTGTCGTAGAGTTCGACTTTAACGCCTGCAACACCACTTTCGCCTGTGTCTTGAATTCCGTCTGCATCTGAATCTAGCCAAATATGGTCGCCAATACTGCCTGTTCCTGTGTAAACATAGCCGGCATCAACGGTTTGATTACTTTGACCTGCGGTTAAAGTGATGGTTGCTGTAATGCCTGAACTATTGATGTCACTATCAAGGGTATCGTCAGCTCCAGCATTTTGAGTTGTCGGGGTTAGGCTAGCGGATACACCACTGACTTGGATTTTATAATCACCTGCGGCTAAACCGTTGAAGACATACGCACCGTTACTGTCGGTTGTGGTTGTGCTAAGAGGATTGTTGCTGTAGTCTAGTAGCGTGACGGTTGCACCAGTAATACCGATTTCACCTGCGTCTTGAACTCCGTTTGCATTCGCGTCGATAAAGACGAAATTGCCGATACTGCCTGTGCCGTTGAGGGTTAAGCCTGCATCGATATCGGTGCGGTTGTTTGTGACACTTAAATCAATTGCGGAAATAACACCGCTACTGTCGGCATCGCTGTCTAAGCTGTCGTCACCACCGACATTAGTGGTTGTAAACGCTCTGCCTGTCGGGGCGGTCACTTTGACGGTGTAGTCTAATGAAGTATCTAAATTGTCAAAGAGGTAGTTGCCGTTAGAATCGGTGTCGATACTGGCTAATAGGGTCGTGCCTGTGCTGTCATAGAGTTCGACTTTAACGCCTGCAACGCCACTTTCGCCCGCGTCTTGAATTCCGTCCGCATCTGAATCTAGCCAAATACGGTCGCCAATACTGCCTGTCCCTGTGTAAACATAACCTGCATCAACGGTTTGATTACTTTGACCTGCGGTTAAAGTGATGGTTGCTGTGATACTGGTTGCATCGATATCGCTGTCAACAGTATCGTCAGCTCCAGCATTTTGAGTTGTCGGGGTTAGGCTAGCGGATACACCACTGACTTGGATTTTATAATCACCTGCGGCTAAACCATTGAAGACATACGCACCGTTACTGTCGGTCGTGGTTGTGGCTAAGGGATTGTTGCTGTTGTCTAAAAGGGTGACGGTTGCACCACTAATACCGATTTCACCTGCGTCTTGAACGCCGTTTGCATTCGCGTCGATAAAGACGAAATTGCCGATACTGCCTGTGCCGTTGAGGGTTAAGCCTGCAT